>JAGWJY010000025.1 GCA_028865545.1 Alphaproteobacteria bacterium | reverse complement strand
GGTGGGAAGTTGGAGCCGGGCGAGCGTCCGGAAGAGGCACTGATCCGCGAGCTTCGCGAGGAGCTGGGGATCGAGGTGAAGGAGCCCTGTTTGGCGCCGTTCACCTTTGCGTCGCACAGCTACGCGGACTTTCATTTGCTCATGCCGCTTTACGTCTGCCGCCGGTGGGAGGGCACGCCCCAGCCGCTGGAGCATCCGCAGATCAAATGGGTGCGCCCCAAGGACATGGCGAATTATCCGCTGACGCCTGCGGACATCCCGCTCATCCCGATGCTGCGCGATCTGTTGTGATGGCATTCCTCCGCGACAGCCGCGGCGCCACGGCCATCGAATACGCGTTGATCGCCAGCCTCGTCTCCATCGCCATCGTGGCGGGCCTGTCGACGATCGGCACGAGCATAAAGGCCATGCTCGCCGCCATCACGTTCTAAAATCGCTTGCGCAACGCCGCGCCGCCGACCATATGGTCGGACCCATGAGCAGCAGAATTGAAGTCCTTTACCGGGTCCGCAGCGACGCCAAGTCCATCGCCGCACGGGCGAAGGGCATCGCCGTCGAGCAGAGCGTCGAGATGCCGGTCGAGCCGATCGACGATCCCTATGTGCTCCGCGAAACGCTGGGCCGCGTCGACGACATCAAGGACATGGGCGACGGCACCTTCGAGGTGCGGATCGGCCTGGCGTCGATCACCACAGGCATGGCGGCAGGCCAGACGCTCAACATGATCTTCGGCAACACCTCCATGCAGGACGATACGGTCCTGGTGGATGCCGTGTTCCCGCCCGAGTTCGCTGAGGCGTTCGGCGGCCCGCGCCATGGTCTCGACGGCCTGCGCGCCCGCGTCAACGCGCCCAGGCGGGCGCTGACCTGTTCTGCGCTGAAGCCGCAAGGCTCGACGCCCGCCGCGCTCGCCAAGCTCGCGGGCCAGATCGCCGCCGGCGGCATCGACTACCTCAAGGACGATCACGGCCTGGCCGACCAGACCTACAGCCCGTTTGCCGAGCGCGTGCCGGCCTGCGCGGAGGCGGTGGCCAAAGCCGCGGCGCGGACCGGCCTTCCGACGCGCTATCTGCCGAGCCTCTGCGGCAATCTGGATTCCATGCGGCGGCAGATCGCGCTGGCGCGTTCCTGCGGCCTGGATACCGTGCTGATCGCGCCGCTGATCGCCGGCGTCGACACGTTCCAGACGATGGTGAAGGAAAATCCCGACTTCGCCTTCATGACCCATCCGACCATGGCCGGCGCCTCGCGCATCATGCCGTCCTTCCTTCTGGGCAAGTTCGTCCGCTTGCTGGGCTCCGATGCGACGGTGTTCGCCAATTACGGTGGCCGCTTCGGCTATACGCCCGAGGAATGCAAGCGGGTGTCCGGGTTTGCCTTGCAGGACTGGTCCGGCGTCAAACCCTGCGTGCCGGTTCCGGCTGGCGGCATGGTGCTCGAGCGGGTGCAGGAGATGCTGGATTTCTTCGGTCCCGATGTCATGCTGCTGATCGGCGGCAGCCTGCTGTCGACGCGCGAACGCATCACCGCCGAGACCGCGCGCTATGTCGATGCCGTGCGCAACTACCGGGCGGGACAACCGTCATGACCGCAAAGAGCCCTGTCCGTCGTTTTGATGCCTTCCGCTGGGAAGACACGGATCTGCTGGCGTACAAGGAAGAGGGCAGCGCCCCCTTCAAGGCCATCACCCGCCAGACCTTGTTCCGCGATCCGGCCATCAAATGCGAGCTGCGTTACTTCGAGATGGCGCCGGGAGGCTATTCGACACTCGAACGCCATGAGCACATGCACGCCGTGCTGATCCTTCGCGGCCGCGGCGAGTGTCTGATCGGCGATACGGTACACAAGATCGAAACCAACGACCTGGTTACGATCGAGCCGTGGACCTGGCACCAATTCCGCGCCAATGCCGACCTACCGCTGGGGTTCCTCTGCATGGTCAATGTCGAGCGCGATAAGCCGGCACTGCCGAGCAGCGAAGAGCGCCAGGCTCTCGCCTCCAATCCCAAGACCGCCGCGTTCCTGAAGGACTAGCGCGGCTTCGCTTTGTCGCCCGCCTTGTGTTCGACCGTTCCCAGTGCTTCGGCCAGGCGCGCCTTTGCGCTGCCGGGTTTCAGCGGCTGCTGCTGGCTTTCGTGCGGTACCCAGCCTGTCAGATAAACGATGTCGAAGGTTGCGCGCAGCCTGCCGTCGGGCTCGGCATGCTTCGCGGCATAATGCGCCAGCGCGGCCTGCAACGTCCGGCGCGACAGCGTGCGCCGTCGCTCCGCCAGAGCATTGCCTTCACCCAGCAACCTCAGATCGCGCACCAGCGTGCCGAAGTCGCGGTACAATACCGTCGTGCGTTCGACGTCGGCTACCGGTAGCGCAAAGCCGGCGCGCTGCAGCAATGCGCCAAGCTCACGGACATCTGCGAACGGCGCCACGCGCGGGCTGATGCCGCCCAGTGTTTCGAGCTCGCCGGCGGCGAAGGCGTCCCGCAGCTCTGTCAGGGTCGCGCCCCCGAACAGCGCGGCCACGAACAATCCATCCGGCTTCAGGGCCCTGCGTATCTGCACCAGAGCCCCGGGCAGATCGTTCATCCCGTGCAGCGACAGGACACTGACCGCCAGATCATAACCGCCGTCGCCGGCATCAAGCCGTTCGCCGTCGTCGAACGAGGCGACGTGCCATAACGCCGCCGTATCCTTCAGGAACCCACCGGCGCGCCCATCGACTGCGATACCTGCCTTGAAGTGCCGGTTCACAGGGGCGAGACGCGCCGCAACGCCCTCTAGCGCCTCCTGCAAAAGGAAGCGGTCGCCGGCCATCCGCGCCGCTCGGGCGCGGTAGAGAGCCTGTGCATGGGTATCGAAAAGGCGCGGCGGTGCGTTCGTCATCGCGCTACACTAGCAAAATGATTACCGTGATCGGGAGTGCTTGGCGCCGGGCGGGGCGCCAGGTTCTCGATATTTTGTATCCGCCTGTGTGCATCGGCTGCCGTGAGCAGGTTTCCGAGCCTGGGGCTCTCTGCCCGGATTGCTGGCAGGCGTTGCATTTCCTGGACGGGCCGGTCTGCGCTGTTTGCGGGCTACCGTTCGAGGTTGACCCGGGCAGTGAGATGCTCTGCGCCGCGTGCCATGCACATCCGCCAGCCTTCGATAAGGCGCGTGCGGTCCTTCGTTACGACGACACCAGCAGCCGGCCGGTTCTGGCCCTTAAGTATGCGGACCGCCTGGACCTGGTTCCAGCCTTTGGGCGCTGGCTGGAGCGGGCCGGTCGCGAGCTGCTGGCCGGGTCCGACCTCTTGGTGCCCGTGCCGTTGCACCGTATCCGGCTTTGGCGGCGCCGCTACAACCAAGCTGCCGAATTGGCGCGCGCATTGTCCCGCCTGGGCGGCATAGCCGCAAATCCCTTGGCCTTGTCCCGCATCCGCGCAACACCCAGCCAGGGCGATATGCCGTCGGCCAGCGCGCGTCGGCGCAACGTCCGTGGTGCGTTCACCGTGCAGGATAAATACAAGCCCGTCGTAGTCGGAAAGCGGATACTCCTGGTCGATGATGTGCTGACCACCGGCGCCACGGCCAGCGCCTGTGCCAAGGCGCTGAAACGAGCAGGGGCGAATAAGGTATTTGTCCTGGCGCTCGCCCGCGTTGTCCGCCCGCTGGCGGACCCTATATAAGGGGTGGTCACAATCATTGTGTTCCCCATGTCTAAAGTCCGAATCTACACCACCCCGATCTGCCCGTACTGCATGCGCGCGAAATCGCTGCTCGCCAAAAAGGGCGTCCCATTCGACGAGATCGACGTCTATATGGACGGCGACGCCCGCAAGGACATGCAGGAAAAGGCAAGTGGTGCGTACACTGTGCCGCAAATATTTATTGGCGACCGCCACGTTGGCGGTTGCGACGATCTTTATGCTTTGGATCAAGCCGGCGAACTCGATCCGTTGCTAGCCGAATGAGCAGCTTTCGTGCCGCCTGTGTGCAACTTCGCTCCTCCGATGACGTCGCGGAGAACATCAGCGTTACTTCAGCACTGATCCGTGAAGCAAAGGCAAAAGGTGCGGAATTTATTGCCACCCCGGAGAACACTACACTTATGGCACCGGACGGCGGGGCCAAGCTCGAGCGCAGCTTTGATGAAAAATCCGATCCCGCGCTGCCGATGTTCAGCGCCCTTGCCGCGGAATTGGGCGTCTGGCTCCTGATCGGCTCCCTTGCAATCAAGGTAAGTGACTCGAAGACCGCCAATCGCTCCTTCTTGTTCAATCCGCAAGGTGGCGTTGCGGCCCGCTACGACAAGATCCACATGTTCGACGTCGATTTGCCGTCGGGCGAGAAATATCGAGAGTCCAATACCGTTGCCGGTGGCGGCCGCGCGGTGATCGCCGATCTACCTTGGGGGAAAGTCGGCCTCACGATCTGTTACGACATGCGCTTTCCGCATCTTTATCGCACCATGGCGCAATCCGGTGCCTTCCTTTTGACCGTTCCGTCTGCCTTTACCGAGACCACTGGCAAGGCGCATTGGCATGTTCTGCTTCGTGCCCGCGCCATCGAAAACGGTGCTTTTGTGATTGCGCCTGCGCAGGGCGGCACGCACGCCAATGGTCGCAAAACCTATGGTCACTCGCTGATCGTGGCACCGTGGGGCGAGGTGCTGGCCGAAGCAGGGGCCGATCCCTGCGTCGTCGTCGCGGACATTGACCCAGGGCTCGCCGCTGATGCCCGTGGCCGTGTGCCGAACCTCAAGCACGACCGCGCATTCGAGGTGCCATGACCTTCCGCATCGAACGCGCGAATTCTACTACGGCTCAGAAGATGATTGCGGCTCTTGATGCCGAGCTTTTGGAGCGGTACCCGGCCGAGTCCATTTACGGTATTGAAGCGGAGAAGTTTGAAGTGACGGGTGGGGTGTTTGTGATCGGCTATGATGACAATGCGCCGGTCGTTTGTGGTGCGCTCAGGCCCTACAAAACTGCGATCGAGATCAAGCGCATGTATGTCATTCCGTCGCATCGTGGGCGCGGACTGGCGCGCCGCATGCTCGATTTTCTTGAGGCCGAAGCTGTCAAGCGCCGGTATTCGCATGCGGTGCTGGAAACGGGGACGCGCCAGCCCGAGGCGATCAGCCTGTATCGCTCCTGCGGCTGGATGGAGATCGAACGCTTTGGGCCATATGTCAACGAGCCAACGAGCGTTTGCTTTGAAAAGCGCCTCGCTGCGACGACGCAAAGTTAACGGCTGCACGCCCATGCTTTTACCGCCCGTGTGTTGTAGAATGGCGAGTACGGAAGGCGCAGGCACGTGATTGTTTATAATCTCAAATGCGGACGCGGCCATGAGTTCGAGGGCTGGTTCAAGGATAGCGCGGCCTATGACGAGCAGGCGACGGATGGCAAATTGACGTGCCCCATGTGCACATCGCGCAAAGTCGAGAAAGCCATGATGGCACCGGCCCTGGCAGGCACCAAGAAGTCGCTCTCCGCGAAAGATGAACTGAAGAAGATGCGCCAGTTTGTTTCCGGCATGCGTAAATATGTCGAGGAGAACGCGGAATATGTCGGCCCGAAATTCCCCGAAGAGGCGCGGAAGATCCATTACGGCGAGACCGAAGAGCGGCACATCTACGGTGAGGCGACACTCAAGGAAGCCAAAGACCTGATCGAGGAAGGGGTCGATGTGGCTGCCCTTCCGCCGGACGTCGATGAAGTAGCGAACTAACGCTCCGCTACGACCATGTAGTTGACGTCGACATCGTTCGACAGGCGCCAGGACCAGGACAGCGGATCAAAAATAACCCCCTGCGTCTTCAGCACGTTAAGACCAGCCTCTTCGAGCATGGCATGAAGTCTCTGGGGCTCGACGAAGCGGCTCCAGTCGTGGGTTCCTGGTGGTAGCCAGCGCAGGACGTATTCGGCGCCGATCTTGGCCAACGCCAACGACTTCAGCGTTTTGTTCAGGGTCGCCACGAACATCAAGCCCCCAGGCTTCACCAACGACGCGCAAGCCTTGAGATAGGACACCAAGTCGGCGACATGCTCGATGACCTCCATGTTTAGGACGACATCGAAGGAGCGGCCATCCTCCGCCAGCGATTCGGCCGTCGCCACCCGGTAGTCGATTTCGACGCCCGACGAGACAGCATGGCTGACCGCGGTCTTAACGTTTTTTTCCGAAGCGTCCGCGCCAACGACATCAAATCCCAGCCGGGCCATCGGCTCGCTGAGCAACCCTCCACCGCAGCCGATATCCAAGAGAGTCAAACCTTGGAACGGTTTCAAGCCCAGGCGTCGAAAATGGGCCCCGGCCGTGTCGCGGATGAAGCCCAATCGGACCGGATTGAACTTGTGCAGAGGGCCAAATTTGCCGGTCGGGTCCCACCATTCCGCCGCCATGGCAGAAAATTTCGCGACCTCAGCCGGATCGATGGAGGGTGCGTCGGTCATGGACATCTTTCGGCGTTGAGCGGGGACCAAGTGCCGTCTATGTATGACCTGCGGCGGGCAGGCGCGCAAACGGACAGGACCTATGGCGAAGATTGCGATGAAATTCGGCGGGACCTCGGTGGCCGACCTGGATCGCATTCGCCACGTTGCGGCGCTGGTCAAGAAAGAGGTCGATCGTGGCAACCAAGTAGCCGTGGTTGTTTCGGCCATGGCCGGCGAAACGAACAAACTTGTCGGCTGGACACGCGAGCTTTCGCCTTTGCACGACGCCCGCGAATATGACGTGGTGGTCGCCTCCGGCGAGCAAGTGACCGCCGGCCTGCTTGCCGTGGCGCTGGGCGCCATCGGCGTCTCGGCGCGGTCCTGGATGGGCTGGCAGATTCCGATGCGAACCTCTGCCATGCACGGCTCGGCGCGGATCGAAGCCATCGATCCCACGTTGATGAACGAGCGTCTGGGGCAAGGGCAGGTGGCGGTTGTCGCGGGCTTCCAGGGCATCGCGCCCGATAACCGCATCTCGACGCTCGGTCGCGGCGGCTCCGACACCAGCGCGGTCGCCGTGGCGGCCGCAATTCAGGCGGACCGATGTGACATCTACACCGACGTAGACGGCGTCTACACCACCGATCCGCGGATCGTACCGAAGGCGCGGCGGCTAGAAAAAATTGCCTTTGAAGAAATGCTTGAGATGGCGTCGCTTGGAGCCAAAGTGCTCCAGACGCGCTCCGTCGAGATTGCCATGCTATACCGTGTGCCGGTACGCGTCCTGTCGTCGTTCGATCCCGACGCGGGCGGCACACTTCTGTGCGACGAGGAAGACATCGTGGAAAAGAAGCCTGTCACCGGTATCGCCTATTCGCGCGATGAAGCGAAGATATCGCTGATGAAGATCCCGGACCGACCCGGCATTGCGGCCGCGATTTTTGGACCGCTTGCGGATGCCGGCGTCAACGTCGATATGATCGTCCAGAACGTGTCGGAAGACGGCCGGCGGACTGATCTTACCTTCACTTGCGCACGCAGCGAGTTAGCGCGGGCTCTCGACGCTTTGGAAAAGGCTGGGCCCACCATCGGTTATCGCGAGATCACGTCGGACGGAAATGTGGCGAAGGTCTCGATCATTGGTATCGGCATGCGCGCTCATCCCGGCGTGGCACAGACCATGTTCCGCACCCTTTCGGACAAGGGCATCAACATTCAGGTGATCTCCACATCTGAAATCAAAGTGAGCGTGCTGATTGCCGAGGAATACGTAGAGCTGGCCGTCCGCGCGCTGCACTCGGCTTACGAGTTGGACGTGGCGTAGCATGATCGACACGCGCCGCTCGCTAGGAGACGTCTGATGCCGCCGGTCGCCGCAGGCGGCCCGCGTGTCCTCCTGCGCCGTTTGCGCGAAATCATGGCCGAGCAAACGAGTGCGCAGACGCGTCTGGATAAGCTCGTTACCGTTATTGCCTCGAACATGGTGGCGGAGGTCTGTTCGATCTATCTCCGGCGCGCAGGTAAAGTGCTGGAATTGTTTGCCACCGAGGGCTTGAACCCCGCCGCCGTCCACCGCACGCGCATGAAAGAAGGCGAAGGTCTGGTCGGGCTCGTGGCCGAAACCGGCGAAGCCGTCAATCTTAGCGACGCGCCAAGCGATCCACACTTCTCGTACCGACCGGAAACAGGAGAAGATCCGTACCACGCCTTTCTGGGCGTGCCGATCGTGCGCGGCGGACAGGTCTTCGGTGTGCTGACGGTGCAGAACCGTGCCGCGCGTCAATATGCCGAAGAAGAAGTCGAGGCGCTGCAAACCGTCGCCATGGTGCTGGCCGAAGTTGTGGCGCAGGGCGGCCTATTTAACATTGCTGAGCTGGACGAGCCGGAACTGAGCCCCGATCGACCGCGCAAATTCATCGGCGAGGGCCTGTCAGAGGGCGTCGCCGTCGGCCACCTCGTTCTGCACGAACCGCGCGTGAAGGTCGAGCGAATGATTGCCGACAATCCCCAAGAGGAACTCGTACGCCTAGAGGAGGCTATCGGTAGCCTGCGCGACGCCGTTGATCACATGCTGGATTCGAGCGAGTTGGATTTGACCGGCGAAAGTCGTGAGGTCATTGAAGCCTACCGCATGTTTGCGCATGACCAAGGCTGGCGTCAGCGCATGCGCGATGCCGTGCGCACCGGCCTCACGGCCGAGGCCTCCGTCGAACGCGTGCAAGACGAGATGCGCCTGCGCGTCAGTCGCTTTGGCGATGCCATTTTGCGTGAACGTGCGCATGATCTCGACGATCTGGCGCGACGTCTTCTGCGTCACTTGTCGGGTGACGGTCACGACACCGTACGTGATTTGCCGTCGGACGCCATATTGATCGCGCGCGCGATGGGGCCGGCAGAATTGCTCGACTACGGCCGTGACCGGTTGTTGGCAATCGTGCTGGAGGAAGGTGCGCTGACCTCGCATGTCGCCATTGTCGCTCGCGCGATGGGCCTGCCTCTCGTTGGTTCGGCTGAAGGAATCACAGACGCCTCGCGAGCAGGTGACTCGATTGTGGTAGACGGCGAGACCGGCGAAGTGCATTTGCGGCCAGCCGGAGAGATTGTCGCTGCGTTCGAGGCCAAACGCACGCTGCGCGCCCATCGCGTTGCACAGTTTGCGAGCATCCGCGATCTGCCAGCAGTGACCAAGGATGGTGTTCATATCAGGCTTCTGATGAATGCCGGCCTGCTGCTCGATATGCCTCATCTGCAGGAGTCCGGCGCCGACGGCATCGGGCTTTTCCGGACCGAGCTGCAGTTCATGATCGGCGAGACGATGCCGCGCTTGGCTGATCAGGTCGCGTTTTACAAAGAAGTTCTGGATGCAGCGGGAGATAAGCTCGTCGTATTCCGGACGCTCGATCTGGGCGGCGACAAGGTGTTGCCGTACGCCCGCTGGGAACGGGAAGAGAACCCGGCCCTTGGCTGGCGGGCGATCCGTATCGCGCTCGATCGCCCCGCTTTACTTCGTTACCAGGCTCGGGCGCTGCTGACGGCGGCGGCCGGGAAGGTACTGCGAATTCTTCTCCCGATGGTCAGCGATGTGGCGGAGTTCAACGCCGCGCGGGCGCTTATTGACCGGGAGATGGAACGGGCACGCACCTTGGCGCGGCCTCAGCCGCGCCAAGTTCTGGTCGGCGCCATGCTGGAAGTACCGGCCTTGGCATTCATGCTGCCCCAGATCATGCGCAGCGCCGATTTTGTCTCTATTGGGTCAAATGACCTCCTGTCTCTGGCATTCGCGGTGGACCGCACCAACCCGCGCGTTGCCCGCCGGTACGACACGCTGAATCCCGCAGCCTTGACCCTGATCCGGCAGATCATCACAAGCGCCGCGGAAGGAGGTGGCGAGGTGTCTCTCTGTGGCGAAATGGCCGGTCGGCCGCTGGATGCCATGGCTTTGATCGGGCTGGGCCTACGGACCTTGTCCATGTCTCCCGGCCAGATTGGGCCGGTGAAAATGATGATCCGCAGCCTGAATTATGGGGAAATCTCCGTTTTCGTGGAAAAACTATGCGGAAGAACCGACCATTCCTTGCGGACCCGACTTGCCGCTTTCGCGGCCGAACGCGGAGTTGTGTTGAGATAACGGTGGCAACTTTCTTGCTAATGCACTTTTCCGGAAATACAGTAAAATCCCTACAGTTCAGGAGATTAGGATGCGTTGGCCGGTCACTTTGTTTGTAGCCGCGGTCGTTGTGCCGCTAGCGGCATGGGCGGACGACAAGGCGCCCACACCCACAGGGGCAACGTCGCAGAGCCAAGTATCTGATCTCGACCAGGTTATTTGCAAAAGGCTGCCCCCTCCGACGGGCACCCGGCTTGGCGGAAAAACGGTTTGTCAGACCAAAAAACAATGGCTGGAATTGGAGACAAACTCCCAGGACACGCTTGAACGCGCTCAGAAATCGAGCGGCATGCCGGCGGGCGGTGGTCAGTAGACTTACGGCGGACTCTGGATTTGGCACCCATAGCTTGTGCCAGCGCTTTAAGTTAGTAACTGAGCCCATATAATGGCAGTTTCGCTGCATTCGGGTCGCAGCTGCTGCGGGAATTTTGCGATTAATGACAAAGGTCACGCGACTCACGTTGGACGACGAAGGCGGGCTTAATCGCCGGCGCATCCACCTGCGCGAAATTTCAGGCGACCTCGATGCGCCACTGGAGACCGTCGGCCAAGACCTCCGCGCGGCGCGACTGCGGCGCGGCGATGACCTTGCGACAGTCTCTCGCGTTCTGAAGATTCGGAAGGATCACCTCGAAGCCCTGGAAGAAGACCGTATCGAAGCTTTGCCAGGGCGCACTTACGCTGTTGGCTTTGTCCGGTCGTATGCCGATTACCTTGGCCTTGATGCCGTCCAATGCGTCGAGCGGTTCAAAGCCGAGATTGCTGGCCGGACCGATGAGGCGACGCCAACGGTAACGGTCATTGATGAGGACGAACATCGCCGTTTGCCCCAAGGCTGGAAGATTATCGCGGGCGTCGTACTGGTGCTTGTCCTTTACGGCGCCTATCAGCTGGCGACCTCCGCTGACCGCATGCTCAATGAACCGATTACCGCGCCGCCGCCCCAGCAGCTGGCACCCAAGCCAGTCACCGCATCGCCCAAGCCGGTGTCCGCTCAGCCCACGCCGACAACGCCGCAGCAGCAGTCAGGTTTCACGGGTACACTCGCACCGCAACCGCCCGCGGAGCAGACGACGCCAGCGCCCACAGCAGCAGCAGATAACAATTCCGCCACTGGACTTCAGCCTTCTGGCGTTCCCGCGGTGCCACTGCCACAGGGGCAGATCTATGGTGAGCAGAATAAAAATCCGCGCGTTATCCTGCGCATGCGGCAGGCAGCGCGGATTCTCATCGAGGGGCCGGACGGTATGGTCTACATCAACCGGACACTGAAGCCCGGCGATACCTACAGAGTGCCTAATCTCGTCGGCCTAACATTAACCACATCGGACGCAGGATCGGTTGAACTTGATCTCGATGGCCAGTCTATGGGCGTTGTCGGCAAGGGTGACGAGACAGTTGAGGCGTTATCTCTCGATCCGCAATCGGTAATGGATCGCTTCAATAACGGTCATTCTGGCTAACTAGGTTTCTGACGAAAGGTTGCCATGAGCGTTCGTGCGTATCGCGATATTTACAGGCGTAAATCCCGGCAGATTCATGTCGGTTCGGTGGCCGTCGGGGGCGACGCCCCGATTAGCGTGCAGACGATGACCAACACGGTCACGTCGGACATTCGCGGTACGATCGACCAGATTCGCCGTGTCGAGGAAGCCGGCGCCGATATCGTGCGCGTTTCCTGTCCGGACGAAGACGCCACAGCCGCAATGAAGGCAATCTGCAAAGCTTCGCATATTCCGATCGTTGCCGACATCCATTTCCACTACAAGCGCGCCATCGAGGCGGCAGAAGCCGGCGCCGCGTGCCTCCGCATCAATCCGGGAAACATTGGTAGCGCCCAACGTGTGAAAGAAGTGATCAGGGCCGCAAAGGACCATGGTTGCTCGATGCGGATCGGCGTCAACGCAGGCTCTCTCGAAAAGGATTTGTTGGAGCGTTATGGCGAGCCGTGCCCAGAGGCGATGGTCGAGAGCGCACTCAGCCATGCCAAGATTCTCGATGACAACGATTTTCGAGAATACAAGATTTCAGTGAAGGCGTCCGATCCGTTCCTCGCCGTCGCGGCCTATCAGGCGTTGGCTGAAGTCATCGACTGCCCGCTGCATCTTGGCATCACCGAGGCGGGCGGCATGATTTCCGGCACGGTGAAATCCTCGATTGGCATGGGCATGCTGTTGTGGAGCGGCATCGGCGACACGATCCGCGTTTCGTTGTCGGCCAATCCAGAGGAAGAAGTGCGTGTCGGCTTCGACATCCTGAAGTCGCTGAACCTCCGCCATCGCGGCGTAAACATCATTTCCTGTCCTTCTTGTGCGCGCCAGGGTTTCAACGTGATTGATACGGTGAAGCTTCTGGAAGAGCGCCTGAAGCACATCACCACCCCCATGTCGCTGTCGATCATCGGCTGCGTGGTGAATGGACCTGGCGAAGCGCGCGAAACTGACCTTGGGTTCACCGGCGGTGGCGCCGGCAAGGGGCATGGTCAGATTTATCTCAACGGCGAAATCGCGTACAGGCTCGACAACAAAGACTTGGTCGAGCATATCGTCGAGCTTTGCGAGAAAAAGGCCGCTGAAATCGAAGCGACGCGCGGCAAAACTCTCGAAGCCGCTCAGTAGCTATGCACCGCGCATCTGTCGTTCCACCGCCGAGGGGCGAGTAGATAAGGTGCCGTTATGATTCCCACGGCCAAACTCGAACGTCTACTGGACCGATACCATGCCCTTGAGGCTGAGCTTGCCTCCGGTGTGGCAGGCGGAGCTTATGTAAAGTTGTCGAAGGAACATGCGGAACTGACGCCTGTGATCACGGCCGTGGAGGCTTATCGGTCGGCCGAGAAGCAGTTCATCGAGGCCGACGTAATGGCCAACGATTCTTCGATCGATTCCGAAATGCGCTCACTGGCTGAGCAGGAACGTGCGGAACTCAAGCCGCGAATGGAAAAGCTTGAGCACGAACTGAAGGTCAAGCTTCTTCCGAAGGATGCCGCGGATTCCTCGTCGGCTATTGTCGAAATACGTGCGGGTACGGGCGGCGACGAGGCGGCGCTGTTTGCGGCAGATCTGCTTGGCATGTATCAGCGCTACTGCCAACTTCAGGGTTGGCGCACGGAGCTCATGTCCATGAGCGAAAGCGATCTTGGCGGTATCAAGGACGCGACACTCGACGTTGTTGGCACCGGCGTTTACGCTAAGCTGAAATTCGAAAGCGGCGTGCACCGGGTACAGCGCGTACCTGTCACCGAGGCAAGCGGACGCATTCATACGTCGGCAGCGACCGTCGCCGTGCTTCCCGAACCGGAAGACGTCGACATCGTCGTTAATGACAAGGATTTGCGCATCGATGTCTATCGCGCACAGGGTGCCGGTGGTCAGCACGTCAATAAGACTGAAAGCGCCGTTCGCATCACCCATCTACCTACGGGCATTGCCATCGCGCAGCAGACAGAAAAGTCGCAGCACAAGAACAAAGCCCAAGCCATGAAGATGTTGAAAGCGAAGCTCTACGAGATAGAGCGCCAGCGTGTCGACAGTGCCCGCGCCGCAGATCGCAAGAGTATGGTGGGGTCTGGGGACAGGTCGGAGCGGATTCGTACCTACAATTTCCCACAAGGACGGGTCACCGACCACCGAATCAACCTGACGCTCTACAAACTCGACCGAATCATCTCGGGCGACGAGCTTGGCGACGTCATCGATGCATTGGTCACCGAAGATCAGGCCAGCCGCCTGGCCGAACTGGAAGCGGACGAGGCGTGAGCGACTTACTGCTGGTCGATGCGGTACGCCGCCTTGCCGCTGCCGGCGTAGATAACCCTAGGCTGGATGCGCGCCTGCTGCTGGCGCATGCACGCGGAGACCGTGTTCTTTTTGAGTCGCTTGTAACCCGGCGTGAGGCACGCGAGCCGTTCGCCTATATCACCCAGCGTAAGGAATTCTGGAGTCTGGATTTCCAGGTCGGCCCAGGCGTGCTGGTTCCACGTCCCGAGACCGAAACAATCATCGAAGCCACGCTTACCGCGTTCCCGGACCGCTCCAACGCCCTGAACGTCCTTGACCTGGGTACAGGAAGTGGCTGCTTACTTGTCGCCTTCCTCAAGGAATTTATGAATGCACGCGGCTTAGGTATTGAGAAAGCAAAAGAAACGCAGACTTATGCAGCTCGTAACATTGAGAGCCACTGTCTTGGAGGCCGCTGCGCCATCCAAGCGGGCGACTGGGCTGAAGCGATACCGGGGCCCTTCGATGTCGTCCTGTCCAACCCCCCCTATATCAAGACCTCAAAACTAGCCAGGCTCCAGCCCGAAGTGGCTCGTTATGAGCCCGTTCAGGCCCTGGACGGCGGACCGGACGGCCTACAGGCCTATCGTGCCTTGGCGCCGGAAATTGCTCGTTTGCTGGCTCCCAAAGGCAAGGCTTTCCTCGAAATTGGGGCGGGACAAAGCAACGAAGTCGCCAGTCTTCTGAGCCAGGCAGGCCTTGAAATCGAGAGGGTGGTTGCGGATCTGGCAGGGATTCAGCGGGTTTTGGTCGCCAGGCGCCTCCAGTAACCCATTGCGCTGTGGCGAAAAATGTATTGGAAAAGCAACGATGACCCGCTAGTTTCCCGGACCGGGGACAGGCACCCCGCCGAATGGCCGATGGATATGGTGGCTGTTGTGGCGGAGACGACGCGTCGGACGCGTCAAGCCTTGGACATAGCGAAAGACAAAGTCTGGATGTTTTCAATGCAACGCGGCACGCGCGCGCGCAGCCAGCGGTCGTAGACGGTAACCGGCGCGACGGAATACAGCCGTGCGAACCCAAAAGGGGTAACAGTGAAACGCTCGAGAAGAGGCGGCCGCAGGCCGCAGAATGGTCATAACGGACACAGCGGCGGTGGAGGTGGAGGCGGAAACGGTCACAACCCGAACCGCACCTACGATTCCAACGGCCCCGAGATAAAGATTCGCGGCTCTGCTTCGCACGTTTATGAGAAATATCTGCAGCTGGCTCGTGACGCCAATGCGTCCGGCGACCGGGTGATGGCGGAGAACTACCTACAGCACGCCGAGCATTACTATCGCATCTTGGCGGCGGCCCAAGCCCAGGCGCAGCAATATCAGGCGCAGAACGGCCAAAATAACGGGAATACCCAGTATCGCCCGCCAAACGGCTCAGGCGAACAACCCTTTGTCCAGCCGCCAGGTGGGGCGCCGAGCAGCGCGCCGTCCTTCTCGCTAACGGAAGGGCAGAGCGACGACGGGGACAGCGACGAAGAGGGTAACGAAGTGGAAACCCAGGAGTAGGCTGGAGATTGTCCGGTATTTGGCGGTTTTCTTTTCCCCTTGTTCTTTTGCCTCTCTGTTCCCAGATACTCTGCGTGGGTTCGGTGCCCTTAACGGGGCCGTAGCCCAAATTCGTGAGACTCGTCTTAGGCTGCTGAGCAGGGGCCTGGACCTGGGCTTGAGAGGCAGAGATGGACGTTGAGAAATTCACCGAGCGCGCGCGCGGGTTCATGCAATCCGCGCAAGGGTTGGCGCTTCGCTCCAACCATCAGTATTTCACGCCGGAACATCTGCTGAAAGTCCTCATCGATGATGAGGAAGGCTTGGCGGCGAGGTTGATCGCGGCAGCCGGTGGCAGACCTGAGGCCATACGCGACGCTGTTGCAGGGATACTGGCACAATTGCCGACTGTCGAAGGTTCCGGGCAGGTTTATCTCGCACCGGAAACCGCGCGTCTCTTCGATGCGGCAGAGCAGTTGGCAAAGAAGGCCGGCGACAGCTTCGTCACAGCCGAGTACCTCCTGTTGGCGCTCGCAACGGCAGCCGGTACGGTCTCCGCAAAGATTCTGAAGGACGCTGGTGTTACCGCCCAGAATCTAAACAAGGCCATCGCCGATCTGCGTAAGGGCCGCACGGCCGACAGTGCTACCGCTGAAAATGCATATGACGCGCTGAAGAAATACGCGCGCGATCTAACCGAACTCGCGCGAACGGGAAAGCTCGATCCGGTGATCGGCCGCGATGAGGAAATCCGTCGCACCATTCAGGTGCTCTCGCGTCGCACCAAGAACAATCCCGTCCTGATCGGCGAACCTGGCGTCGGCAAGACTGCAATCGCCGAAGGTCTGGCGCTGCGCATCGTCAACGGCGATGTGCCGGAAAGCCTGCGTGACAAGCGGCTTATGGCATTGGACATGGGCGCGCTGATCGCCGGTGCCAAATATCGTGGCGAGTTCGAGGAGCGCCTTAAAGCTGTTCTCAACGAAATTACCGCGGCTGAAGGCAAAGTGATCCTCTTCATCGACGAGATGCATACCTTGGTTGGCGCTGGAAAGGGCGAAGGGGCAATGGACGCCTCCAACCTTCTGAAACCGTCATTGGCGCGCGGCGAGCTGCACTGCATTGGCGCCACCACGCTCGACGAATACCACAAGCATATCGAAAAGGACGCCGCATTGGCGCGGCGCTTCCAGCCCGTATTTGTCTCAGAACCGACGGTGGAAGACACCATCTCGATTCTGCGCGGACTTAAAGAGAAGTATGAGGTTCACCACGGTGTGCGCATAACGGATTCGGCGATTGTCGCTGCAGCGCAACTTTCCAACCGCTACATCACCGACCGCTTCCTGCCTGACAAGGCCATCGATCTGATGGATGAGGCAGCGAGCCGCCTGCGCATGCAGGTGGATTCAAAACCTGAGGAACTGGACGAACTCGATCGTCGCGTTGTGCAGCTCAAGATCGAACGCGAAGCGCTGAAGAAGGAAACGGACAAGGCCTCGAAGGATCGCCTCTCGACACTCGAGACGGAGCTCGCCGATCTTGAACAGGAAGCATCCGGACTAGCCGCAAAGTGGCACGAAGAGAAGAAATCTGTTCAGGACGTGCAGGGCTTGAAAGAAAAGCTAGACAAGGCGCGCCAGGATGCCGAGGTCGCCCAGCGTCGCGGCGATTTTTCTCGAGCCGGTGAACTCACCTATGGCGTCATTCCAGACCTCGAGCGCAAGCTGAAAGCGATCGAGCAAAAACAGAATACCGACTTGGTGAAAGAAGCGGTGACACCGGAACATATTGCGGGCATCGTTTCACGCTGGACCGGAATTCCAGTTGATAAGATGCTGGAAGGCGAGCGTGAGAAATTGCTGAAAATGGAGCAGGCCCTGGAAGGTCGCGTGGTCGGCCAGAGCGAAGCGGTGCGAGCGATCTCGAATGCCGTGCGTCGCGCCCGCGCCGGCTTGCAGGATCCCAACCGTCCCATTGGCTCGTTCCTATTCCTTGGCCCTACCGGCGTCGGTAAGACTGAACTGACCAAAGCGCTCGCCGCCTACCTGTTCGACGACGACAATGCCATGGTCCGTATCGACATGAGCGAATTCATGGAGAAACACTCGGTTGCACGCCTGATCGGCGCGCCACCGGGCTATGTAGGCTATGAGGAAGGCGGCGTGCTCACCGAAGCCGTGCGGCGACGGCCTTATCAGGTCATCCTGTTCGACGAGGTCGAAAAGGCTCATGCCGATGTCTTCAACGTGCTGCTACAAGTCCTCGACGACGGCCGTCTAACGGACGGGCAGGGGCGTACCGTCGATTTCAAGAACACGGTCATCATCCTGACCTCGAACCTGGGCACCGAATATCTTGCCGGAGACGACACGCGCGCCGCGCGCGCGCAGGCGATGGCTGCCGTCCGGGCACATTTCCGTCCGGAATTCCTCAACCGCCTGGATGAGATTATCATCTTTCATCGGCTCAGCCGCGCCGACATGGACAAGATCGTCGACATCCAGATCGGACGGCTCCAGCAACTGCTCGCCGACCGCAAGATCGAGATTGCGCTCGATACCAAGGCCCGGGAATGGCTGGCGAACGCGGGCTATGATCCGGTCTACGGCGCACGCCCACTAAAGCGCGTGATCCAACGCCGTATTCAGGATCCACTGGCGCAATTGCTGCTGGAAGGAAAAATCGCTGACGGCGCCAATGTGAAGATCGGTGCCGGCAAGGACGGGCTTACGGTCGACGGGCAGGAGTTCGCGCCATCGCCGGACGACGCCGACATCGAGCAGGCGCCAAGCCGCGCGTTGCATTAATGGCGCGCGCGGTGATTCCTCAGGCTCATTTGATCGGGTAGCCGCGCCAAAGCCATTCGAGCGCCTCAGGCATAGTCTGTTCGAGCACTCTGTTGTCGACGTGGTGTGCGTCCTTCGCGAAGACGAACTGGTAATGATAGCCTTTGGCCGTCAATACGGCTGCCATTTGCTTATTGGCCATCGGCCAATTGTGATAAGTGGACTCGGGGTCGTCGAAGTGCAGGTCCTTTTCGCCGACCTCCAACCAGATGCGCAGCGGCTTCCTTTTGCTGCGCGTGATGACACCGGCATGATAATCCCATGCGCCTTCTGGCGTTGCAGGTTTTCGCGGCGATTGCTGATTCACAAAAGTTCCTGAATAGGAAAGCACCCGGTGGTACCGTTCCGGATGGAACCACGCCATGGTGAAAGCCGCGGCGGCGCCTGAACTTCCGCCCATCGCCGCACGTCCGTCGGGATTTTTCGTGAAGACAACGCCGTAGTCCTTGGAAATTTTCGGGAGAACTTCGCTCTCGATGAAATCACTGTAGCGGCCAGACAGCGTATCGTATTCCAATCCGCGCTCGCTGCCTTGAGCATCGCCGCCACCGGGATCGACCATGACGGCGATCATGGCCGGCACCTTATGGGCAGCGATCAGATTATCGAGGACTGTTGGCAGCCCGGTTACGTAGCTATGTCCATCCTGCACGACGATAAAGGGGGCCGGCGTGCCGGGAATATACTGCGCCGGCACATATACCCAGACCTTGCGCGTATAGGGTGCCGCCACGGATATCTCGGCAAAAGGGGCGGCCATGCGGTTGCCATACGCATCGCGGCGCTTCGTGATGCCGTTTTCAACTCTCTTGATGCCAGGATAGAGCCTGCTATCCGTCGAAGCCATCGTGAATTCGTGGATCGTTCCCGCGGGAACACCCGCATGTACGACGGTTTCCGGCGCCGGCGCGTAGTCCGGACCGATAGTGAAGTCGCCGTCGCGCGTCGGATCGATCTGAGCGGCTGCCACGGCAGGGGTGTTGCCAGATACAAGAAGCGCAAAAGCAAGCGCGGCAAGCGTTCCATTGGTCATTCACATCGCCTCAGCAACAGGGCTCCTATGTCATGGGCCGGGTTTGCGGCGGCCCAGAACCTGTCAATGACAGGCAGGGCCGCCGCCCGAAGCAACCTTTATCCCAGCGGCACGACCGTCCGCCCGAACGTTGTATTCGTGACGATGGCAAAGCTTCCGTACATCGCGAGCGAACCGCATACGAGGCCTAGCCAACCGCCATACTGTTCGAGTTGCGGCATCACAAACAGCTTGCCGGCACCCAGCAGGAAGAATGTGATCCACAATGTCAGGAAAATCAGAAACAACGTCCGCGAGAGCTTGAAGGTGCTGATCCATAGATACAGCGTCAGGACGCCCCACAGCATGAGAGCGGCGCCTATCGTACTGGCGGCGTCAGCCAGAGAGATGACGCCGTTTCCGCCCAGGATCAGCAGCAGCGCGAACCACCACCAGAAAGCGCCGTAGCTCAGGAATGCCGTCATCCCGAAGGTGTTTCCGGATTTGACCTCAAGCAGCCCGGCGATGATCTGGATGGTGCCGCCATAGGCCATCGCCAGCGGTATCACGACGCTCTCACCGCCTTTGGGCAGCACACCGGCATTGATTAGACTTAACAAAATCGTGGTCAGGCCGAATCCGACGAGCCCCAGTGCCGCCGGATTGACCTGGACTGTTTGTCCATTGGCCATGTTTTCCTCCCCATCGGCCGCTTGATCGCGCCCGAGACAAAAGGAGAGTGCGGGATTCGTCGTATTTAGCCAACTGGAACTGGCTGCGCCTAAACTGCGGCGGCGAACGTCACCGACGATTTGTCAGTCGGGTTTGCGTTATTTGGAGTCCGCCTGGCGCAGGTCACCGGAGATATCCGCGACCTTGGTCTCCAGCTTTGTAGACGCCAGCTCGGCGTCGATATGCATCCGCGCAGCGAGGAATTTCTGCAATTCGTGCCCCTGAAGTTTACGGCCTTGCGCAATCTTCACCTTCAGCGGGTTGACCTGCTTGCCGTCGATGCGGATTTCGTAGTGGAGATGCGGTCCGGTCGCCATGCCCGTCATGCCGCTATAGGCGATCACCTGGGCCTGACGCACATGTGACCCTTTGTGCAGGCCTGGCGCGAAACGCGACAGGTGCCCGTAAGCGGTGGAATATCCATTGCCGTTGTTCAGAAGCACGAATTTGCCGTAGCCGTGCTCCCACCCCATGAACGCGATTGTGCCCGAACCGGCGGCCATTACCGGTGTTCCGATCGGCACGCCGAAATCCACGCCCTTATGCATGCGCGTGTAGCCCAGGATCGGGTGGAAGCGCATGCCGAAGCCAGAAGTGATGCGCGCGCCGTCGACCGGCGTCTTCATCAGCATGCCCTTGGCACTTTGGCCATGAGCATCGAAATAGTCGGCGGGGTCGTTGGCATTCGGTTGATAGCGGTAGAGCGATATCTCGCGCCCACCCAGCTTCATCATCGCATAGGAGATATTGCCCACTTTCACAGGCTGCCCCTGCGGTGTGTAGTAGTAGTCATAGAAGACTTGGAAGGAATCGCCGGGACGGATGTCGCGCTGGAAGTCCACCTTGTACGAGAACATATGAATCATCTCGACGACCACGTCGGCGGGAATACCGGCGTGCATCGCCGACAGGTAAAGGCTGGAATCGATCGTCGCGCCTGCACGGTGCACGTGATCCGTCAGCTGAACTACCGCGTCGTTCGCCGTGAAACTGCCATCTGCTGCACGTGTCACGGTGATATTGTGCTCGATCGTCGGCGAGAAGGCGATGGACAGCAGCCGCTCGACCGGCTGCGTGTTGATGGCTTGCGCATTGGCAAGATCGCCGTTGTCGTCGTCATCCGAAGACGTATCGCTCTGGTTCGGCGGCGCACCGGCTGATTGATCCGGACCGGTGGAATAGGTCAGGTCGAACGTTTGTCCAGCACGCAAGCTGCGTGGACTGTAGACTTTCGACAGAGCGGCAATAGCTGTGTTCGCGTCATTTGCGGAAACGCCGGCATCTTCCAGCGCGCCCGCGAGAGTGTCACCGTCGTCCAGCGTAACAGTGTGGGTCTCAACGCTCGGTCTCTGACTGTCACCTGCTTGTTCGGCAGCCAAGGCATTGTCCAGTTGAGCCGGCGCCGCGGCTTCGGTTCTGGCGTGGACGTTGCCGGTTGTTCCTAACGCAGCGTACAGCGCACCGCCGCTCGATTGCAGTAAATTCTGGAACAGCCGGTAGGGCAGCAACTCATGGCGGGCGGTATCGAAACCGATCGAATTTGCGGGCGGCATGGTGCCTAGGGCCAACCAGGCGACAGACCCGGCGATCACAGCAGTAAGTGACGTGGAAACCAGTGCCCAGCGGCCATCTGTAGTGGCCAAGGCAGAAGTGGCTTTCCGCGCAGAGCGGCGCCATTCGGACAGGAAAGATTGCGACGTCGGTTCTGTTAGCCCGTCCACGTTGGCCCCTGCCTCACGATTTACGCGGCTGCTTACGCGCAACCCAGCCCTTAGATCAGCCCGCTGGCGAACCGGCGACGTGGCATATAGCCCGAGCCCATACTGTGCCGTCAACCATTACGGCCCTGTTAACAATTGCCCGCACCACCTCGGAACAAAGGGTTGTCCCGATTTATGATTCTGATATTTCCCGCAGCAAGCATCAGACCATAAAAGAGCGCGGCCCAGGGCCTTTCGGCCCATGAACCGCGCCCATGTCGACCGGACTTTCGGGGGTGTTAAAGCCGGACGAGAAGCCCTTCAGCGATGCGGCCATGCATCCAGCCTACGGCCCTTGCGATATGTAAGACGACGAAGAACAGAAGCAGACCGATAGCAGCAACCAGGAAAAGACCGGGCGCGGTGTGGAGCAGATGATCAAGCCAGGGAACATCACTGACCTGGAAATTGCTGTGATTGGTGATGAGGCCGTAGATCGCACCGCCAGAAACACCGATCGACACAGACAGCCCGACCACGGCGACCACAAAGTAGATGATGCCCAGCGGCAGCATTAGCAGCAGATAGAACATCGACGTCCAAGTGCGCATGTCGATCAACGCTTCCTTGATCCGCGTGAAGATCGACTCGTCGGGAGCGGTCGTCGGCGGCATGCGGCGTGGCATGCGTACGCCGAGCAGGCCCTCGACGATACGCCCTTCCACGTGGCTGAGCAGGCGGATCGAGCCGACAAAGAGTAGGGCAAAGGGAATGCCAAGGATGAGGATCGCGAAGCCCGCCGTCAGCGAGATGCCCGTGATCGTCCAAGTGAAGTAGAAAATGCCGGTGATCAGCGATAACAGCATATAAAGTAGTGCACCGTAGGTGCGGGGATCCGAGATGACGTTGAAAAAGCCCAGGCGGCGCTGAATCGGCTCATCCTGCTTGGGAAATGGCGTGGAAATCGTTGCTTCCATATCGCGATACTCCTCTGCAATCTCCTGCGGTGAGCCGTATGTCTCCACCACAGAGGCCAGCACGCTGGCTTCGTCTTGATCGGGGTTCTGGGCGATCTCGTTGTTCAGATGCTCTTCACAGTCCGCCAGAGCGTCGGCGATCAAGCCGGGCGGGGCGCCTTTAAGGGCTCTGCGCAATTGATCGAGATAAGCGCGGACCGTCTCAGGCGCTTGGCTGGAATTCATGGACAGTCCCTCCGGTGCCGGCCTTGAGCGCGTCGTCGACGAACTCACGCATGTCTCGCCAGGCAAATTGCCACTCGGCGAGGGCGCGCCGTCCTTCGTCGGTGATGTTGTAGTAGCGCCGCGGCGGACCAAAGGCGGAGGCCTCGACTCGGCTCTCCAGCAGCCCCAGCACATTGAGCGATCTCAGGACTGGGTAGATCGCGCCTTGCTTGAAGATTAAACCGCCTTCACCTTCTGCCTTCACGGCTTTGGCGATTTCGTATCCGTACATCTCCCGACCCGCGCGAGCGAGCACAGCCAGGAGGACGAGCGATGAGAGCCCGGCCATCAGTTCCTTACGGAATTTGCGCGTGTATTGAGTTTCGTCTGCCACTGAAACGCGCCTTTCTTCCGCCCTCCAAACTATTACGAAGTTATATCTAGCATGAACTTCGCAATATGCAAGACCCCCCTATAGGGAAGTTGAAAATATTTTGATTCGGCTGATGAAGTGGTTAACGGAATACGCTCCTAGGACGTAGCCATTGCCCGTGGTAGCAGGCGCGGCAGCTTGCCTCAGGCCCGCCTATGAACATCGATGCATATCTCGAACGCATTGGTTTTGCCGCTTCGGTGCGCCCGGATCTGTCTACGCTGGCCGCTCTGCACCGTGCGCACCTGCTGGCTATCCCTTACGAGAATCTTGACGTTCAGCTCGGCCGACCGCTCACAATCGAACCCGCATCGATCTTTGAAAAGATGGTGACGAACCGCCGTGGCGGTTGGTGTTACGAGATGAACGGCCTGTTCGGCTGGGCACTCCAGCAATTGGGGTTCAAAGTGACGCGGAGCGCCGGCGCTGTGATGCGCGACGTATCCGGCGACGCGTCGATCGGCAATCATCTGGTGCTGAAGGTCGAATTTGACGATGGGGTCTACCTCGCCGATGTTGGCTTCGGCGACGGACCGATCGACCCGATCCGTGTCGCGCCCGGAACATTCGTGTCGCACGGTTTCCACTTTGCGCTGTCCCAGGAGGCGCAGGGATGGTGGCGCCTGCACAGTCACAAAGGTAGCGGCGCACCGTCGTTTGATTTCAATCTCACCGAAGCAGACGAGAGCCTGCTCGCCCGAAAGTGCGATTGGCTGCAAACTGCCGAGGAGTCCGTATTTGTCCAGAACGCTGTATGCCAGCGTCACACTCCGCGTGGCATTTCGGTTCTGCGGGGGCGGGTGCTGCGCGACTTGACACCGGATGGCCACCAAGATCGTCTCATTGCGGACGCAGGCGACTACTCAGCCGTTCTCAACAAAGTGTTCGGCCTCGATCTTCCAGACGCCGCCTCCCTTTGGCCGAAAATTTGCGCCCGGCATGAGGTGTTGCTGGCGGCGAAATAGGGCTCACACAGCTTTTCGCGCCGTCAGCACCGCCGACGAACCGACCTTACCTTCGAGGCGCGTGCCGACGAACCCGTTGTCGGCCAGCAGTTGGAGGGCGCCAGCAATCTCCTGGCCAGACCGGCTGATCGGATTGGGCAACCATTTCGGTCCCGCCTTCTTGTGCGCGCGTAGCAGCAATAACAGCAGCCCGTCCGGCTTCAGCACTCGACGAATTTCGATGAGGTCACGTGACGGATCGCTCCAAAACTGGAAGCTGTGCAACGCAGCCGCTTTGTCGAAGGTCTGATCAGGCCAGGGCAGGGTGGAGGCATCGCCAAGCTTCAATTCCACGCGCCCTTTCTTGCGGAACTTCCGCGTACGTCTTTCGGCAGTCTGCAACATCAACTCCGACGGATCGACGCCGCCAACGAGCCCGTCGCGCGCCGCCTTCGCCAATTTGCGCGCTAGGCGACCCGTGCCGAAACCGATTTCCAGCACACGATCAGAGTTGCGCACATCGAGACGTTTGAGGGCAAAATTATGCGCCGACGCGTTGAACCGGTCCATTAGCCAGCCGAAAACTCGGCCCCAGAAGCCGTGCGGCTGCATCACTTGGCGAATTCGTGCCATGGTTACACCGCCGACGCTGGCTTTTCGGCCATCACGAGTTTCTCGACTTTCACGTAGTCCGTCTTTCCAGTGCCGAGCACGGGAATATCCCTCGCGTAGATCAGCTTGCGCGGCACGGCGATCTCCGCCACGCCGTGGTTCTGTGCCCACCCGACAAGGTCGATGCGCTGGGCTTCCGGATTGGTTGTGACCAGCACGATCTGCTCGCCCTTGCGACCGTCCGGCAGAGCAACGGCAGCGTGATTGAAGTCCGGCCAAAGGGATGTCGCGCAATTCTCCACCACAGCCAGCGACACGGTCTCACCGGCAACCTTCGCGAACCGCTTCAACCGACCCTTGATGGAGATGAAACCTTCATCGTCGATCGCGACGACATCACCCGTATCGTGCCAACCACCTTCCACCGGCATAATGACACCGGGGTTATCCGACTTGATATAGCCGAGCATGACGTTCGGCCCCTTCAGAAACAGCCGCCCGGCGTGGGGAATTCCCTCGACCGGCTCAAGACGCGCCTGCATGCCGCTCATCAGCCGCCCAACGGTGCCAGGCCGGTTGGCGCCGGGCTGGTTCGCGGCCGCGACGGGTGCGGTCTCGGTCACGCCATATCCTTCGATCAGGTCGATTGAGTATTTCTTGCGCAGGAGTTGGCGCGTTTCGTCACGAACACGTTCCGCGCCGCACACCGCAATGCGCAGCGAATTCAGGTCGCCCTGTTCGCCCGCACGTGCGTATTGTGACATGAAGGTGTCCGTCGACAGCAAAATCGTCGCGCCCGTTTCCTTCACGCGGCGCACAATCTCATGCGGCTGCAGGGGCGTTGGATGGAACACCGCCTTCAGGCCGAGAAATAGCGGCATCAGTGCGCCGACCGTCAGCCCAAAGCAATGGAAGGTTGGCAGCGGGTTGAACAGAATGTCCGTGGGGTATAGCGCGATATGCGCACGAACCTGCTCGACATTGACCAACAGATTGGTGTGCGACAGAGCGACGCCCTTGGGGGCGCCTTCCGTACCCGAGGTAAAAAGAATCACAGCTGGCGCTTCGGCCGACGCACGCGCGGTAACGGCGCCCGGCACATATTGACCGACCACAGCAATCGCCTTGTCAAACGCCGACAACCTTTCGCGAACATCTTCCAGATAGACGATCTCCGCCGCCATGGAGAGTTCGGCTTCCAGTGCTTCGAGCTTGGCAAGTTCTATGAACCGGTGAGCGGTGATGACACGCTTAACCTGCGCGGTGCGAAGCGCGCTCATGATCCCGGCCGCACCGCTGGTGAAATTCAGCATTGTCGGGACACGGCCGAAGGCGGAGAGGGCGAAGAAGGAGACCACCGCGCCAAAGCCGGTTGGCAACATGATACCGACACACTCGCCCTTGGAAGTTCCCTTCTTCAGAGCATGACCAAGCGCCAGCGACGCACGCACGAGGTCGTCATACGTTACGACGCGCTCGTCGCCGTCGATGATGGCCGGCTTGCTGCCGCCATAGCGGGCCCTGGCATCGACCAGCGCCTGGAAGACCGACTTCCTGGTCCGGATCATGTCGAACGGCACGATGTCTTCGCCGGACGCGGCGGCGACGGTTGCAACGGCCAATGGCTCCTCCCCTGGGCGGCGGGACTGGCCCGCCCTTGGCTCTGTGACACAAACTTACCGGAACCCGGTGATTTCCGGTAGAGCAACCTATATGTAGGGAGCCATGACCACTGTAATTGACCAGACGGACAAGGATCGCCGCGCCCTCCGCCACCCGGAAAAGGCGAACCGTCCCGAGAGCCCCATCCTGCGCAAACCGGAATGGATTCGCGTCAAGGCGCCCATGGGACGGGAATATTCCCAAACGGAAACCATCGTACGCGAGCACGGACTGCACACGGTCTGCGAAGAGGCCGGTTGTCCCAACATCGGCGAATGCTGGACACATCGTCACGCCACCATGATGATCATGGGCGACACGTGCACGCGCGCCTGCGCCTTCTGCAATGTGAAGACCGGTCTGCCGGGCGCACTTGACGGGGGAGAACCAGACAGGGTTGCCGAGGCCGTGGCCAAGCTCGGTCTTAAGCACGTTGTGGTTACGTCGGTCGACCGTGACGATCTGCCCGACGGCGGAGCAAAACATTTTGCTGAAACCATTCAGGCCATTCGCCGACTGAGCCCTAGCACGACCGTAGAGGTGCTGACGCCGGACTTCCTGCGCAAGCCAGGCTCAATCGAGGTCGTTATGGAAGCGAGGCCAGACGTCTTCAACCACAATCTGGAGACGGTGCCGCGCTTGTACCTCAACGTCCGCCCCGGCGCGCGCTATTTTGTCTCGCTACGTTTGCTGGAGCGCGCCAAGGAACTTGTCCCCGACGGATTCACGAAGTCTGGTCTGATGGTCGGCCTTGGCGAAAGCCGTGAAGAGATCATGCAGGTGATGGATGATCTCCGCGCTGCCGGAGTTGATTTCCTCACCATCGGTCAGTATCTGCAGCCGACGCGCAAGCATGCACCGCTCGACCGTTTCTGGTCGCCGGACGAATTCAAGTCGTTGGAGGCGACGGCTCGCGCCAAGGGGTTCCTGATGGTCTCGGCCAGCCCATTAACTCGTTCCTCCTACCACGCTGATTCGGATTTCGAGCAGCTCAAGGCGGCGCGAAGCACGAGGTCCTGACGTTAACGGTTGTCATCCCAGTGTGTGGCCGCGTGGGCCGAATTGCATGAACGTGTTCAAAGTCAGGCGTCCTTTGCGGACGTCCCGCTCGAAACCGAAGTCTCGCCCGATGTTGCCGGAGTGCAGATTGACGCTGCGGTAGATCAGCAGCCGATTGAACACCGCGTCCACGCTACCCAATCGTTCGAATAGTGTCGTATCGCCATTGATATATACCGGCGCCTGTGGGCCGGCGATGTTCATCTCGGTATTGAGCGTGGCCATATAGGCGTCGCGACGTTCCTTTGTGATGCTCTCATAGCCGGTCCTGCGATGGCGGTAGAACGACGTCCCGCCACGATCTGTCGGACAGAGATAGTGTAGCAATGCCAGCTGGTGAACGTTGGTCGTGTCGAAATGCGGGATGAGCTGCATCGGCTGTAATTTGTCGGGCGGCGTCGTAACGAGCGAAAAGTTGCATTGGCAGCCTAGCAACTGCAGAGCTTGTAAAGCAAAAACTTCGCGGACGAGCTTTTCAATTCGGAGGACAACCTCGCGCGCGTATGTCTCAGGAGCCGCGGTCCGAACGCCGGGGTAAAGATTGAAGGCGACCGGCGCGAATGTGTCCTGCGCGGCCGCAAAATCGACGAGTCCCTCTGGATCGTTCACAAAATTATCGATCACAACGAACGGCGCGCGCTCCAGGCCGATGCGTCCTATTTTGGCCTCTTGTTGTGCGGCCAGCAGTTGTCCGCCACGCATCATCCCGCTCACATGTATTCTTCCATGGCGCCCCCCGTTTGGGCAGGAGCGACAGACGTCAGGCTAGCCACCCGTTCCTGTACTGGCAATCTGGACTTGCGCCGACGCAGCGTATAAGTGCGGTTGGGGTCTGCCCTGCGCGTATGGCGCCCGAAATTTGAGCTCGCAATGCCGTCGCATTCCGAAACGCGTCTGCTCCGTTATTCGCCCGATCTCATGTACGCGGTCGTGGCGGACGTGGAGAAGTATCCGCAGTTCCTACCATGGTGTGTTGGCTTGCGTGTCCTGTCGCGTGAAATCGTGAAATCGCGTGAAGTGCAACGCGCCGAAATGCTCGTCGGCTTCGGCGCGCTTCGCGAGCGTTACACCAGCCGCGTGGTGCTCGATCCCACAGCGCGCACGGTCGACGTCACGCAAACCGAAGGTCCATTTCGACAACTGGAAACACATTGGCGGCTCGCCCCCGAAGGCGAAGGCTGCAGGGTCGACTTCACAATCGCATTCGAATTCAAGAGTCGGCTGCTTGGCGCCGTCGCCGGGAAAGCCTTCGAGCATGTACTGCTGAAGATGACAGATGCCTTCGAAGCGCGCGCGAAAATACTGTCAGATCAGCCGACGTAGTAACACCAAAGCTGCTTCAACGGCCTTCGTCCGCACGCCCTCTCGCCCAATATCGCCGAAGCGACGCTCTTCGTGCAAAACCGTCTCATCGCGGCAGGCGGCAATATGAACCAGGCCGACCGGCTTCGCGCCCGTGCCGCCGCCCGGTCCGGCGATGCCGGTAACCGCAACCGCGACTTGCGCATCGGAATGCGTCAACGCGCCTTGTGCCATGGCTCGTGCTACTTCTTCTGACACGGCACCGTGATCGGCGATCAATTCGCCGGGCACTCCCAGCAAGTCTTGTTTGGCGCGGTTGGAGTAGACAACAAAACCGCGCTCCAGCACGTCGGACGAACCTGGCACCTCGGTGAGAAGGCCCGCAATCAAGCCGCCTGTACAGCTTTCTGCCGTGGCGACGCGCACGTCCTTCGCGCGTGCCTCGTCAAGCACCGTCTTTGCCAGGGAAAGAAGAGCAGGAGAGAACATCACACCAGCCCGAACCACCAGAACAGTGCCACGATAGCACCCGCGATCAGTCCCGCCACAATATCGTCGGCCACGATACCGACGCCTCCGGCCAGTTTCTCGGCCGCGGACACCGGCCACGGCTTGGTCATGTCGAGCAAACGAAAGGCCAAGAAGGCGAGCGTAAATCCCCACAATGACAACGGTGCGAAAGCGCACGTCAGCCATTGCCCAGCCAGTTCGTCGATCACGCATTCCGACGGATCGTCGCGGCCGCATTCACGCGCATACCGATCCGCAATCGGGATTGACGCCAGCCCCACGGCAGCGCCGAGGATGAGCAGCACCCAATGACCGGCGAAAAGGGTTATCGGCCAGGCGGCCAGCGCCGCCACGAGGCTTGCCGCCGTACCCGGCGCCACCGGCGCCCGCCCGATGCCGAACATCGTGGCAAGACCTGAGTTCCAGTTCACGGCAGCCGCACTGTGGCAACAGCCTGCGCGGCCAGTCCTTCGCGCCGGCCCGTGAAGCCCAGCCCCTCTGTGGTCGTCGCCTTGATGCTGACGCGCGAGATGTCGAGGTGCAGGATTTCAGCGATCTTGGCCCGCATCGCTTCGCGATAAGGCGTCAACTTCGGCCGCTCGCAGATGATCGTCACATCGCAATGGACGATGGCGCCGCCTTTTTGGCGCACCTTTCCCGCGGCGTGGTCAAGGAATTTCCAAGACGGCGCGCCGCGCCAACGTTCGTCCGCAGGCGGAAAATGCAACCCGATATCGCCCTCGCCGATGGCGCCCAGGATGGCGTCGGTCAGCGCGTGAAGCCCGGCATCCGCATCGGAATGACCTTCTAGCGCCTGATCGTGCGGGATACTCAATCCGCAGAGCCAAACATGATCTCCCGGCACGAAACGATGGACGTCGAAACCGAGGCCGGTTCGCGTGTCGCCCAGCCGCGCAGACAACAGACTTTCCGCCACAACGAAATCCTCCGGATTTGTTACCTTCATGTTCGTCTCTTCGCCCGATACGGCGACGATCTTCAGGCCGGCGAGTTCGGCCAGCGCCATGTCATCGGTAACGTCGTGCGCCGCATGGTCGCGATGGGCCTTCAGGATCGCGGCGTAGCGGAATCCCTGTGGCGTCTGTGCGCGCAGCAGGCCGGCGCGCGGCACCGTGATCCATTTTCCGTTTTCGTGCTTGCGCAACGTGTCCGCGACCGGCAGCAACGGTACAGCCGCCTCCGCGCCCGCCGCGAGTGCTGTGATCACTCTGTCGACCAGCGTGCGGGAAACCAACGGGCGGGCGGCATCGTGGATCAGCACAAAATCGGGCGCCTCCGCTGTCAGCGCCTCCAAACCGCGCCGCACGGATTCCTGACGCGTCGCGCCGCCGATTACGGCAGGGCGCACCGCACATTCCGCCGCCGCCTTACAGTAGAGGTCCTCTTGGCCCGAGCCGATCATGACTTGAACGGCTCTTTTCGGTATGCCCTCGAACGCTTGGATCGAGCGGCGCAGCATTGGCTGGCCGAGCAGGGGGGCATATTGCTTGGGGATGGCACCGCCGACGCGTTCGCCTTTGCCCGCGGCGACGATCAGAATGGCTATGCGCGCCATGTTTGCTCCGGAATCACAGATTTTCTTGGTAGCACGGGCGAGACATAAAAAAACGCATTTGCCTGCCGCTTGTTGTTGCACACATTCTCGGCAGTGTAATATGATGCCTAAGTATTAGGCATGGAATTTTTGTGAGCGTCTCCGCGAAACTGCCCCCAGAAAGCCCGGCGACAAGCTTGATCGCCGCTGCGCTGCCGATGCCGGTCGTCGTGATCAGCCCGCAGCAACATATCCTTTTCGTCAACCCGGCGGCAGAACAGTTCTTCGGCATGGGCGCAACGCTGCTGCGCAAGCAGAAGCTCGCCGATTTGATCCCCTTCGGGAGCCCATTGTTCCAATTGATCGGGCAGGCGCTGGAGCGCCGCGCCTCGGTCGGCGAACGCGATGTTGATCTGTCGACGCCGCGGCATGGCGAACATATCGCAGATATCGTCGTCACACCGATGTCGGATCCCGAAGGCACTGTGATCATCATGCTGCAGGAACGCGGCCTGGCGCAGCGCATCGACCGGCAGCTGCTGCATCGCGGGGCCGTTCGCTCGATGCACGGCATGGCGGCGGTGCTGGCGCACGAGATCAAGAATCCTTTGGCTGGCATCCGCGGCGCGGCGCAATTGATTGAAGAACATCTTCCGTCAAATGAACGCGACTTGACCAGGCTCATCTGCGATGAGGCCGATCGCATCCGCGCGCTCATCGACCGGATGGAATCCTTTGGTGACACGCGCGCCTTTCCGCGGGCGCCCGTTAACATCCACGAAGTGCTCGACCGCGTGCGTCGCGTCGCCGAGACCAGCTTCGCGCGACATGTCAATTTCGTCGAGACGTTTGATCCGTCTTTGCCGCGCGTCTCCGGCGATCGCGACCAATTGATTCAGGTCTTCATGAATCTGGTGCGCAATGCTGCAGATGCCGTCCCGGAATCCGGTGGAGAGATCACGCTGACCACCGGCTATCGCCCCGGCGTGCGTTTTGGTGCTGCCGTGGCAGGCGAGCGTCTGAGCCTACCGCTCGAGGTTACCGTGCGCGACAACGGCGCAGGCGTGCCTGCCGATCTGATGCCCTACATTTTCGATCCCTTCGTGACCACTAAGCGCGGTGGTTCGGGCCTCGGCCTGGCGCTGGTTGCCAAGATCATCGGCGACCATGGCGGCGTTATCGAATGCGATTCCGTCTCGCACCGCACGGTATTCCGCATCCTGTTGCCGAAGGCGGTAAATGATATTGAAGGAGAAGCCGATGCCTGATGGCATGATCCTCATTGCCGACGACGACTCCGCCATTCGCACGGTACTCAATCAGGCCCTTGGGCGCGCTGGATACGATGTGCGCACGACAGGCACTGCGGCGGGCCTGTGGCGTTGGGTATCGGCGGGTGATGGCAATCTCGTCATTACCGACGTGATCCTGCCGGATGAGAACGGTTTCGACCTCATTCCCCGCATTAAGCGGCTGCGGCCGGATTTGCCGGTCGTTGTGATGAGTGCGCAGAACACCATCCTCACCGCAATCACTGCCGCCGAACGAGGTGCCTTTGACTATCTGCCCAAACCTTTCGACCTGAAGGAACTGACCGCGGTCGTCCAACGTGCGCTCGCTAGTCCCCAGGCGCGGCGCGAGGTCCCGTCGGACAAAGACGGCGGCGAAGATCGCTTGCCGCTGATCGGCCGATCACCGGCTATGCAGGAGATTTACCGCGTCATCGCCCGGCTGACCCAAACCGACTTGACTGTGATGATCATGGGCGAGAGCGGCACCGGCAAGGAACTGGTCGCTCGCGCGCTGCACGATTACGGCAAACGCCGGCATGGCACTTTCGTGGCTGTGAACATGGCGGCGATTCCGAAGGAACTCGTCGAGAGCGAATTGTTCGGGCACGAGCGCGGCGCCTTCACCGGCGCCACCAACCGCGGTATCGGCCGCTTCGAACAGGCCGAGGGCGGTACGCTGTTTCTTGACGAAATCGGCGACATGCCGCTGGAGGCCCAGACACGTTTGCTGCGTGTCCTGCAGCAGGGCGAATACACGACGGTCGGTGGCCGTACGCCGATCAAGACAGATGTGCGCATCATCGCCGCGACCAATCGGGACTTGCGCCAGCTGATCCAGCAGGGACTGTTCCGGGAGGATCTTTACTATCGGCTCAACGTCGTGCCCTTGCGCCTGCCGCCGCTGCGCGAACGTGTCGAAGACATTCCGGATCTCGTGCGTCATTTCCTGCGCAAAGCTGAAGAGGAGGGATTGCCTGCGAAGCACCTTGACGGCGACGCACTCGATCTTTTGCGCCATCACCGTTGGCCGGGAAATGTCCGCGAACTGGAAAATCTGATCCGCCGTTTGGCGGTCCTGCATTCCGGCGACACGATTCCGGCCGCCGCCATTTCAGCGGAGTTGACGGAGCCCGCCAGGGCCAGCAGCCTGGAAGACGGCGAAGAACCGGTAACGCTCGGCGGCGCCGTCGAGCGCCATCTGACACGATATTTCGCGGAACATGGCGAGCGATTGCCCCCGCCGGGTCTCTATGACCGTATCCTGCAGGAGATCGAGCGCCCGCTGCTGTCGATCTGTCTGGGTGCAACCCGGGGCAATCAGATCCGGGCGGCGCATCTTCTCGGTCTCAATCGCAACACCTTGCGCAAGAAAATTCGTGATTTGGGATTGGAAGTGATCCGTGGCCTGAAGGCGGACTAGGATCAGCCTTAACCGTGTTGTCGAATTGCATCGCAGCATTCTTGCAACAGGTTGCCAGTTCGCTACACTAAGAGATTACAAAGCAATGCTCGCGGGTTAGCGGGCTCACCCGTCAACGACGGTTGGGAATGGCCACAGCCACAGTGATCAAAAAATCCAAACGGCGCGGCGTGCTTGGTTTCCTGCGCGCGGCATCCCGGCCGTCGCTACTGGCGCTCGGTATCGCGCTGTTGGCCGTCCTGTCGGGGATTATCACCTACGCCATCTTGACCGGCATTATTCCCTACACGCCGACGCAGGGCGTGATGGTCATCCTCCTTTTGGTGAATCTGACGTTAGGCCTGTCGCTCGGCGCTCTGATCGCCTGGCGGCTGGTGAGGCTGTGGAGCGAGCGTCGTTCGGGACGGGCAGGGGCCAAGCTGCATGTGCGCCTGGTGGCGATGTTCAGCGCCATCGCCGTCGTGCCGGCGATCCTGGTCGCCATCTTCGCGGCCGTCACACTCAATCTCGGTGTCCAAGCTTGGTTTTCTTCCCGCGTGAAGACGGCGCTCGACGGCGCTCAGAACGTGGCGCGCCAATATGTGCTGGAACGTGCGCGCGGCATCACGATGGATGCGGGCGAAATTGCTGCTGGGCTGGAAAATGATCCGCGCATCTTCGACTTGAAGAAACATGAGGTTCACCTTGGGTTGATGTTCGCCAAGCTCGAGGACATGACGCGCGACCACGGCCTTCAGGCATCCTATATCATCGACAGCCACGGCGACGTCCTGGGGAGTTCAAAGCAGAAAAACACGGCTGACCCGCCGGCGCTCCAGACGAGTGAAATCGCGCAGGCCGCCAACGGCAATATTTTCGTTGGTGCTGACCCTGAGTTCGGCATTGTGCGGGCGCTTATCAAGCTGCCGGCACTGCAGGACGCCTACCTGGAAGTTGTCCGCAAGGTCGATCCCAAGGTGTTCAACTACTATCAACGCACCAAGGTCGCGGCCAACGAGTACAACAGCCTGGAAAAATACCTGTCGCGCGTTCAGCTGCTTTTTGCGGCCTTCTACGGAGTAGTCTCGCTGGTCATCCTTTTGGCGGCGATCTGGCTCGGCTTGTGGGCGGCCAACCGTCTGGTCAAGCCGGTCTCCGGGCTGATACGCGCGGCCGAGCGCGTGTCCGAAGGTGATCTCAAGGCGCAGGTCGACGTCGAGCGCAGCGACGACGAGATTGGGACGTTGGGTGTGGCCTTCAATCGCATGACCCAGCAGCTTGACGCCCAGCGTGGCGCATTGATCGCCGCCAACCGTCAGATCGACGAACGCCGCCGCTTTACCGAAACCGTGCTGGCTGGGGTCAGCGCCGGTGTGATCGGCCTGGATCCCGATGGACAGATCACGATCGTCAACCGCGCTGCTGCACGCCTGCTGAATGCGGAACCGGAAGAACTTGAGGGGCAACACTATGCCGAAGCCGTACCGGAACTCGCGGCCCTGATACGCCGCGCCATCCAGGAGCCCGTTGCACGTGCCGGCGGCGAAGTGACCGTCAAGCGCGCCGGCACCACGCGTTCGCTCAGCGTCCAGGTCGCCAGCGAGCAGGGCCGCCAAGACGGCGGCTACGTTGCGACATTCGACGACATTACGGATCTCGTGTCGGCGCAGCGAACAGCCGCCTGGGCCGACGTTGCACGCCGCATCGCGCACGAGATCAAGAACCCGCTGACTCCAATCCAGCTGTCTGCCGAACGACTCAAGCGAAAATACGGCGGCGTGGTCGGGGCCGATCGCGAAATTTTCGAGCAGTGCACCGACACAATCATCCGCCAGGTCGGCGACATCGGCCGTATGGTCGACGAGTTCTCATCATTCGCGCGCATGCCGACGCCGATCATGCGTCGGGAATGCGCGCAGGAGCTGCTTCAGCAGGCCGTTTTCCTGCAGCGCGTGGCCAATCCGCAGATCACCTTCGAGACCCATATTCCGAAGGAGTTGGTGTGGTTCGAATGCGACGGACGGCTGGTCAGTCAGGCTCTGACAAACGTCCTCAAGAATGCCACCGAAGGGATCGCCGCACGCAACGCGGCCGGCGACGACGCGCCGGGCCGCATCGCAGTTGCTATCGAGACGCCGGATTCGCAGATCGCCATCAAGGTCTCCGATAACGGCATCGGCTTGCCGGCGGAACACCGTCACCGTCTAACCGAGCCTTATGTGACGACACGTGTCAAAGGCACCGGTCTCGGCCTCGCCATCGTCCGAAAGATCATGGAGGACCATGGCGGCGAAATCGTACTGGAAGATGCAGGGGAAGAAACAAAGGGGGCTCAGGTAACGCTTGCCTTTCCTTTGAAGCAAAAAAATACGCGTGAAAAAGGTGTGACTGATGAGCAAACACGGATTACCAATCGCGTCTGAAATCCTTGTCGTTGACGACGAGGAAGATATTCGCGACCTGATTGCCGGCATTCTACGCGACGAAGGTTACGAGACCCGCGTGGCGGCCGACAGCGACACGGCGCTTGCTGCCGTGCGCTTGCGACGGCCGCAGCTGGTTGTGCTGGATATCTGGCTCCAGGGCAGCCGGCTGGATGGCATTCAGGTTCTGGACACGCTCAAGCGCGAGCAGCCGGATTTGCCGGTGGTGATGATATCCGGTCACGGCACGATCGAGACGGCTGTCGCCTCGATCAAGAAGGGCGCTTACGATTTCATCGAAAAGCCATTCAAGGCGGACCGGCTGATCCATGTCGTCGGCCGCGCTCTCGAAGCTGCGCGTCTGAAGCGGGAGGTCCAAGAGCTCAAACTCAAGGCCGGCGATGAGACCGAGCTTGTGGGTGCGTCCTCCGCCGTCTCGCAGATCCGTCAGGCCGTCGAGAAGATCGCTCCGACCAACAGCCGGGTGTTTGTCTCCGGCCCGTCGGGCTCCGGCAAGGAACTGCTGGCGCGTCTGATCCATGCGCGTTCGCGCCGCGCCTCCAACGCCTTCGTTGCCGTCAACTGCGCCACCATGGAGCCGGACCGCATCGAAATCGAACTGTTCGGCGTTGAAAGCAGCGAAGGGCCGCGCAAGATCGGACTGCTTGAGCTGGCGCATAACGGCACGCTGTTCCTCGATGAAGTGTCGGACATGCCGCTGGAAACGCAAGGCAAAGTGCTGCGCGTGCTGGTCGAGCAGACCTTCTCGCGCGTCGGCGGTTCCGCCCGCGTGCAGGTCGATGCGCGCGTCATCAGTTCCACCTCGCGCGACCTGCGCCCGGAAATCGCGGCGGGCCGTTTCCGCGAGGATCTTTATCACCGCCTCAACGTCGTACCCGTGCGCGTGCCGTCGCTGGCGGAGCGGCGCGACGACATTCCGCAGCTTGTCTCGCATTTCATGAAGCGGTTGTCGGCGGCCTCCGGCTTGCCGATGCGCGAGATCGGCGACGACGCCATGGCTGTACTGCAGGCCCACAATTGGCCGGGCAATGTCCGGCAGCTTCGCAACATCGTCGAACGCCTCCTGATATTGGCGACCGACGATCCGGCGCAGGCGATCTCGGCCGATCTTCTGCCGTCAGATCTTGGTACCAACGCGCCGTGGAGCGGCGGCGGGCGCAGTGACCTTGTCATCTCGCTGCCGTTACGCGAGGCCCGTGAGATCTTTGAGCGCGATTATCTGGTGGCGCAGATCAATCGTTTCGGCGGCAATATCTCGCGCACGGCTGCGTTCATCGGCATGGAGCGTTCGGCGCTGCACCGAAAACTTAAATCGCTGGGCGTCGGTTCGACCATCGGCGGCCGGGAAGGTTTCAACGCTTGACCGACCATTGGAACGGACGGCGCCCGGCTGGCCGCATCGCCTATGTGAACGGCCGCTATATGCAACATGGCGACGCCGGCGTGCATGTCGAGGACCGCGGCCTGCAGCTCGGCGACGCCGTCTATGAGGTTTGCCGGATCGAGAACGGACATCTGCTCGACGAGGAGGAACACCTCGACCGCCTCGAACGCTCGCTGGGCGAGATCGAGATGGCGATGCCGATGCGCCGCGGCGCGCTCAAACTTGTGATGGCGGAGACCGTCCGCCGCAATCATCTGCGCGACGGACTGCTCTATCTTCAGGTGACGCGAGGCGCGCTGAAGCGCGATCACCCGATCCCGGAACGCGCGCCGAAGCCGACGCTGATCATGACGGCGCGCGGCATGGACGAAGCCGCGCTGGCGCGCCGGCATGCCGACGGCATTTCGGTCATCGTTTGTCCGGACCAGCGCTGGGGGCGCTGCGATATCAAGACCACGCAGCTGCTCGCGAATCTGCTGGCCAAAACAGCCGCACGGCGGGCAGGGGCTTTCGAGGCATGGCTGATCGATGGCGACGGCTTTGTGACGGAAGGCACCTCCACCAACGTCTGGATCGTTGACGGCGACGGACGTGTGATTACCCGCGATCTGAGTCACGCCATCCTGCCGGGCGTCACCCGCCGGGTGATCCTGGAAGCGGCCGCCGAGGCGCAGATCCCGGTCGTGGAGCGGCGCTTCACCTTGGCCGAGGCCCTGTCGGCGCGCGAGGCCTTCATGTCGTCGGCGACCGGCGCTGCCATTCCGGTGACCAGCATCGACGGGAAAAAAATCGGCGACGGGAAGCCGGGCCCGCTGACGCGCCGGGTGGCCGAACTTTACGCCAGACGCTCGCAAGAACGGCTCTCATGAGCAAATAACGCGGCGTCCTTTATGCTTTCGGGGGCTTTCGCTTCCGCAGCATTCGGCCTTATGCTGAGGGCAATGCTTCGCGGGGGCCGCGGGGCCAAAAAACAGACGGGTATAAGCAATGAGCGAAAAACAACAAAACCTGCAAGACACGTTTCTCAATGCGGTCAGAAAGAGCAAATCGTCGGTGACGATCTTTCTTGTCAACGGCGTGAAGCTTCAAGGGAACATCACTTGGTTCGACAATTTCTGCGTGCTTCTGCGTCGCGACGGGCAGGCTCAGCTCGTCTACAAGCACGCGATCTCGACCGTCATGCCGATGGGGCCGATCCAGCTCCAGGAGCAGGAAGTGGCTCTCGAAAACGCGTAAGCTTGAAAAACGTCCACGATCTTGATGCGTCGCCGCGCACGGCGCTTGTCGTGCATGTCGAGCCCAAATCGCGCAAGGCCATCGACAACCTTGACCGTGATGCACGTGCACGGCTGGACGAAGCCGTTGGCCTGACCGCCGCCATTGGGCTCGAGGTGATCGGCGAGCATATCGTGCCTCTGGCGCGCGCCATGCCGGCCACGCTGATCGGCAGCGGCAAGGTCGCGGAGATCGCAGCAGAGGCCGCTGCGCTCGAGCCCGAAGTCGTGATCGTCAACGCACAGCTTTCGCCGGTCCAGCAGCGCAACCTGGAGCGCGAATGGAAGTCCAAGGTTCTCGACCGTACGGCGCTCATTCTGGAGATTTTCGGCGAGCGTGCCCGGACCCGGGAAGGCCGGTTGCAGGTCGAACTGGCCCATCTCACCTGGCAGCGCAGCCGGCTGGTGCGGTCCTGGACTCACTTGGAGCGCCAGCGCGGCGGCTTCGGCTTCCTCGGCGGCCCCGGCGAAACCCAGATCGAGACCGACCGGCGGCTGATCGGCGAGCGGCTGGCGAAAATCCGCCGCGAGCTGGAAGGGGTGAAGCGCACCCGCGGTCTGCAGCGCCGCGCCCGCAAGCGCGTGCCGTTCCCGGTGATCGCGCTGGTCGGCTACACCAATGCCGGCAAATCGACCTTGTTCAACAAGCTGACGGCCGCAGGCGTGCTCGCCCAGGACGTCCTATTCGCCACGCTCGATCCTACGATGCGCGGCCTGAAGCTACCGGGCGGGACGAAGGTGGTGCTCTCCGACACCGTCGGCTTCATCGCCGACCTGCCGCACGAGCTGGTCGCCGCCTTCCGCGCCACCCTGGAGGAGGTGCTGGAGGCGGACCTGATCGCCCACGTCCGCGACGTCGCCCATATGGAAACTGAGGCCCAGAAGTCCGATGTGCTGAAAGTTCTGGCCGAGCTGGGCGTGCAGCCGGGCCGCGACCGACCTTTCGTCGAAATCCTCAACAAGACGGATCTACTCGACCCCGATGTCCGCGACGGTCTGCGTGCGCGGGGTGCCGCGCGAGCCGACGCGCCGGTCGCGGTCTCTGCCCTCAGCGGCGAGGGTTTGCCAGGGTTACTGCAGCGTTTCGAGGACATGGTGACGGGTGGCAACATCGTGCTTCGCTTGGCGCTTGAGCCGTCTGACGGCGAAGGTCTTGCCTGGGTCTACCGCCACGCTCGTGTGCTGACGCGCGACGACAAGGGCGACGACGGCATCGTCCTCACGCTCAGCGCCAATCCACAGGAAGCCGAGAAATTGAGTCATCGCTTCTCTGGAAAAATATCTGTGGGTCAGAATGTTGTAGCCTGATTTTCATGTGGATTGTTTGGCAGGGGATATGTGGAGGAGGGGGCTCACTCGGCCTCTTTGGCCGCCACCCATAGCGCTTCCATCTCGTCCAGCGTGGCCTCGTGCGGCCGTTTTCCGTGCACCGCAAGACCGGCTTCTATGGCCCGGAAGCGGCGGACGAATTTGGCATTGGTCGCCCGCAGGGCCTTTTCCGGATCGACCTTCAGATGGCGGGCCAGATTGGCCACAGCGAAGAGCAAGTCGCCGACTTCCTCCTCCAGCTTTTCCGGGGATGCGCCGGCCGCCTGCGCCTCGACGATTTCGCCGGCTTCCTCGGCGATCTTCTCGACCACCTTGGGGGCGCTTTCCCAATCGAACCCGACGCTTCCGGCACGCTTCTGAAGTTTCTCGGCGCGCAGCAGCGCGGGCAGGGCGCGTGGCACGTCGTCCAGGATGCCACCCGGCCTGGCCGCACGCTCGCCGCGCTTGTGTTCCTCCCAGGCCACCGTCTGCGCCGCCGCGGATTCCGGCGTTGTCTTGTCGGCGAACACATGCGGGTGCCGGGAAATCATCTTCGTGGTGATCGCCTCTACCACGCCGCCGAAATCGAACAGCCCACGCTCTTCGGCCATGCGGGCGTGGAACACTACCTGGAACAGTAGGTCGCCCAGCTCGTCTTTCAGGTGCGGCCAGTTCTGGTCCTCGATGGCGCCAGCCACTTCATAGGCTTCCTCGATCGTGTAGGGCGCAATGGTCGTGAAGTTCTGCTCCAGATCCCATGGACAACCGCCCGCTCCGCGCAGCCGCCGCATGATCTCAAGAAGCGATTCGATGTCCCTGGACGGATTCGTCATTCCAGGATTGAACAGGCACGGTGGCGAATAGGGAATAGCGAATAGAAACCCCTATTCGCTACTCGCCACTTCGCTATTCGCCGCCCTTCAATTTCGCCATCGCTTTGCCGACGAAAGCGAACATTTCCGGCGTAAGCGGCAGTTTCGGCGCCGCTTTCGGGTCTGCCATGGCGTCCTGCCAGATGGCGCGCACCTTGCCCGCGACGGCCTGATCGCCGAGCGTGAACTCGTTCACCAGCGCTTGCCAGCGCCGGGCGAGGTCAAGGGCCTCCGGTGAACCGGGATCACCCTTTGTCATCAACGGTTTCAACTCGGCAATTAATGTCTCCCAGCGTTGCGAAACGTCAGCCTGATCGTATTTGCGCTGACTCAGCGCCGCGCGTTCCTCCGCCGAGAAGTATTTGGCGGAAATCGGGTCGAAAATCGCTTTCATTTCTTCGTCTGTGGCCTTGGTCGTCATCGTCGTCTCCGTGGTCAGGGTTGTGAGATCGTCGATGGAGAGTGTTTCGCCGCCAGCCAGCTTGGCCCGAGCCGCGCGTACCAGCGCCAGCGCGTGCGCCACGCGGCCGCTTTCGCGGTCCAGGGTCTGTTCCTGGAACGCCAGCAGCGCGTCCAGCGACCCCAGGCGGCCCGTCAGCAGTTCGGCGATGCGCGCCAGGGGCAGGCCGAGCCGCTTGAGCGCCAACACCTGGTGGAGCCTCGCGATCTGCTCCGGGCCGAAGGTGCGCCAGCCGTTTTCGGCGCGCCGCGGCGCCACAAGCCGGTGGCGTTCGTACAGGCGCAGCGCCTTGGCGCTGACGCCCAGACGTCGGGCGGCTTCTGCGGGACTGAGGAAGGCGTCTGTCACGGTGATCTTCTTTTCATCGACCCTGATGTCTGTGAGGCCGGTCCTAGGGGCCGGGTCAAGCGGATTTTGTCGCGGGGTACCGCCAAGTGCCCAGCCCCACGGCCATCAGATTTTCGTATAAGATATATTATGGGAAATTGTGACGGAGTGCCGCGCGCCATGTACTATCAATTTCACCCGAGTACTCCCATCTTCATAGTATGACCCAACCCGAAATCCTGGCCGTCGTGTCCTTCGTCGTCGTGGCGCTGATCGCGATAACGTTCCACGAAGCCTCGCACGCCTACATGGCGTATCTCTGCGGCGACGACACCGCCAAGAAACTCGGCCGCGCCTCGTTCAATCCGCTCAAACACATCGATCCGCTGGGCACGATCCTGCTGCCAGGCTTCCTGTTCGCCATCCACGCGCCGTTCCTGTTCGGCTGGGCCAAGCCGGTGCCGGTCAATTACGCGCGGCTGCGCAACGTCAAACGCGACATGATGCTTGTAGCCGCCGCCGGCCCAGGCGCGAATTTCACCCTGGCGCTGGCCTCGGTCGCGGCAGGCGCCGTAGCCGTAGGGTTTGGCGGCCCTCAATGGCTGCTGGACACGCTCAGCGCCTCGCTGTGGCTCAATCTGGTGCTGGGCGTGTTCAATCTGATTCCGATCCCGCCGCTCGACGGCAGCAAGGTTCTGGCCGGGATGCTGCCCGACGCCTGGGCCATGCGCCTTCTAGGGCTCGGCAGGCGTCGCGACAAAACCCCGCCGCCACCAACGCAGGACGAACCGCCTGCGCCGCCACGCATGCAGGGCTACTGACGTCGGTCCGGAAATATTTTTTAGCGCGAGAAGGCGACGCGCTCGCAAGTTGGTGCCTAAGTCCCGGGAAAATCGCCGGAAAAAATATTTCGGCGTTCCTCTTGAACCGACACGCTCGAATTACCACATATCTTATATCACCCGATTTGTGGACATGACCCAAGCTGGCCGCGATGGTTTCCGCCATCGCGCGCTGGCTGGTCTTTTTTTGCCATGAGATCGGGTCGCTGTATCAGCCCGCCGCATCGGTGTATCGTCGGTGCGGCCAACCAGGGTAACGACTCCATGAGTGATTCCAAGAAAAAGAGCGATTCGAAAAAGGCGCGACCGCTGTCGCCGCAAGAGATCGCCCGGCGCAAGGAAGCTGCGCAAAAGCAGTTCCAACTCCTGAATACCGAAACCGGGCCAAAGTCCTTTGCGAACATGGGCGGCAAGACCGGCAAGTTCGGGGCGAAGAAGGCGCAGAATTTCCGCCACCAGGGGCGTTAGTCGGCGATCCCGACGTTCAGCACCATTCCGTCGAACGCGGGTTCTACGTTCGGCGGCAGCTCGCGTTTCAGCGTCTCGTAATCCAGATCGACGTGTAGGTTGGTGAGGATGGCGCGGTTTGGCTTCACGCGCGCGATCCATTCCAGGCTCTGGTCGACATGCGAGTGGCTGGGGTGCGGCGTATAGCGCAGCGCGTCGACGATCCAAATATCCACGCCTTCGAGCGTCGCGAAAGCCGCGTCGTCGAGAGCGTTGACGTCGGGCGAATAAGCGACTGGACCGAAGCGGAAACCGAGGGACCGCACGCTGCCATGGGCCTGTCCGAAGGCCAGAACCGGGACGGTGCCCCCTGCTCCGTCGATGCCGAACGGCCTGAACGGCTCGGTGATGGCATGCATCTTGGCGATGGGCGGGTAATCGCTGCCCGCAGCTTGTACGAAACAATAGGAGAAACGTGACAGGAGGCTGTCGCCGGTTCTGGTGTCGGCATGGAGATTCACGCGCCGGCGCTGATGCATCGCCACCACGCGCAGATCGTCAATGCCGTTGATCTGGTCGGCGTGATCGTGGGTGATGAGCACGCCATTCAGATCGCTGGCGCGGGCGCGCAGAAGCTGCTCGCGCAGATCCGGCGCGGTGTCGACCAGGACACAAGTCGTGCTGATGGGCGAATGACGGCGCACCAGGATTGAACAGCGCGTGCGGCGGTTCTTCGGATTGGCGGAATCGCAGACGCCCCAATTCCCGGAACCGTCGATACCGCCAAGACGCGGAACGCCGCCGGAGGAACCGCAGCCGAGAATGGTAACTTCAAGTCTGTCGCTCATTAAGGGCGCGTGACCTTTGTGAAAAGACGAAAGAAATTTTCTGTGGTGACGTTGGCGATCTCGTTGGCGGTTACGCCTTTGAGCGCCGCCAGCGCCGCAGCCGTATGTACGACGAAAGACGGCTCGTTGCGTTTGCCGCGATGGGGTATCGGTGCCAGGTACGGCGCGTCGGTCTCCACGAGGAGGCGGTCGAGCGGCACGTCCTTCAGCACGGCGCGCAACTCTTCGGCCTTCTTGAAGGTAACGATACCGGAAACGGAAATATAGAAACCGAGCGCCAGGGCGGCGTCGGCCAGCCGCTTGGTGCCTGTGAAGCAATGCAGCACGCCGGTGAAGGCGCCTTTCGCCATTTCCTCGCGCAGAATGGCGATGGTGTCGTCGTCGGCGTCGCGCGCGTGGACGATCAGCGGCAGCCCGGTCCGACGCGCGGCATCGATATGGGCGCGGAAATTGGCGGCCTGCTGTTCGCGGGGAGCGTGATCGTAGAAGTAATCGAGTCCGGTTTCACCGATGCCGACCACTTTCGGGTCGCCGGCGCGCGCGATCAGTGGCTCCGCATCGGCCAGCGTTTCGGCCTCGGCCTCGTGCGGATGGACACCGACGGAGCACCACACATTGTCGAAGCGTGCCGCGACCTCGCGCACGCGTGGAAAGGTTTCAAGCTTGGTGGAAATGGAAACGCAGACGCCGACCCCGGCCTCCTGCGCGCGCGCCACCACCGCGTCGATTTCGGAAACAAGATCGGGAAATTCGAGATGACAATGGCTGTCTACCAACATGGCCGGACCTTATACGGCACCGGCGCGTCTTGTCGCCGCGCTCATTTCGCGCACGGCGGTCAACAGCGTCTGCCGCGGATCGAGATGCAGCGCATCCGTCCGCGCGAAGGTCTTGCCGAGTTTTTCGTGCACGGCCACCCAGCGATCCAGATGCGGCTGGCGCGTCAGCGCACGGGCCCGGACCCGCTCGGCCAAGGCCTGCGACAGGAAGGCCCCAAATGTATCCAGACCGTCGGTGATCCGCGCCAGCTTGTCCGAAAGAGCGAACAGCGCCGGAATTTCCGGCTGCGCGGCCTGATCGATCAGCCGGTCCGCCTCTCCCGCCAGCATCACGCCGTCGCCACCGGCCAGTCGCAGTGCCGCGCCCAGCGATCCCCCCGAAAGCCGCGCCAGCGAAGCACGCTCGCCCGACGACAGTTCCGGCAGCAACCGCGCGAGTTCTCCTTCCATGTCGCTCTCGGTAAGCGGGCGCAGATTGAGACGCTGGCAGCGCGAACGGATCGTCGGCAGGAGGCGTCCCGGCGTGTTCGACAGCACCAGCAACATGGCTCGCGACGGCGGCTCCTCGAGCAGCTTCAACAGTGCATTGGCGGCGGCATCATTCAAGTCGTCTGCGGTGTCGACGATCGCCACGCGCCAGCCACCCGCGCCCGATGTCATCCCGAAGAATCCGGAGAGCCGGCGCACCTCGCCCACAGACAGCACGTTCATCAGCTTGCCCGTGGTCGGATCGATGCCGCGCTTCAGCACCAACAATCCGGGATGCGAACCGGCCGTCATCTGTACGGCGGCGGGATCGTTGGCCGGCACCGAAAGGTCTTCCGGTCCCCGGTCGCTGGCGCCGTAGGCCAGCAGATAGCGTGCGATCCGATAAGCCAGCGTCGCCTTGCCGACGCCAGGCGGCCCGCAGACCAGCCAAGCCTGAGGCGGCCGTCCGCTGCGCAGCGCCCGCGCCACGATGGCGGCCGCCGGTCCCTGCCCGACCAGATGTGCCGTCTGGCGCGGGTGGTCCACGCCTTCGATACGGTCGGTCTCGACCGTTTCCTGGGGCTGGGGTCGCTTGGCCATGCTTCTAGCTTAACCCGAAGCGCGTCTTCACCGCATCAAGGATCGCGTGCGCCACCGTATCTTCATCGCCGCTGGCGTCGATCACGCGGCAGCGGTCGCCGTTGCGCTTGGCGATGTCGAGAAAGGCCTGCCGCAGCCTCTCGTGGAATTCGACGTCGAATTTCTCGAAACGGGATTCCGAAGAGGCGCGCGCATGGGCACGTTTAAGCCCCTCTTCCGCGGGCAGATCGAGAACCAGCGTCAGCTCCGGCTTGAAATCGCCAATGGCAACGGACTCGATCCGGCGCACCGTCTCGCGGTCGAGGCCCCGGCCGGCACCCTGATAGGCGTAACTGGAGTCCGAAAAGCGATCGCAGAGAACCCAACGGCCTTCCGCCAGCGCCGGCTTGATCGTGCGCGTCACATGATCGGCACGGGCCGCGTAGAGCATCAAGGTCTCGGTGAGTACGTCCCAGCGTCCCGGCTCGCCGTTGACCAGCAGATCGCGGATTTCCTCTGCACCGGGCGAACCGCCGGGCTCGCGCGTGAGCACACAGGAAATGTCGTGCATCTCCAGCGCCGCGGCGAGCCGTCGGGTCTGCGTGGATTTACCGGTGCCCTCGCCGCCCTCCAAGGTGATGAAGTGGCCCCGCTTTCTCTTCGTCATTGCGCGTGGTGACCCGAGAACAGTGCACCGATGCCCATCATCATCCGCCCGAAAATGCCTGCGCGCGGCACGCTCTGGGTGGCATAGAGAGGAACCATCAGGCCGGGGAAGTCAGGCGCAGAGACGTTGAGTGTCCCGACCTGCTGGCCCTGCTTGATCGGCGCCTCGAGAGGTCCGTAGTAATGCAGAGACACCTTCATTTTCGCACGGGAATCAACCTGCATCGTGACATTCAGAGCCTTACCCGTCGTCACCGGCACGGTCTTCTGCGCCCCGCCCCAGACCTGGGCCGTGCCGGCGATCTGGTTCGGCTTAAAAAGCTCGTAGCTGCGGAATTCGCGGAACGCCATGGCAAGGACGCGTGCTGCTTCCTCACCGCGGCGCTGTTCGGCGATCCAGTCCTTCTTCACCGGCGCGTCTTTGTCGAGGTCGGGATAGCGCAATCCGTTGAGCACAAGGATCAGGCGATGTCCGTCCTGCACCGCCGACGCCACGATGCCGTAGCCCGATGCATCCGTGTAGCCCGTCTTGAGGCCGTCGGCGCCCTGCAGCTTCGTCAGCACCGTGTTGCGGTTTGGCTGCGTGATACCGCTCCAGGCGAACTGTTTTTCGCTGAAGTAATGATAGTATTGCGGGTAGGTCACGATGATGTGCCGCGCCAGCTTCGCCAGATCGGCGACCGACATCAGCTGTCCCGGAGGATCGGGAAGCCCATCCGGATTGACGAAGTGCGACTGCTTGAGACCAAGCTCCTTGGCGCGCTCGTTCATCATCTGAACGAAGCCGTCTACCGTGCCGCCCAGTCCCTGGGCGATGACGATGCAAGCGTCGTTACCGGAATCGACGATGACGCCCTGGATCAGATTCTCCGCCGAGATGTTGTCTCCGAGCTTGACGAACATCTTGGAGCCTTGAGTGCTCCAGGCCCGCTGAGAGACCGGAAAAGTGTCCGTAAGCTTCACGCGGCCGTCCTTCAACCGCTGGAACAGCAGCTCAAGGGTCATCAGCTTGCTCATGGAAGCCGGTGGCGTCGGCGTAAAGCCGTCCTTTGCCCAGAGGATTTGGCCGGTCCCGCCATCCATCAAAACCGCATGCTCGGCCGAGGTGTTCATATCGGCCATCGCGGGCGCGGCGAACAGCGCTCCGGCAAGAGAAAGAATGAAAAGTAAGGAACGCATGCGCGTCATGGACGAACTCCAGTGGGGAAACGCGGTTGAACCCTATTGATCGACGATTATGTGGGCGTCGTTTGCGCCGAGATTATTTATCTTTGCAAACGCCGCGTCGGCCTCGTCGGTCGAGTCGTATGGACCGGAGCGCACTCTATAGAGCGTTTGTCCGTTTCGTTGAATGGCCGAAATCTTTAAATCCCCACCCAGCTTCGCGGCAAGGCGCGCCGCGTTCTGATAGACCGAGAAAGCGCCGACCTGGACGTAGAGATGTGTCACGGCCGGCACGGGAACGTTGTTCACCTGCCCCGTCGGCAGGCCGCTGTCGACGCTTGCTGTTTCTTGTTGTGGAGCAGCTGGCGTCGGGGGAAGTGTGGTCACAGTCGGGGGTGCGACGGCCACGCCGGGCACCGCCCCCAGCGTGCTGGTGTCAACAGTGGTTGTCGGGGCCGCTGGAACGGCGCTCACGACCGCCGGCGGCGTACCCGCGCCGAAGGGCTGCGGAGCGCCGCTCGGCAAGTCGGCGCGCGCCAGATAGGTGACGCGCACCCTGGCGGTGCCTGCCTCGTAGAAACCCAGCAGCTTGGCGGCGCGCTCCGACACATCAATGATACGGCTTTTGGCAAACGGCCCACGATCGTTGACGCGCAGGATCAGAGACCGGCCATTTTCCAGATCGGTAACGCGCACATTGACCGGCAGCGGCAGCGTCCGGTGGGCGGCTGTCAGGGCATTGGCATCAAAGATTTCGCCGTCTGCGGTCGGATGGCCGTAGAAACCAGGACCGTACCAGGACGCGATTCCCGTCTCGTCGTAGTCCGGTTGTTCGCGCGGATAGTACCAGGTCCCGCCGATCTGATAGGGGTTCCCAATCTTGTAGACGCCGGCATTGGGCGGGACGCGGACGCTGTTCCCCTCGTCCGGGGCTGAGGAACACCCCGCCGCCAGCGCGCCGAGGGCGACCACGGCGCAAAGCTGTCGCGGCGATCGGTTCATAAAGCGAATCCAGTCTTGGATTGATTCGAAAGGTAAGCGATGGCGGCGCTTGGCTCAACCGCCGCAACGTTAAACCCTTGATAAGTGGCACGGTTCGTAGCAAGGAGCGGTGTGCGGATGGGTGGCCGAGCGGTTGAAGGCACCGGTCTTGAAAACCGGCAGACCCGCAAGGGTCTCGTGGGTTCGAATCCCACCCCATCCACCAAGCCCGCACCGTACCGCAGAGGCGACGAGCCTCGACGTCAAGT
>JAGWJY010000024.1 GCA_028865545.1 Alphaproteobacteria bacterium | reverse complement strand
GACCTTAGGATTTTTCGACCCTCCCTCAAGGGGAGGGTTGGTAAAGCGGAATGCGCGCGCGTTCATCGCTTCACCTCCCAGGTGGTACCGTTGGGACCATCCTTCAGCACGATGCCTTTGGCGAGGAGTTCATCGCGGATGCGATCGGACTCGGCGAAGTTCTTCGCTTTTCGGGCGGCGGTGCGGGCGGCAATTTGTTGTTCAATCGCAATAGCGCCTTCCGAACCGACAGCAATCTTTGGATCTTCTATATCGCCTGAAAATCCGAGAGCCTTGAGCGTCGAGGCCAGTAGCTCATGTTTCCCGTCGCGATACAACACGTGAAGTTCTGCGATCATCTTGGGTGTATTCAAATCATCTGACAAAGCTTCAAGCACAGAATCCGCAATCGGCTGTGACATCTCCGACGACAATGAAAATGTGCGAAACCAGTTCGCGAGCGTATTGAAGCTCTCCACAAGTCCTTGCGACGTCCAGTCGATAGGTTGGCGATAATGAGTCTTCAGCATATTGAACCGCACGACATCACCGCGCCAATCCTTCAGCAGTTCGTTGATAGTCACGAAGTTGCCGAGGCTTTTCGACATCTTCTCGCCTTCGACCTGCAGGAAGCCGTTGTGCATCCAGACTTTCGCCAGCTGGTGATCGTGGTGGGCGCTTTCGCTTTGTGCGATTTCGTTTTCGTGGTGCGGAAACATCAGGTCGATGCCGCCGCCGTGGATGTCGAAGGTCTCGCCGAGCAGCGCCTCGCCCATCGCGGAGCATTCGATGTGCCAGCCGGGACGGCCACGACCCCAGGGCGACTCCCAGCCGGGCGTCAGATCGTCCGACGGTTTCCACAACACGAAGTCCATCGGATTCTTTTTGTACGGTGCCACTTCGACCCGTGCGCCCGCCAGCATCTCGTCGAGCGAGCGGCGCGCCAGCTTGCCGTAATCGGGCTTCGACGACACATCGAACAGCACATGGCCTTCCGCCGGATAGGCATGGCCGTCCGCGACCAGCTTTCCGATCATGGCGACCATCTGCTTGACGTATTCGGTGGCGCGCGGCGTGTGCGTCGGCGGCAGGCAGCCCAGCGCGGTGACGTCGTCGAGATATTGCTTCGCCGTCGCCGCGGTGATCTCGGCGCGCGCCGCTTCGACGGAGACATTTTTCGCCGCCGCGACCTCGGCCGCCCGCGCGTTGATCTTGTCGTCAATGTCCGTGATGTTGCGGACATAGGTGACGTGGTCCGCGCCGTAGACATGCCGCAGCAAGCGATACAGCACATCGAACACAATCACCGGCCGCGCATTGCCGATATGGGCGTAGTCGTAGACCGTCGGCCCGCAGACATAGAGGCGGACATTGTCGGGATCGAGCGGCGCGAAGTCTTCCTTCTGCCGGGTCAGCGTGTTGTAGAGGCGAAGCGTGGTCATGACTTACTCATACAGCGATTTGACGTTTCCTACCCTCCCCTTGAGGGAGGGTCGAAAAATCCGAGCAAAGCGAAGGATTTTTCGGGGAGGGGTTGTGCCACAACCAGACCCCTCCCCGAAATTTGCTTTGCAAATTTCGACCCTCCCTCAAGGGGAGGGTGAAGGACGAGGTCAGCGTTGGGTTTTTGGCAAAAGGGGGGTGTCGCGGCGGTCAGCCGCAAATCGAACAAATCATGTGGCGGAACTGGTTCACGCCGTTTCCCCTTGCAGCCGGGCGAGTGCTTTCGCGCGGCCGATGAGAGGTAGCAGCTTTTTCAGCTCGGGTCCATGTTCGCGGCCGGTCAGCGCCAGGCGCAGCGGATGGTAAAGCTCGCGGCCCTTGGCGCCGGTGGCGACGGCGACCGCCTTGGTCCAACTGCTCCAGGTGGCCTCGTCCCATGGCTCGGGCGGCAAGATCTCGGCCGCCTTGGCGATCAGCGGCGCGTTCTCCACGACCGGCGCGAGCGGACCTTTCACCAGCGTCCAAAGGTCGCCGATCTCGGAAAAGCGCGTGAGGTTCGGCTTCGCCGTGTCCCAGAAGGCCGCGCCGCCGTCGATGCCGGCGGCTGTCAGCCGTGCGGCGACGGCCCCGAACGGCAGAGTATGCAGCAGCTTGGCGTTGAGATTGGACAGTTCTGCCGGATCGAAATGCGCCGGGGCACGGCCGATCTTCTCCACCGCGAATTCGGCGATGAGTTCGTCCAGCACGGCGTGCGGGGTGACGGCGTCGGAGGTGCCGGTTTTCGCCAGATAGGAGTCCGCCGCCATCGGCTCGATGCCGTCCTCGCGCAACAGCCGCAGCGACAGTGAACCCAGACGCTTCGACAAGGCCTCGCCGCCCGCGCCCACCAGCAGCGGATGATGCGCGAAAGCGGGCACCGCCGCGCCGAGTGCCTCGAAAATCTCGATCTGCACCGCCGTGTTGGTGACGTGATCCTCACCGCGGATGATGTGGGTGATCTGGAAGTCGACGTCGTCGGTGACCGACGGCAGCGTATAGAGGAAGCGGCCGTCCTCGCGGATCAGCACCGGATCGGACAAATGCGCGGTGTCGATCTCCACCTCGCCGCGGATCAGGTCGCGCCAGCGAACCTTCGACTGCGAGAGCCTGAAACGCCAATGCGCCTTGCGGCCCTGCGCTTCCAGCTTGGCGCGGTCCTCATCGGTCAGCTTCAGCGCGGCGCGGTCATAGACCGGCGGACGGCCGGAAGCGATCTGGCGCTGGCGGCGGCGATCGAGTTCGAGCTGGGTTTCGTAACAGGGATACAGCAGGCCGGCGACCTTCAGTTTCTCCGCCGCGACGCGATGGGCGTCGGCGCGCTCGGACTGGCGGGCGAAGAGATCATGCGCGATGCCGAGCCAGCCGAGGTCTTCGATAATGGCGGCTTCGTATTCCGGCTTGGAGCGCTCGCCGTCGGTGTCGTCGATGCGCAGCAGGAACTTGCCGCCGGCCTTCTTGGCGAACAGAAAGTTGAGCAGCGCCGTGCGGGCATTGCCGACATGCAGCAACCCGGTGGGCGAAGGCGCGAAACGGACGGTGGTCATAGTGCCCCCTCTGTCCGGCTTCGCTCCTTTGGAGCTACGCCGGACACCTCCCCCGTAAACGGGGGAGGAAAGAGGTCGAGTTTCGCCCGCACTTTTCCTCCCCCGCTTGCGGGAGAAGTGCCGAACAAGCGAAGCGCGTGAGGCAGAGGGGGCATCTTATCTCGCATCTCTGAACGCATTGGTGATCGGATAGCGCCGGTCGCGGCCGAAGTTGCGCGGGCCGATCTTGACGCCCGGCGGCGCCTGGCGGCGCTTGTATTCCGATATATAGAGAAGGTGCTCGACGCGCCGCACCGTCGCGGGGTCGAAGCCCTTGCCCACCACCTCCTCGAACGACATCTCCTTTTCGACCAGGCATTGTAGGATGCCGTCGAGGATTTCGTAAGGCGGCAGCGAATCCTGATCCGTCTGGTTGGCGCGCAGTTCGGCCGACGGCGGCTTGGTGATGATGCGCTCGGGAATGACGCGGCCGGGCGGCCCGAGGGCGCCCGCGGGCACCGTCTGGTTGCGCCAGCTTGCCAGACGGAACACCTCCATCTTGTAGATGTCCTTCAGCACGTTGTAACCGCCGCACATGTCGCCATAGAGCGTGGCATAGCCGACGCTCATCTCGCTCTTGTTGCCGGTGGTAAGCACCATCGGCCCGAACTTGTTCGACACCGCCATGAGGATCAGCCCGCGCACGCGCGACTGGATGTTCTCTTCCGTGGTGTCGGCGGCGCGGCCGACAAAGACGGGACGCAGCGTATCGGCGAAGGCGTCGACGGCGCGTTCGACCGGAATGGTCTCGTAGCTGACATTGAGCAACTGGGCGCATTCCTCGGCGTCGTCGAGGCTTTCCTGCGAGGTGTACTTCGACGGCATCATCACACAACGCACACGTTCGCGGCCCAGCGCATCGACGGCGACGGCGGCGGACAGCGCGGAATCGATCCCGCCGGAGAGGCCCAGCACCACGCCGGGGAAACGGTTCTTGTTCACGTAATCGCGCAGGCCGAGCATCATGGCATGATAGACCGACTGCGAGCGTTCCTCGGACGGCGCGCGTTCGCCGGGAGCGCAGACCCAGCCCTTGCCGCTCCGCTGCCATTCGGTGATGACGACTTTTTCTTCCCAAGCCGGCAGCGCCCAGGCGACGCTGCGATCGGCGTTGACCACCAGCGAAGCGCCGTCGAACACCAGCTCATCCTGGCCGCCGACCTGGTTGAGATAGACCAGCGGGCAGCCGCTTTCGGTGACGCGCGCCGCGACGAGATTGAAGCGAACATCCTCGTGCTTGCCGGCTTCGTATGGCGAACCGTTGGGCACCAGCATGATCTCGCCACCGGTCTCGGCCATGCATTCGACGACGTCCGGCGTCCAGATGTCCTCGCAGATCGGCACGCCGACGCGTACGCCGCGGATCTCGAGCGGGCCGGTCAGCGGGCCCGGCGTGAAGACGCGCTTCTCGTCGAAGACACCGTAATTCGGCAGATCATATTTGAAGGTGCGCGCGGCGACGCGGCCGTCATCGAGCAGGGCGACGGCGTTGTAGAGCTTGCCGCTCTCGCGCCAGGGCGTGCCGATCAAGACGGCGGGACCGCCGTCGGCGGTGTCCTTGGCGAAGGCGCGCACCGCTTCCATGGCCGCATCCTGCAGCGCCCGCTTCAGCACCAGGTCTTCGGGCGGATAGCCGACGATATAAAGCTCGGGAAACAGAATGACGTCCGCACCGGCCGCCTGGGCGCGCGCCGCCCGCGCCTTGGCGAGATTGCCCGCGATATCGCCCATGCAGGGGTTGAGCTGGGCCAGAGCGATGCGAAAACGATCGGTCATCGCTGCTGTTTACAGCGCGCCGGGGCGGATAAAAAGGGATTGGCTGGGTTGCGTCAGTTGGCGGCCGCGTAGGCGACCAGTTCCTGACGGCTGCGCAGCGCGCCGGCGCGCTCCGAGGCCTCGTCGATCAGGAGCGCGGTCTCCAGGGCCCGGCGGGCCTGGCGCGGACGCACCAGCGGCGCCTTGCCGTTGCGGGCCGCCTCGACAAAGCCGGATACCGACTCCGCCAGCGGGTCGCCGACATCCAGCGCATTGAGGCCGCGCGGCGTCGTGTTGATGATCTCGCGGGTCAGAAAGTCGATCTCCACCACGCCGTCGGCATAGACCGCACGCATGCCGCGGCGGCGGGTTTCGGCGATGCGGCTGGTTTCCAGACGCGCCACGGCACCGTTCTCGAACAGCACGGTGGCTTTGACCTCGTCGGCGAAAACGCCCTTTTCGAAACGGCCGCGCGCCAGGACGTTGCGCACCTTGCCGGGGATGAGTTGATGGATGAGATCCAGGTCGTGGATCATCAGATCGAGCACGACGCTGACATCGGCGCCGCGGCCCGACCAGGGACCCTCGCGCCAGCAGGACACTTCCAGCGGCGCGTCTTCGTAATCCAGCAGGCCGGTATGCGCGAAGACATAACGCTCCTGATGGCCGACGGTGAGGATCAGCCCCATCCGCTCGGCAAGCGTGATCAGCGCATCCGCTTCCTCGATCGTCGTGGCGATCGGCTTCTCCACCAGCACATGGGCTCCGGCATTGAGGAAGGCGCGCACGATCTCGGCATGGGTGACGGCCGGCGACGCGACGCTGACCAGATCCACCTTGCCCAAAAACTCGCGCCAGTCGGCGACCGCGGGCACGCCATGGGTCGCGGCCGCGCCCTTGCGCGCCTCGAAGGACGGGTCGGCAATGCCGACCAATTCGACACCCTCCATGCCGCGATACTTCGTGGCGTGGTGACGGCCGAACGCGCCGGCGCCGATCACGGCGGCCTTGAGCGGACCATTCTGAGGCGCGAAGCGAATTGGTGACACGGGAAATCCCTCGGATTCACAGGTACATAAGTGGCAGGTGGGGGCCCGGGGGCGAGTCATAAAATGTTTCGTCTTGTTACACCCCTGCCCGCTGTTAGGGTTGCTGCTGCCAAGAAGCCGCCTGCAAAAGGTTAAGGAGAGGCCGATGAGGACGGGAAAAAACCGGGATATCCGCCTGAAAAGCCGCCCCGTGGGGCTGCCGACGCCGGACAATTTCGAATTGGTCGAAGGCGAAATACCACACCCCGGACCGGGGCAAATCCTGGTCCGAAACCTGTTCATGTCGGTCGACCCCTATATGCGGGGCCGCATGATGGACCGCAAAAGCTACGTCCCGCCCTTCCAGATCGGCGAGGTGCTGCAGGGCGGCGCGGTCGGTGTCGTGGTGACGTCCAACGGCAATGGTCAGTTCCAGGAAGGCGACCATGTCCTCGGCATGGACGGCTGGCGCGAATGGTTCGTGTCGAGTGGTGCGGGGCTGCAGAAGGTCGACCCCAAGCTGGCCCCGGCGCAGGCCTATCTCGGCGCGCTGGGCATGCCGGGACTGACGGCCTATGCCGGACTGCTGCGCATCGGCGAATTAAAGAAGTCGGACCGCGTCTTCGTTTCGGCGGCGTCGGGCGCGGTCGGCGCCATCGTCTGCCAGATCGCCCGGAACAAAGGCTGCGAGGTCGTCGTCGGTTCGGCCGGCTCGGACGAGAAATGCGCTTATCTGAAAGAGCTGGGCTGCACCGCGGCGATCAACTACCGCACCTGCGGCGATCTCGGCGCGGCGCTGGCCGACGCCATGCCGGGCGGCATCGACGTCTATTTCGACAATGTCGGCGGTTCGCACCTGACGGCCGCCCTCAACAACATGAATACTTTCGGCCACATCGTCGCCTGCGGCATGATCGAGATCTACAACGCCACCGAAGCGCCGAAGGGCCCGCCCAATCTCGCCAACATCGTCGGCCAGAGCCTGACGATGCGCGGCTTCATCGTGCTCAACCACATCGACATGCTGCCGGCTTTCCAGCGCGACATGGGCGCCTGGATCGCGGAAGGCAAGATGACCTGGCGCGAGACGGTGCTGGAGGGTATCGAACGCGCGCCCGAAGCGCTGATCGGTCTCTTCAAGGGCGACAATTTCGGCAAGATGCTGGTGAAGCTGAGCGACGGCTGACGCCTATTTGTCGTGGCCGCTCGCCAGCAGCGCGGTGAGCGCGGCGACGATCAGGTAGGACAGCATCAACGGCGCCAGACCGACGATCAGCCGGCCGGGAATGTCGGCATAGGCGCTGCACGGCAGGAACGAGAACACCGAGCCGACGAAGAGAAGTTGGATGCCGACGACGGCGGCGATCCCCAGCACGAAGGCAAGCGTGGCTGGACCCAGCACTTCGGGATGCGTGGCGCGCTCCAGCCGCATCAATCCGGCAGCGAGCTTGAGGCGCGAGATCGACGAGCAGAGGAAGATGATTGCCAGCAGCCAGGTGAAGGCCGAGGCGAAGATACGCCCGCCGTCGAGCGCGCAGGGCACGATGGCGTAGAGCAGCGCGCGCTGGCCCGGCACGGCGAAATAGATCGCGGACTCGAGCGCATTGGTGACGTCGCCGGACAGATGGTTGGGCGCAAAGGTAATCTGGTCGATGAAACTGAGGACGACGAACGCCAGGAACACCGCATCGTTGAAGTTCGGAATGAAATGGGCCGCCTTCATCTGCTTGAGATGCGACAGCCCGCCATGCACGGCAGAAACGCCGTAGCCGCCGACGAACAACAGGCCCATCGCGACGAAAAGCAACGTGCAGACGATCACCGGGGGCAGTGCCGAAATCGGGTAGGCTCCGCTCGCCACGGCGATGGCCACGGCATGCGCGCCCGCGAACAGGCAGACCAGCACCCAACCCTTCGCCAAGAGGCGCGCAACGCCCATCGTCCCCTACGCCCCCTTCACGCTACGCCTACGCCACGTCACGCGGACGCCGCCAGGCCCGCACCTTTCATCCGCTCGTCGCGCAGGCTGTCCGCCAGCAGGAAAGCGAGTTCGAGCGCCTGACTGGCATTCAGCCGCGGATCACAACGTGTGTTGTAGCGGTCATGCAGATCGACATCGGTGATGTCCTGCGCGCCGCCCATGCACTCCGTAACATTCTGGCCGGTCATTTCGAGATGCACGCCGCCGGCATAGGTCTGCTCGGCGCGGTGCACGTCGAAGAAGGTCTTCACTTCCTTGATGACCCGATCGAACGGACGCGTCTTGTAGCCCGAGGCCGATTTCACGGTGTTGCCGTGCATCGGATCGCAGGACCACACGACGTTGAAGCCCTCGCGTTTCACCGCACGGATCAGGCGCGGCAGCTTCTCGGAGACCTTGTCGGCGCCGAAGCGGGCGATCAGCGTCAGCCGACCTGCCTCGTTCGCGGGATTGAGCATGGCGATCAGCTTGAGAAATTCGTCTTCGCTCATGCTGGGGCCGCATTTCAGGCCGATCGGGTTCTTGATGCCGCGGCAGTATTCGATATGAGCGCCGTCGAGCTGGCGCGTGCGGTCGCCGATCCACAGCATGTGGCCGCTGGTGGCGTAGTGTTCCTTGGTGATCGAATCCTGCCGCGTCAGCGCTTCCTCGTAAGGCAGCAGCAGCGCCTCGTGACTGAAATAGAAATCGACCCGCGAGGTCTGCTGGCGCACGGTGTCGGCCAGCGCGAAGGTGCGCAGGAACTCGCCGCCTTCGGCGATCTTGTCGACGATCGCCACATAGCGCTGCAGCAGATCGTGATGATGATGGTCGTCGAGATACCAGTGCCGGGCGCGCGACAGGTCGGCATAGCCGCCGGTGGCGAAAGCGCGCACCAGATTGGCCGTGGCCGCGGCCTGGAAATAGGCGCGGATCATGCGCTCGGGATCCGGCTCGCGGTCGGCGACGGTGAACTCCTCGCCGTTGATGATGTCGCCGCGATAAGACGGCAGCACGACGCCGTCGCGCGTTTCGCTGTCGTCGCTGCGCGGCTTGGCGAACTGGCCGGCGATGCGGCCGACTTTCACGACCGGCAGGTTGACGGCGAAGGTCAAGACCATCGCCATGCTGAGGAAGACGCAGAAGGTGTCGCGGATGTTGTTGGCGTGGAACTCGGCGAAACTCTCCGCGCAATCGCCGCCCTGCAGCAGGAAAGCCTTGCCCGCCGCCACATCGGCCAGCTTTGCCTTGAGATTGCGTGCCTCGCCCGCGAAGACCAGCGGGGGGTGCGTCTTTAGTTTTGCCTCGACAGCGGCCAGCGCCGCCGCGTCCGAATAGGCCGGAACTTGGCGGATAGGCTTGGAACGCCAGCTTTGCGGGGACCAATTCTGGGCCACGCGGAACCTCCTCTTTAGGGCCACCGGATATAGGGGAACGGACGGGCGTTTACCAGCGATGGCGGGGCGCGTGGTGAACGACGTATGGGCCGCATAACCCGCCATATATTGTGGCCAAATCGCCAGCGGCATACCTCTGTTTGTTTTCAGGATTTGGGATGGAGGGCGGGGACCGCCCGGCCGCGGCGGCCTTCCCGCAAGATCATGGTTTTTCGGAAATTCCGGAAGCCCTCACCTCCGGTGGCCAGGGCCTCACTTCCGTTCCTTTCCTGCCCAGACGCGCTCTTCTTTTCTCACAACGTCATCGCGCGCGCCGGTCTTAATGCGACAAACATGGCAGGGCACTCGTCAGTCGGGTGCGCTGTCAGGCCCGAAATCGCGCCTCCGTCCGACCGACAGCGCACCCATTACTCCGAGCGGAAGAACCGCTACCGTCAGCGCCCACAGAGATCCGGACGCAGCAAATCCAGTCGTCACCGCCCATGAAATTCCCACGAAGAGGTCGCCAAGTGTTGCAACGAGGGAACCGCCGATACGCCGGCGGAAGTTCTTCCGCGGCTGCGGTTTTTCGTACCACAAATTGATCAGCCCCGCTGAAAGCGACGCCGCTGTGACACCCAGCCCCGATGCCACGCCCGCCCAAGGGCGAAACCAGACCAGCCCTGCCACCGGCCATGCGGATAAAGCGACCACCGGCATGAACGCCGCCAGCAGCTTCGCCGCTCGAACACGCATCGGCGAGACGGGCGCCGAGAGAAGAAGATCGGGCGCATCCTCCGCCGAAATCGTAATCCAAGCCAGACTGCCGGCGATCTGGCTGGCAAAAAACACAATGGCGCCCGCGCTGCCCACGACGGTCATCTCGTTTCCCAACCGGGCATTCCGCAGGAGCACAAAGGCGAGCGGGATGAAATAGAGTATCCGCAATAGCACTTGTGACAGAAGAGCGGGATCACGTGCGATCAGGCGGAGCTCTTTGCGGACGAGCGAGCGACGCACGCCGCCGAGAAATCCACGAACCGGACTTGCGTCGCGCCGGGGCGAGGAAGCGGACGTCACGCCAAATGATATCGATGCGTCGACGGCGAAGCGCGCACCGACGCTGTTGACGACGCCGAAGAAGAATAGCGCCGAGCACGTGAAGAAGCCCAGAAACGGCACGGGATCACCCAGCACGGCACGCGCCGGCCACGACAAGGCGGCATGCGGCCCGAAATATCCCATCGCGACAAGGCCATGCAGTTTGACAGCGAGCGAGCGTCCGTGGTCCGGGAGGAAATTCACCGCCTGCGACGCCAGAAATGCCATCGCACCAACGAAAGCCGCAAGAATCTGGCCTACCGTTTTCGTCCGCCGCGGCCCGATCAGCGAGAACAGCGCCGTGGCCAGTAGCAGGCCCACGGTCGCGGACGTCAAACCGAGCGCCACCATGACACCGTACGCCGCCAACAACGGCCAATGACCGAGAAGCGCCAGCGGCAGGACGAAGGGCGTCAAGAGAACAAGGTATAGGACGATCGGACTGAGCGCGATCGCCAGACAGCGCACGAAAAGAACATGAGACGGCCGAAGAGGCGACGACAGCAACAGATCGAGATCGCCGCGGTCGAAAAAGGCCTGTGTCGCCATCGAAAGGGTTTGCGACAGAATGAGAGTGAAGAGAACGACGACGGCACCATCCGCGATCAGAATGAAAAGCGGCGTCGGCGCCAGCGGCCTGGTCTCAAGATAGAGCGCCAATGGCACGCCGGCCGTAGCGGTGACCATTAAAACGAAGCACAGCCCGACCAGCAGGACGATCTTTGTACCCTTGGCCGTACTGCTGAAGAGAAGTTTCAGTTCGTGCGTGAGCAGCCAGGGCATCGACGCTGGAGGAAAACGAAGCACGTTTCACTCCTTCGCGGTGAGTTCGAGGAACACGTCTTCGAGCGATGATCCGGCCATGCCTGAGCGGTTCCTGAGATCATCAAGCGTGCCTTCGGCCAAGAGCTTTCCTTTGTTGATGATGCCGATGCGTTCGGCCAGACGTTCCGCCACCTCGAGGATATGCGTCGTGAGGATGACGGTCGCGCCGTTGCGTACCCGCGCGACAAGGAGATCTTTGACTTGTCTCGACGTAGCGGCGTCCAGCCCCGTGAGCGGCTCGTCCAGGATCAGCAGCTTTGGTTCATGGATCAGCGCACCCGCCAACGCCACCTTCTGCTTCATGCCGCGCGAAAAACCTTCGCAGCGCTGATTGCGATTGTCCCACAGATCAAGCCAACGCAGCAGCTCTACCGCCCTGGCAGTTGCTGTTTTGCGGTCAACGGCCCAGAGGCCGGCAACGAATTCGAGATATTCAAGGGGAGTCAGCTTGTCATAGAGCATCGGCTCATCAGGCAGCCAGGCGATCAACCGCTTTGCCGCGATAGGATCCGCAAGGACATCGACGCCGAATACGTGGATCGTGCCGGCGTCGGGACGGAGCAACCCGGCAACCATCCGCAGCGTCGTTGTCTTGCCCGCACCGTTGGGACCAAGCAAAGCGTAGAATTCGCCCGCATGGATCGTCAGATGCAGATCGTCTACGGCCGGCCTGGCGTAGCTCTTGCGCAGGCCGCGCAACTCAAGGGCGGATTCCATGCTGCAAATTCCCCCATAACGGGAAAAATCTACGGAGAAATAAGGCCGGTGACAATCGGTTTCCTGATCGCGCCACGCCATGGCGGCTGTTATCCCGATCAGGCTAGACCGTCCGTATCCTGATCATCGTTGCGGGCGTGCAGCGGGCGAGGACGGCCAGCAGGTTCTCGATCTTCACGGCGACGCAGCCGGCGGTGGGCAGGAATGCGCCGCTGTCGCCGTCGGGGCGCGCCACGTGCAGGAAGATCGCGCTGCCAAGACCGGGGATGGGCGGGGCGTCGTTGTAACCGATGACGGCGAGCAGATCGTAAGCATGATCGTCGCGCCACATCGTCTCGGCGTCCGTCTGGTACGGAAGCCGCACGATCTTGTTGTAGGCAGGGTCTTCGGGATCGTCGCACCAGCCGTCGGTCGGCTTGGCGGGAAATTCCGGCAGACCGGTCTTCGGCGGCGACGCGAACACGTCGGGCCGGTAGCGCACCTCGCGCAAGGCGAACTGTCCCGCCGGCGTGCCGCCGTCACCTTCGCGCTTTCGATCGAGGATGCCGGAGCGACCGACGGCGCACGGACATTCCAATGCTCCGAAACGCAGCGTGCCGCTTGTCGCTCCCAGCGCGGCGCTGACATCAATGGTATCGGCGCCGGCGGACATCGGAAAACCGGCACAGCCGGACAAGACCGCACCGCAGGCGATGGAAGCCGCTCCGATTGCGCCTCTGCGCGTGATCAACATCGCCGTCTCCGCCTGGTCAGAAAAGTCCGGTCAAACGCCGTCACCGTGGCGGATGATCGTAAACGCAATCGGCGCGGCCCGCCAATCCGTTATGCGCCGCCGCCGTGACGCCGCGATAACCGTCTCGCATGACGCGATGCGATCTCGGCTCTTCGCGCCGGCTGTGGCGCGATGCGTCATTGCCGGGCCTGCGTCGGAGACTCTTAATCCGTGTTTCCACCAGAGATGAGGAGCCGATCATGCCGAAAGTCGCTTTGAGCCTGCTTGCCTGCCTGTTCGGACTGGGCACGACGGCCGCCATGGCCGCGCCGATGGTGATCGTCGACGAAGCCAAGATCGCGAAGGAAGAACCGACGCCGCACGGCAATATCGGTCGCTCGACCGTCTATCGCGTTACCGACAGCGTGCCGAACCGTCTGCTGGAATTCCGCAAACGCATCATGCCCAAGGGTTCCACCATCGGGCTTCACAAAGTCCACCACGACGAGATCTTCTATGTGATTTCCGGGACGGGCGAAGTGACATGCGACGGCGTCGCCCAAACGCTCACCGCGGGTATGAGCGCCTATATCTACAACGGGTCGACGATCAGCATCGGCCAAAAAGGCGACGGCCCCTTCACCATCATTCTTTCCTATCCGTTGCCGGCGCCGGCGAAGTGAAGGTCGCGCCGGCATATCCACCGCGCGCTCGATCGCGATGAGGCGTTGCGACTTCTTATCGTGATAGGAAAAGTAATCAGTTGCACGCAGTTGTAGAGCGCGCGAACGATTGCGTGTGCCAAAATGCGAAATGTAGAAAGCAAGACATCCGTGATAATCATCGCGCATTGTCGAAGACGCATTGCTAGATGTCTTGCATAAACGAATTACTATCATTGCAGTCATTTTCTTTCACCCGACTTGGCAGGTTGCGCGACCTGAGCAAGTCCCTGCGTAAAGCCTGCGGCGGGTGTCAGTGCCGCGCCGCAGGCAACGCCGGCACGAACCGGACGGCGCCGCAAAAGACGGGCGGCCGCGAATCCTTTACGGTGCCAGCCTGCGAATAGGGAAACGTCCATGTCCAAACGCATCTCCGTCCTGCTCGCCTGCACCGTCGTGCTCGGCGCCACCGCCGCGCTGGCGGCGCATCCCATGGTGGTGGTCGACGAGAACGCCACGAAGCGCGACGAGCCGCCGCCGCACGGCAAGATCGGCATGTCGACGGTGTGGGGCATTACCGATGCCGTGCCCGGCCGTACCATGGAGTTCCGCAAGCGCGCGCTGCACAAAGGCGCCGCCATCGGCCCGCACAAGATCGCGCATGACGAGGTCTATTACGTCGTGTCCGGCAAGGGCGTGGTGACGTCCGACGGCGCCAGCCGCACGGTGACCGCGGGCATGGCGGCCTATCTTTATGACGGCGACACGGTGGGCATCAGCCAGGAAGGCGACGAGCCGCTGACGCTGATCATCTCCTACCCGCGCCCGACACCGGCCCCGTAAACGCGCGGCGTCAACCGTCCAGCACCGGATAGACGCCGTGCCGCAGCGTGCGGTTGTCATGCGACGCCAGCACGACATCGGCGATCTCTTCGATCTTTTTGAAGGATCGCGCGCAGTCGTCGAGATTGGTGTGGATGGTGCTGGGGATGTGCTTGGCCCGCGCGTCGCCCTCCCAATTGTCGATCCAGGGCACGGCGTCGCTGGCGATCATGTGCACGCCTTTGCGCGTCTCCACCGCCGCGCCCATCAGGCCTGGCGTGTGGCCGGGCAGATGGATGAGATGCACGCCCGTCACCAGATCGTGCCGGTCGCCCTCGATGATCTCCATCTGTTTGAAACTGTCGAACCACAGCGGCGCGGTCTTGCGCGTCGCGGTTTCATACTGGGTGTTCTGCCAGACATTCGGCGCGATGGCGTGCTGCAGCTCCGCCTTCTGCACCAGGAAGGTGGCGTTGGGGAACAGGTGGTTGTTGCCGCAATGATCCCAGTGCAGATGACTCATGATGACGAGGTCGACACGGTCCGGATCGACGCCGATCCTGGGCAAGGACAAGGCCGGGTCCATGCCGGCGTCGCGGCGCAGCGGCATGTGGAACGCTTCGGCACGCTCGGGATGCGAGGGCCCGGTATCGAAAAGGATTTTTCTGCCGCCGACCTCGATGACGAAGATGATGCAGGGGAAATCGGCCTTCTCGCCGGCGCGGCGCTGATAGAGGACGTTCGACACATCCTGGTCCATCAGATAGCCCGCACAAAGGGGACGGATCGTCGGCCAGTCACTCATCGGCTTAAGGCTCCAAACAGTCGGTGGGCGGCGGCGTCATTCTAATGCAGGCCGGGTGCCGGCGTGCAAGGCGCGGCGATATCAGCGATGCGGCTGTCCCGGCCGGTAGTCCGCCTCGATGTGGCCCTTCAGCTCCGCTTCGGTGAACCAGACCGGCTTCAAACGCATGGCGACGAACAACGGCGACTGGTCGGAATAATGCGGCGAGGTGTTGTCCAGCGTCGCGGAACCGAACTGATGGATGCTCTCAGACGACAGCTTGCCGTTCTTGTCCCAGGTCACGAACATGATGAAGGTGTCGCCGTCGACCGCGGTCAGCGTTCCGTCCTTCTGCGGCACACCATACACCGCGCGATAGATGTCCGGCCCGCCGTCGATGGGCAGATCGAGCCTGCCGCGCCGGAAACGATTGACCTCGCCCCATTCGGGGTCCAGTCGTCCGAAGTGCTTCTTGAGGACGGCCATCGCCTGCTTCAACGCCGCCAGCGGCGTTTCCTTCCACGGACCATCCGCGTCCGCCGGCATCACCCGCATGGCCATCAGCACTGCCAGCGCCGCGCCGCGGTTGTGAATGTCGGTGCGCCGGTTCCAAGCCCGCAGAATCTGCTGCGCCTGCTTCAGTTCCGGATCATTGCCAGGATCGGCCTTCAGCACTTCGGCGATCATGCGCATGATCTCGGAATGGACACTGTAGGTGAGATCGAACTTGTAGCGGCGGAAGGCGTCGGCGGTGATCGCAGTATCGGCGCCATAGGTTTCCAAGGCGCGCAGCGCGCGATTCGTCATATTGGTCTGGATGCCGAGGGTCGGCGGGAAATCGGCCGGCTTGAGATCGTCTTCGGGCGCGGTGGCCTGGAACGGTGTGTTGTTCGAATTGAAAACAAAGTCGGATTTTGGATTCCACAACTGCGGAACCTTGTCGAACGGCAGATAGGAATGCCAGATCAGGTCAGAGCGGTCTCCGGGGAGAAAGCCCTGCCAGTTGAAGCCGGGCTTTCGCACGGGAAATTCACCGTTGTAGACATAGCCGATGTTCCCCTTCTCGTCGGCGTAGATGTAATTGATGCTGGGCAGCGCCTGTAGGCGCATTGCATTCTTCCACTCCTCCAGATTGCGCGCCTTGTTGAGACGGTAATATTGCAGCAGTTGGCGCACTTCGTTCATGCCGGCATAGCGGATGGCGAAGACGCCATGATCGGTCTTGAACACCGGCCCTTGCGCCGCGTAGAGAACCTCGCGGTGAAAGGTCCAGAACAGCGGTCCAAACAGCTTCACGCGGATCGCGGCGTCGCTCTTTTCGAAATTCCGCCACTTGCCGTCGAGCAGGTACTGGTCGGGGTTCGCGGGATTGATGGTGAGCCGGTAAATGTCGGCGAGATCGGGCTTGTTGACCGTGTTGGCCCAGCCGAGATGTTCGTTGTGACCGTGCAGCATGACGGGCGAACCGGGAAACAATCCGCCTGCCACATGCCAACCTTCACCGGACTGCAGGACAACTTCGTACCAGGAGACCGGCCCGACATAGGGCTGGTGCGAATTCACCAGCAGCCGGGTGGCGCCGTCGGCGGAGCGACGCGGCCCGACGGCTACGCCATTCGAGCCGATCTCGGGCAGCGGCTTGCCGCCGGTGTCCGCGGTCAGTTTGCGCAGCGTGGAATCAAGACCGTAGAAGAACGGCGTCTTGAAAACGAAACCGGCAACGATGTCCTTGCCGGTGAGCGGCAGAAGGCCGGGCTGCACCTTGTCGGGATGCAGCGCCGCATAATAGTTGACGCCATCGGCGTAGGCCTCGGCGACACGGCGCACGTCGGGCGGCAGATCTTTTTGATAGCGCGCATTCACGGTTTCCCAGACGCGGAACAGGTGGACGAGATAATCCGTCACCGCGCCTTTGGGACCGATGCTCGCCGCCAGTTCGCCGCGTGTGGCAAGCGCCACCTGCTGGATGGTCGCGAAATCGTCCTCCGAATGCGCAAAGCCGAGGCCGAAGGCGACGTCGGCATCCGTCCTGCCGAGGATGTGAGGCACGCCCCAAGTATCGCGGCGAATGCGGACGTCGTATTTCGCGGCGTGCGCGATGAGCACGGCGGCGTCGGGCGCCGGCGGCTGGGACAAGCGATCGGAAACGATGACGACGCCGAGGCCGAGAAGGATCACCGCCGTGAGCGCCGCTGCGCCGTATTTTAGAATGCGCACAATCCCTCCCGCCCGCTTTGCGGAACAGGCTAAGGGCGGCAGTCAGAGGTGTCGAGAGCGGAGCGAAGGTAACCCGAGGGCAAGAAACGTTGCCGCATCAGGCGAAACAGATGCACGGTCCCTCAATCCGGCCTGGGCACGATATGCAGCTCGATGCGGCGGTTGCGCGGCTCGGCTTTGTCAGGGCCCGTGGCGAAGCGCAGATTGGTGGCGCCGAAGCCGTGCGCTTCAAGTCGCGAAGCGGCAAGTCCATCGCCCACCAGCGCCTGCATCACCAGCTTGGCGCGGTCCTGCGATATCGTCAGGTTCTGCACGTCGTTGCCCAGCGTGTCGGTGTAACCGTTCACCTGCAGCAGCGTGCGATCGTAATAACGCAGCACAGCCGCGATGCTGGCAAGCAGTGCACTGCCAGACGGGCCGAGATCCTTGCCGGCGAACAATGCGGAGTCCGGCAACACCACCAGCATGTCTTCACCGCGGCGGATGACGAAAACCGGCTGGCCGCGTAGCGTGCCGCGCAGATTTGCCTCCAGCCCGTCCATATATCTGCCGACACCGGCCTGTGTGAGTTTGCCCGCCGTGCCGACAAGCGGCGCCGGCTGGCTTGGCGCGGGAGGGGGCGGCTGCACGGCTGATGATCCCGGCGGCAGCGGCGGTGCGCCGTAGTTCGGCGTGCTCTGGCAGGCGGCGAGCAGCAAGGCGGACGCTGCGGCAAGGATTAGAGGGGTATTTTTCATCGCATGCTCCGTTGTTCGCCGCCTTAAGAAACCGTGCCATGATCGCAGAACGATTTCCGGGAGGGAAACATGCAATTGTTCGATCTCAGCGGCAAGGTTGCGCTGGTTACCGGCTCCAGCAAGGGTATCGGCGAGGCTATCGTCCGCCGTTTGGCCGAGCACGGTGCCAAAGTCGTGGTGTCGAGCCGCAAGGCCGACGCCTGCGAGAAGGTGGCGGCGGACATCAACGGCAAATACAGCGCGGGCAACGAGACCGCCGCAGCCATTCCCTGCAACATCAACGACAAGGCGCAATTGCGGGCGCTGGTCGACGCCACGCACGAGACGTTCGGCAAGATCGATGTGCTGGTGTGCAACGCCGCCCTCAATCCCTATTTCGGACCTGGGATGGAAATCCCCGACGAAGCTTTCGACAAGATCATGGGCGCCAACGTGCGCTCCAGCCATTGGCTCTGCCAGATGGTGCTGCCGGAGATGGTGGCGCGCAAGGACGGCGTGGTGATCATCGTCTCGTCGATCGCCGGACTGAAAGGCACGCCGCTGATCGGCGCCTACGGAATTTCCAAGGCGGCCGATTTTCAGCTGGCGCGCAACCTGGCGGTGGAATACGGACCGCACAACATCCGCGTGAACTGCATCGCACCGGGATTGGTGAAGACCGATTTCGCGCGGGCGTTGTGGGAAACCCCGGAGGCCGAGAAGCGCTCGGCGTTCGGCAATCCGCTTCAAAGGCTGGGCGAGCCCGACGACATCGCGGGCGCCGCGGTGTTCCTGGCCTCGCGCGCCGGCGCCTGGATGACCGGACAGAGCATCGTCATCGACGGCGGCACGACGATCACGTAAGCTGCGGCGATTTTCGGGGGACGCTATGATCCGTATGCTGATTATCGCGCTGACGCTTGGCCTGTTCGCCTGCGCAGCGAGCGGCGGCGACTGCCGCAATCCCACCACCCAGCGCGACATGAACATGTGCGCCTCACAGGAATATGAGGCGGCGGATCAACGGCTCAACCAGGCCTATCGCCAGACGATGGCGACGCTCGACGACACCTCGCGCGAAAGGTTGCGCAATGCGCAACGCGCCTGGATCGGGTTCCGCGACCGGCAATGCAACGCCGAGACGGCACAAAACCGCGGCGGCAGCATGTTCCCGATGCTCTATTCCGGCTGCATGACGCGCCTGACCAACGCACGCACGAGGGAGCTGCAGTCTTTCCGGCGTTAGAGCCCCAGCATCGACTCCGCGCTCTTGAACGGCAGGTTCTGCGCCTCCGCCACCGCCTTGTAGGTCAGCGCGTTCTTGTAGACGTTGAGGCCGGCGCGCAGATGCGCGTTCGCCTTCATCGCCTTCTCCGCGCCTTGATCGGCCAACGCCAGCGTAAACGGCAAGGTCGCGTTGTTGAGCGCGAAGGTCGAGGTGCGGGCCACGCCGCCCGGCATGTTGGCGACGCAGTAATGCACCACGTCGTGCACGCGGTAGGTCGGATTGGCATGCGTCGTCGCATGGCTGGTTTCCGCGCAGCCGCCCTGGTCGATGGCGACGTCGACGATCACCGAACCCTTCTTCATCTGCTTCACCATCTTCTCGGTGATCAGCTTCGGTGCGGCCGCGCCGGGCAGCAGCACGCCACCGATGACGAGATCGGCAGACATGACCTGCTCCTCGATTGCGTCGATGGTCGAGAACAGCGTGTGCAAACGCGCGCCGAATTGCAGATCGAGCTCGTTCAAACGGTGCAATGAAACGTCGAGCACGATGACATGCGCTTCGAGGCCCATCGCCATGCGCGCGGCATTGGTGCCGACCACGCCGCCGCCGAGCACCACGACTTTCGCCGCCGGCACGCCGGGCACGCCGCCGAGCAACGCCCCGCGTCCGCCCTGGGCGATCTCAAGACAATGCGCGCCGGCCTGGATCGACATCCGTCCGGCCACTTCGCTCATCGGCGCCAGCAGCGGCAAACCGCCGCGCCAGTCCGTCACGGTCTCATAAGCGATGCAGGTCGCACCCGAAGCCAGCAATCCCTTGGTCTGTTCGGGATCTGGCGCCAGATGCAGGTATGTAAACAGCGTCTGATTTGGCCGCAGCCGCGCGATTTCGACCGGTTGCGGCTCCTTCACCTTCACGATCATCTCGGCGGCGGCGAACACCTCGTCGGCATTCGGCAAGATTTTGGCGCCGGCGCGCACATACATCTCGTCGGTCAGGCCTATGGCATCGCCGGCCATGGTCTCGATGACGACCTGGTGACCATGCGCGGTCAGTTCGCGGACGGCGGCCGGCGTCAGGCCAACGCGGTATTCGTGGTTCTTGATTTCTTTCGGAGCGCCAACGCGCATCGCAGTTCCTCATCAGGACACGGCGGCAAGCTAACAGAGGGCGAAGGGGGGTCAAGAAGCCGGCGCGCATTGCGCCGGTTCGCGGTGCGCATGTCATACGCTTGCGCTGCGCACCTCCGTTTCGACCGATTGTTTCAGGAAAAGAAAAACGGCCCGGAGCCGAAGCACCGAGCCGTTGGATTCAAACGCGACTCTCAGGGAATCTGTGGGTTGCCCTTGTCGCGCGGATTGTCGCCGCCGCGGTCGCCGTGGTGACCGTCACCGCCGTGCGAATTCTGATTGTTGCCGCCGCTTTGCATATTGCCTCCGCCGGGCTGACCGCCCGTGGTGACAGGCTTTCCAACCACAGGCGGCGGAGGCGGCGGCGTGGAGATGGGGCCGTTCGGACCGAAGCCATAGGCCGGATGATGACCGTCGCCGGGGTTGCGACCCTGGCCTTGCATGGTATTGCCGCCTTGAGGCTGGTTGTTGCCGGCGCCCTGGTTCTGGAAGGTGTTGCCTCCCGTCCAATTATGCTGACCACCCTGGCCCGGGTTGTTGTTACCGCCACGTTGGTTCTGGTTGTTGCCGCCTTGGTTTTGGAAATTGTTGCCGCCGAACGGATTGTTCTGCGGGCCGCCTTGGTTCTGATTGCCGTTGTCGCGATGGTCGTTGCCGCGCCCATCATTGCCGCGGTTGTTGTCGTGCCGGTCGCCGCCACGGTTGTCTTGGCCGCCATTCGGGAAAAGGCCGGGGAACGGGAAACCGCCTTGCTGGCCGCGATTGTCGCCGCCGTTCCAATTGCTGCGGCCGCGGTCGTTCCAGTTGCCGTAGTCATGGGTGTTGCCGCGCCAGGCGCCATGATCGCGATTGTAATCGCGACGCCATTCGTTGCGCCAGGAGTCGCGCATCCGGAAACCGTGGTTTTCATAGTAATCGAAACCGAGCGGCGGACCGAAATGATCGATGCAGGCCCATTCCGGGCGCGGGCCGCGCCATTGGTCGTAGCGCCAATTTCCGAGGATCCAGAATTGAACGCGGCCGTCATAGCGGCGGTAATATACAGGACCTCTGTACCAGTCGCCGCGGAAATAAACCGGACAGTAATAGACCGGATAGTCCCAGAAGGAATCCGGGCAACCGTAGCTGTCGCAGTATCCGCCGCTGTCGTACGAAAAGCCGATGCCGCCGGACCCGATCCCGATACTGAAGCCGTCCGCTTGTGCGGGGGCCGCACTCAACATCGCCGCGCCAGCAATGGTGGCGGCGGCGACCGTCATCTTGAAAGTCGTTCTCATAGTAAGCCTAGCTCCATGTTCAGCTTAACCGTGCGCACCGGCGCAGCACCGCCCTTATAGCATGTTCGCACGAGACCCCGATGTGCGAATGACTTGCTCAGCGATGACCGCCGCGTCCACCGCCGCCACTATGGCCACCACCACTATGGCCGCCGCCGCCACTGCTGTGGCCACCGCCGCCTGACCAGCTGTGTCCGCCGCCACCACCGGACCAGCTATGGCCACCACCGCCGCCGCCAGACCAGTTATGACCGCCGCCACCGCCGGACCAGTTATGGCTGCCGCCGCCCGACCAATTGTCGTGGCCGCCGCCAGACCAGTTACGGCCGCTATTGTCACGATGATACGAGTTCCCGCCGCCGCCCGACCGGTAGTCACGCGCGCCGCCGGACCAGCTTCCGCTACCGCCGTAGTAGGAGTGACCGCCGCTATAGCCGCGATTCCAGTTGCTGCTGCGTCCCCATCCGCCGCGATCTTCCCAGCGGATGTCGGCCCGGCCGCCGCGCCAATTGTCATGGCGCCAGCCGCCGTTCAGCCAATAGAGGCGTTCGCCGCCGCTCCAGCGGTAATAGATCGGGCCGCGATACCAATAACCGCCATAGTACACAGGCTCGAAGTACACTGGATATTCGCAGTAGTCCGGCGGCAGGCCCCAAGGCGGTGGCTCGTCGTAGTAGTCGTAGTAATCACATGGATTGCTGAACGGCATGTAGCCGGGGCCGCCCCAGCCGAACGAAATGCCGACATCGACTCCGGCCGACGCGGGCGTTGCCGTCAGCGCCGCCGCACCTGCGAGCATCAACGCGCCCAACGCCACTTTGCCAAACCGTTTCATGATTTTCGTCCTTTCGAAGTATGCCGGCTTCCGTCAGCGACGGTGTCCGCCGCCGTGCCAGCCACCGCCGCCGTGGAAATCTCCACCGCCGCGCCAGCCGTCACGATCGCCGTGCCAATCGCCACCGCCACGCCAGCCGTCGCCATCGCCGTGCCATCCGTCGTCGCCGCGGGACCAGCGGTCATGCATCCAGTATTCGCGGTGACCGTCGTAGTCGCGATAACGACCGCCGTAAAACCATGCGCCGTCTATGAAGAGCGGCGGGCCATCGTAGTCGTCGTAGTAGCCGCAGTAATACGGATCGTAGAATCGGCTGTAAGGATTGCAGTTCACCGGCGGGCCGTAATTATCCGGTCCGTAATAACCAGGCCCAACCCCGATACCGACTCCAAACGACACACCTGCGGCGGCCGGCGTCGTCACAGCGAATGCCGCGCCGGCCAGCAGCATCGCACCTAACGCGAGTTTGGCGCTTCTTTTCATGGCGGGTTCTCCTTCTTCGCCACCTTGTTCGTTGGCGAGAATCTGGACCCCAGCGGCTGAACCGCACATGAACGCTTTTGTTAGCTTGACGTCAGCGCAACGTCAGGCCGAGCGGCCCCTGCCTTCAATCGGCCATATTCCGACGAGCATTTCGCCGCGGACGACGTGGAAACAGCCGTACAAATTCACCGTCGGATCGCAATGCGGCACGACGCAGCTGACGACGTCGCCGGGAACCAGCTTAGATTGGGAATAAATAATCCCGCCCTGCTCGTCGCCGAAGAAGAAATAGCTCGCCCCTTCCGGCGCACCCCGCGCGATGACCGGCGCACCCGCGTCGGTGGCAAAGGCCTTGAACCCTGCGTCCGTGGTGGCCAGTCCGGTGCGGTTGGCGCTGATCACCGTGGTCTGCACATATAAAGATGTCTCGAACGGCGCCCGGGCGCCGGGCCAAACCTCATTATACTGACGATCCATGAAGACATAGGAGCCGACCTGCAATTCCGTGAGCACGCGGGCATCCGGATCGATGTCGAACGTACCGGTGCCGCCGCCGGAGAGGATTTTCGGCGCCAGACCCTGGGCCGTCAGCGCAGCGCGCAGCGCACCGAGTTCCTTGAGCGCCGACAACGAGGCAGCGCGCCGCTCGTTGGCGGACTCCATGTGCTGCACCTGGCCCGCGTAGCATTGCAGGCCGGCATATTCGAGACCTTCGGCCTGCGCCACGAAACCGACCAAGGCCGGCGCCTCGGCGGGCGAAACGCCGGTGCGGCCGAGGCCGGGGTCGATATCGATCAGGATCCTCAGTTTCTTGCCGCCGGCACGCGCCGCCTCGTCGAGGCGCGCCGCCACCATTTGGTTGTCGCACACCGCCATCAAGTCGGCGACGCGGGCATTGAGCGCGAGCAGGCGGGCAATGCCTCTATCCGTCACCACCGGCGAAGTGATCAGGATGGACTCGATGCCGCCGTCCGCCAGCGCTTCGGCCTCGCCGAGCTTGGCGCAGCAGATGCCGAGCGCGCCGGCCGCGATCTGGCGCCTGGCGATCTCCACCGATTTGTGGGTCTTGGCGTGCGGACGCAACGCGACGCCGTGCTTGCGCGCGTGCTCCGCCATCGCAGCGATGTTGCGTTCCAGGGCGTCGAGATCGATCACCAGGGCCGGCGTCTGCAGCTTTGCGCGCCCGCCGGGTAGGTCGAGCAGATCCGCATTGAGTGGCGACATTGCAGGTCCTTTCACCGCTGGTTTCTCCCCGCAACCGGACGAGGAAAGCGCTATGCTACAAGCGGCGGAAAATCACGCAAGGCAAAGGAGCGGCCATGATCATCGAACATGAGGGAAAGCGTCCTGCCGTATCGGCAACATCGCGCATCGCGCCCAACGCGGTGCTGTGCGGCGACGTCGCCATCGGCGAGAATTGCTCGATCGGTTTCGGTGCGGTGCTGACGGCGGAAAGCGGACCGATCGTCATCGCCGACGATTGCGTGGTGATGGACAACGCCGTGCGGCGCGGCGTCTATGGCGCGCCGCTGACCGTCGGCAGGCATGTGCTGATCGGGCCGCACGCCTATCTCACCGGCTGCACCGTGGAGGACGACGTCTTCATCGCCACCGGCGCCACCGTGTTCAACAAGGCGGTGCTGAAGAAGGGGGCGGAGGTGCGCATCAACGGCATCGTGCATCTGCGCACCGTGCTGCCGGAAAACACCACTGTGCCGCTCGGCTGGGTCGCGGTCGGCGATCCCGCACATATACTGCCGCCGGACCGCCATGAGGAAATCTGGGCGGTGCAATGCGCGCTGGATTTTCCGAAGACGGTGTGGGGCCGCGAGCGCCCGCCGGCCGGACAATCCTTGATGCCCGACGTCATGCCGCGCTATGCAAAGGCCTTGACGCGCTGGCATGCGCAGGACCGAGAGGTCGGCTGACACAAATGAAGACCTTCTATTCCCCCATCCATCTGCACCACGACCCGCTGGCGCAGTTCGAGGGCGGCGTGTTGGCGCCGGCCGTGGAAATCCCCGTGCGCGTCGAGCGCGTGCGAGACGAAGTGACGGCGCGCAAGCTCGGCCCGATCCTGGCGCCGACGCATTTCGACGACGCGCCGATCCTGCGCGTGCACGACGCGGGCCTGGTGGAATTCCTCGGCGTGGCCCATGCCGAATGGCGCAAGCGTTACGGCGAGAACGCGCCCGCCGCCCTGCCCTCGGCCTGGCCGGCGCACGGATTGCGCGACGGCCGCCACGGCGACATCGAAGCCAAGCTCGGCAGCTATTCCTTCAGCGCCGACACGCCGATCCTGCGCGGCACATGGGAAGCGACGCGCGAGGCCGTCGATGTGGTGCTGTCTGCGGCGCAGGCGATCCGCGCCGGCGACAAGAACGCCTTCGCGCTGTCCCGCCCGCCCGGTCATCACGCCAGCTCCGATGTGTTCGGCGGCTTCTGCTATCTCAACAACATCGCCATCGCGGCGCAATGGTTCGTCGACGCCGGGATGCGGCCTGCGATCCTCGACGTCGATTATCATCACGGCAACGGCACGCAGTCGATTTTCTATACGCGCAACGACGTGTTCTTCTGCTCGATCCATGCCGATCCGCATTTCGCCTATCCGCATTTCCTCGGTTTCGCCGACGAACGCGGCGACGACGCGGGGGAAGGCTTCAATCTGAATCTGCCCTTGCCGGCGGGAACGGATTGGGCGCTGTACGAGCAGGCACTGGCGAAGGGCCTCGCCGCGGTGGAAGCATTCGGGCCCGATGTGCTTCTCGTCTCGCTCGGCCTCGACACCTATATGGACGACCCCATCTCTTCGTTCCGCCTGAAGCCGGTCGACTATCTGCGCATGGGCGAAAAGATCGCCGCGCTCAGGAAGCCGACGCTGTTCGTCTTCGAGGGCGGGTATAATGTCGACGCGCTGGGCGAGATTTCGGTGAACGTGCTGGAAGGATTTGTAGGCCGCTGATGGATAAGACGGTTCATTCTCTGGTGTCGGAACAGTTCAGTCCGCGTGCTGCCGCCTATGTAACCAGTGCCGTGCATGCGAAAGGCGAAGATTTGGAAACCCTCGCCGCCTTCGCGCGCGGCCGCGGCCTGGCGCGGGCGCTGGACCTCGGCTGCGGCGGCGGGCATGTCAGCTTCGCGCTGGCGCCGCATGTCGGCGCGGTCGTCGCCTATGATCTGTCGGAGGCGATGCTGGCTGCGGTGACGCAAGAGGCGAAGACGCGCGGCATCGCCAACCTGTCGACGCGGCAGGGCATGGTCGAGACGCTGCCGTTCGACGACGCCTCCTTCGATTTCGTCGCGACGCGCTATTCGGCGCATCACTGGCACGACGTGCCGCGCGCGCTCAAGGAAGCCCGCCGCGTGCTGAAGCCCGGCGGCCGCGCCATGTTCATGGACGTGTTCGCGCCCGAGACGCCGCTGCTCGACACCTTCCTGCAGACGGTGGAGATGCTGCGCGATCCCTCGCATGTGCGGAACTACGCGCTGCGGGAGTGGGCGGCGATGCTGCGCGACGCCGGGTTCGAACCGGATACGCCGTCGTGCCACCGCATCCGCCTCGAGTTCAACAGCTGGATTGCGCGCATGCAGACGCCGCCGGTGCAGGCCGACGCCATTCGCGCATTGCAGGCGCGGGCAGCCAAGGAAGTGGTCGCGTATTTCGGCGTCGAGCGCGACGGCAGCTTCTCCATCGACTCGATGACGATAACCGCTGCGCCGGTATGACCGCCATCCACGTTGCGCCGTCCCTCCTCAATCGCGGTATAGTGCCTGCGCCGCCCGTCTTCCGGCGGCGCCTTCGTCGGGCAGAAGCCGCTTCTCGGGAGCACGGAGCATGGCAGGCAACCTTCCGCGCAACATCATCATCGCCGGCGGGGGCACCGCCGGATGGATGGCCGCGGCGGCGCTGGCGCGCCGGGTCGGCAGGCACTGCGCGATCCGTCTGATCGAGTCGTCGGACATCCGCACCGTCGGCGTCGGCGAAGCGACCGTGCCGCCGATCCGCGGCTTCAACCAATTTCTCGGGATCGACGAAAAGGACTTCGTCCGCCAGACGCAGGCGACCTACAAGCTTTCGATTCAGTTTTGCGATTGGCTGCGGCTGGGCCACACCTATTATCATCCCTTCGGCGCCCATGGCACGAAACGCGACTTCGCGCATCTGCATCAGTATTGGCTGAAGCTGCGCCAGCTCGGCGACACTACCTCCCTCGACGAATATTCGCTGTGCGCCGTGGCGTCGATGTTCAACAAATGCGCCGAACAGTCGCCGGATCCCGCTTCGATATTCTCGAGCTGGTCGTCGGCCTACCAGTTCGACGCCTCGCTCTATGCCAAGTATCTGCGCGCCTATGCGGAACGGCTCGGCGTCGAGCGCGTCGAAGGCAAGATCGTCGATGTCCGGCTGCGCGGCGAGGACGGCTATATCGAGGCGCTCCAGCTCGAGGGCGACCGGCGCATCGACGGCGATTTCTTCATCGACTGCACGGGCTTTCGCGGGCTTCTGATCGAACAGGCGCTGAAGACAGGTTACGAGGACTGGTCGCACTGGCTGCCTTGCGACCGCGCCTATACGGTGCATTGCGGCACCGCCGGCGAGCTTACGCCTTACACGCGCGCGACGGCGCTGAAGGCCGGCTGGCAGTGGCGCATTCCGCTGCAGCATCGCACCGGCAACGGCTATGTCTATTGCAGCCGCTACATCAGCGACGACGAGGCGGCGGCGTCGCTGCTTGCCAATCTCGACGCGCCGGCGCTGGGTGATCCCTGGCAGCTGCGGTTCACCACCGGGCGGCGCAAGAAGTTCTGGAACAAAAACTGTGTGGCGGTCGGTCTGGCCAGCGGCTTCATCGAGCCGCTTGAATCCACCAGCATCCATCTGATCCAGTCCGGCATCCTCACCTTGCTGCTCAATTTTCCGTCGCTGTCCGGCGATGCCGCTGACGCGGAACAATATAACCGCAACATCGCCTTGGACTACGAAAGCATCCGCGACTTCGTCGTGCTCCACTACAACGCCACCGAACGTAACGACACGCCGTTTTGGGATTACGTCCGCACCATGGAGATTCCCGACACACTGCAGCAGCGTCTCGAATATTTCCGCAGCCACGCGCGAATCCCGCCGCGCACGCCCTATGATCTGTTCGAGTTCACCGACTGGATCGCCGTGCTGATCGGCCAGAACGTCATGCCCCGGTCCTATGATCCGCTGATCGACATGTACGACGTCGCCGAAGTACGCAAGCAGCTTGCCGACATGCGCGCACAGATCCGCCAGACCGTGCAGTCGCTGCCCTCACATCGTGACTTCATCACGCGGATCATGGAGCGCTGATGTCCGGCGCACGCGATCCGGGCTGCGGCGGCGGGCATGCCCTCTTAGCATGAATGCGGACATGGGCGCTTCGGCTGCCTTGCGCCAAGACAAGCCCGACACGCGTCACGATTTTCCGTCGCGGCCGAGCACTGTGGGTATTTTCGCCGTTTAATCAGGCGTAAGAACCCCATTCGTGTTCAATGGCTTCTTGTTTGCAGAAACTGCGGAATTCATCGACCGCCCCCTCGCGGCCGGCGTATTTCTCCCGCAGCAGCGCGAATGCGAGTTTGCGAATTTCCGCGGGAGGGACATTGACCCAGAACTCGTAATCGCTGTCTCCCCATATCGCTTCGACATGCTTACCCATGTCTTGGGCCTGCAACCGGATCGATCCGTCGGCGTCGACGGATAGGTTCACCGAGCGAAAGTGATCGCCTTCTTGCCGATATACTTCGGCGGAATGGGTCTTCGTCATTGGTCAACTCCGTTGCGTGATCCGAAAGGCTGGCGGTCATAGATCTTGCAGCGACAGGAACTCCTTCAAGCGGTGCTCTCCTGGACTGGGGACAAGGGCATAATGCTCAATTCATAAACCCTCTGCCCCGGCGGGCGATTTCGCACCAGCCGCGCAATGGAAAAGTCCGGTTTCGCCCCTTGAAGTTCTATTTTTCATCCTTATATCCATAATATTATTGTGGATAATGCCCTTGCCGCAGACCGAAGCGGCAGCGCCAGTGCGCAGCTCCCAAAAATCGAGCCGCGAAGGAAGGTGATTATATAATTATTTCAGCATCTTACACGGATTTTGAGGCATTCGTTTTCGAATAAGCACGATTTGCCGCTCGACGGCCTGATTGCGAACGTGCTGCGCGACCTGCAACGCATTCCCAACGAGACGCTGGTAGCCCCTTGACGCCCCGGCCGGGCGCTCCTATATCGCCCTCATGGTTCTAGCACTCTGTGAGGCGGAGTGCTGCCATTGAAAAATAACTCTTTTATATCAATGCTCTAGGAGGCGAGAAGCCATGAAGTTCCGTCCGCTAGGCGACCGTGTGGTCGTCCGCCGCGTCAAGGAGGATCAAAAGACCCCCGGTGGCATCATCATTCCCGACACCGTCCAGGAAAAGCCGCAGGAAGGCGAAGTCATCTCCGTCGGCCCCGGCGCCCTCGACGACAACGGCAAGCGCGTCGTGCCGGAAGTGAAAGCCGGCGACTTCGTGCTGTTCGGCAAGTGGTCCGGCACCGAAGTGAAGGTCGACGGCGAAGAGCTCCTGATCATGAAGGAGTCCGACATCATGGGCATTCTCGAAGGCCGCAAGGCTTCGAAGAAGGCGGCCTAACGGTCCCCTGCCCTAACAACGATTTCAGGAGAATAAGAACATGGCAGCGAAAGACGTAAAATTCGGCGCCGACGCCCGCGAGCGGATGCTCCGCGGCGTCGATATCCTCGCCGATGCAGTGCAGGTGACGCTCGGTCCCAAGGGCCGCAACGTCGTGATTGACAAGAGCTTCGGCGCCCCGCGCACGACCAAGGACGGCGTGACGGTTGCGAAGGAGATCGAGCTTTCCGACAAGTTCGAGAACATGGGCGCACAGATGGTGCGCGAAGTCGCCTCCAAGACCAACGACGCGGCCGGCGACGGCACGACGACGGCGACGGTTCTGGCCCGCGCCATCGTGCGCGAGGGTTCGAAGTCGGTTGCCGCCGGCATGAACCCGATGGACCTGAAGCGCGGCGTCGAGAAGGCGGTGGAAACCGTCGTCGCCGACCTCAAGAAGCGCTCCAAAAAGGTGAAGTCCAACGACGAGATCCGCCAGGTCGGCACGATTTCCGCGAACGGCGACACCACGGTCGGCTCGATGATCGCGGAAGCGATGGCGAAAGTCGGCAACGAAGGCGTCATCACGGTGGAAGAAGCCAAGAGCCTCGACACCGAGCTTGAAGTCGTCGAAGGCATGCAGTTCGACCGCGGCTACATCTCCCCCTACTTCATCACCAATGCGGAGAAGATGGTCGCCGAGCTGGAAGAGCCCTACATCCTGATCCACGAGAAGAAGCTCACCAGCCTGCAGCCGATGCTGCCGATCCTGGAAGCCATCGTGCAGGCCGGGCGTCCGCTCATCATCATCGCCGAGGAAGTCGAAGGCGAAGCGCTGGCGACCCTCGTCGTCAACAAGCTGCGCGGCGGCCTCAAGGTTGCGGCCGTGAAGGCACCGGGCTTCGGCGATCGCCGCAAGGCCATGCTGGAAGACATCGCCATCGTCACGGGCGGCCAGGTCATCAGCGAAGACCTCGGCATCAAGCTCGAGAACGTGAAGCTCAACATGCTGGGCACCGCCAAGAAGGTGCGCATCACGAAGGACGACACGACCATCATCGACGGCGCCGGCAAGAAGGCCGACATCCAGTCGCGCGTTGCCCAGATCAAGGCGCAGGTCGAAGAGACCACGTCCGATTACGACAAGGAGAAGCTGCAGGAACGTCTGGCGAAGCTCGCCGGCGGCGTTGCGGTGATCCGCGTCGGCGGCGCCACGGAAGTCGAAGTGAAAGAGAAGAAGGATCGCGTCGACGACGCGCTCAACGCCACGAAGGCGGCCGTGGAAGAAGGTATCATCCCCGGCGGCGGCGCGGCGCTTCTCTATGCCACCAAGGCCCTGAAGGACCTTGTCGGCGAGAACGACGACCAGAACGTCGGCATCGCGATCATCCGCAAGGCGATCCAGGCCCCGATCCGTCAGATCGTGGAGAATTCCGGTGTGGAAGCCTCCATCGTTGTCGGCAAGCTGCTGGAGCAGAAATCGGCGAATTACGGCTACAACGCGCAGACCGAAGAATATGTCGATCTGATCGAAGCCGGCATCGTCGACCCGACCAAGGTCGTGCGCATCGCGCTGCAGAACGCGGCCTCGGTTGCTGCGCTCCTGATCACGACGGAAGCGATGGTTGCCGATCGTCCGAAGAAGGAAGCCGGAATGCCGGGCGGTATGCCTGGCGGCGGCGGCATGGGCGGTATGGGCGATATGGATTTCTAATCCAGTCGCATATCACGTAATGCGGAGAGGGGCCGGAGCAATCCGGCCCCTTTCTTATTCAAGATCGATACGGCGCGTATTGCGCGCGCCGCTACTTCTTCTCCGCGGCCGGCTTTGCGTCCGCGGCGTCCGTCGTCGTATCCGCGGGCTTCGGGTCATCTAGGCTCCACACCACCTGCGCCGTCCAGGGGACGTCGGTGAGCTTGCCGTCCTTGATCGCTGGGAGGTAATGCCACTTCCTCACACAGCCCACCGCCGCGTCGTCGAGCCGCTCCGAGCCGCTGGATTTCGCGACGGTGACGCCGTCCACAACGCCGTCGGCCAGAACATGAAAGGCAAGGTCCGTGGTTCCTTCCTGGCCGAGCAGGCGCGACAGGAAAGGATAGTCGTCGTGGCAGTTCTGCGGCTTCGACAGCGACGGCGGCTGGGAGATGTTTTGCACCACGGGCACGCGCACCACCTGGCGGATGATCTTGGGCGGCGGCGGCACGGCGGCGTGCACCGTGAACATCGTACCGATGTGATAGACGAACAGCAGCGAAGATGCGGTGGCGACACCGCCCGCGAACAGCAGCGCGTAGAGATTGCCGCGAAAGCGCTCGCTACAGAACAGCCCCGAGGAAATGACGAAGACCAGAAACTCAACGAAAATCATACCCGCCCCGATGCTGCAGCCGCGTGTCGCGGCGGCGGCATGTTAGCGCGGCCGGTGGGGCAAAAAAACGGCATCCGATGAAGGGCTCGCACGCGGCGGCTTTTGCCGCATGGCCAGAGCGGCCTGCCGGCGCAGATGGACGTTTCGGCGCGCGACTAAATTCTCGATTAAATTATGGAAAGGCCCGGCGCCCAGCGGCCGTCCGCAAGAACACGCCAGGCCTTTTCCTATTCCCCAGCCCCCGTCCAAAAACGCTCAGCGCGCGTTGGCCGCGACGTGCGCCAGCGGCGCATCGACCTCAGCAACAGCCCGGTCGACGGCCGACGCACGGCACTGCTCGTATTCGCGTGTAAGGAACACGGGAGCCATCTGGTAATTGGAGCTGAAGGCGGGATTGCCGCCGCAGGCCTGGCTCGCGGCCTGATCGATGCGGGCTTGCAACGCAGCCGCGCCGTCCTCGCTGTTGATGTTCAGGTCGGCATAGTGAACGGTGACTTGCTTGACCACAACGTCGTTGGCCAGCGCAGCTTGGGCACAGGCGCCCTGCGCAAACGTGGCGATGGCAATGGCGGCGGTGGAAATCTTCAACAAACGATACATCAAGGTTCTCCTTCTCGGGGTGCATCCATGAGATGCGGCGACAGGCCGATCTGGATGCGGGGGCGGGGACATCCCTCGAGATGTGGAGCGATGCGTCGAGCGGCATCAGTTTCTCGCCGTCTGCGCATGAACGTCCCCGTGATGGCTCCGAGAACGCAGGTAGGTCCTGCCCACTAATGCGAACAGCCGTCGAAAATCGCACACCCCGGCACCGGTATGCGCAGTGGGACAAACTAGCGGCGCGGTTGAAGCGCCGACGGACGGACCAGAAACCCGACCGCCGCCGGCCCGTTCGTCACGACGACGCCGCTTCCTTGATGAAGGCTTCCACCGTGCCCTTGAGTCTGATGGTCATCGGGTTGCCGTGGCGGTCGACGCTCTTGCCGGCAACAACGCGGATCCAGCCTTCGCTGACGCAATATTCCTCGACGTTGGTCTTCTCCGTGCCGTTGAGACGGATGCCGACGCCACGCTCCAGCAGAGCCTCGTCGTAAAACGGGCTTTTGGGGTTAACACAGAGGCGGTCCGGCAGCGTGTCGGTCATGGTCAAAGGCCTCTTGGGAACGGGGGCTTTCGGGCCAGCGTCATAGTCGATTGCGACCTGCATTCCAACGCACTTTTTCAAGACTTGATCGGCGCCACGTTTTCGGCGTCCATGCCACCGCCAAATCAGGGAGTTCTCATGTCCTTCTCGATGTACGAAGCCTCCATTCCACCGATGATCCGCACCCTCCAGAACCTGTCGAAGATCCTCGACAAGGCCGTCACGCAGGCCGAGGCGGAGAAGATCGATCTCGCGACGTTGCTTGACGCCAGACTGGCACCGGACATGCTGCCGTTTCCGCGTCAAATCCAGATCGCGACCGACGGCGCCAAAGGCTGCGCCGCGCGGCTGGCGGGCCTAGAACCACCCGCCTTCCCAGATACCGAAACGACCTTCCCCGAACTACAGCAGCGCATCGCCAAGACGATCGCCTATATGCAGAGCGTGAAGCCGGAGCAGATCGGCGGCTCCGAGACCCGTCAGATCACGCTCAAGTTCCCCAACCGCACGCTCGAATTCAACGGCTGCGAATACCTGACGGGTTTCGTGCTTCCGAATTTCTATTTCCACGTGACGACGGCCTACGGCCTGTTGCGTCATAAGGGCATCGCCATCGGCAAGATGGATTTTCTCGGCGGCGCTTAAGAACACCGCACGACCAGCAGGATAGGCCCGGGCGCAACTCGGGCCTATTTTTTCAATTCGCTTTGAACATGCTGACGGCGTCGAGCCAGTTGACGAAAAGCGTCGATCAGATGGCGACGGGGGGCGGATTTATCGGCCATCTCGCCGCCCACCAGGAAAACCGCCTTAAAGCGCGCGGTGTAGCGACAGATTGAAGGCCGGACCTGGAGAAGGTTGAACCTCCGTCCGCGCCATCTGCGGGTTCGCCCGCGTGCCGTTGTAGAAGAAATCGGTCGCTGCCGGCGGCCCCCCACACAGTCCGTTCACGTTCAGGTCGACCTCGAACGGTCCGGGCTTGTAGGCCAGGAAAGCGCCGAGCGTGCCGCCCGCCGGAACCGTGCTGATCTCGCTGAGCTGATAGGACGTCGTCGTGTCATCCAGCTCGCCAGTTAGGCCGAGGCTAAGGTGGCGCGCCGGCAGGTTGCGCACCAGGCGCAGGGAGAATTTCCGCGGCGTCTCGCCGGAGGCGCGGCGCAACTCCTCGGTGACGGGATCAAGCACGCTGGAGTTCTGCCACGCCGCGCCTGAGCTGACCGACGTGTTGGGCATGCCGAACAAACCGAGCGGCAAAGATACGGTGAGGGCAACCTTGTCGCGGCCTTTGAGCGGCGTCGAAGCCGGCGCCTGCACGCCGCCGCGCACCTCGGCGAATTCCGTCGCCGTACCCCAGCGATCCGCCGTGTAGGCCGCCGTGACCGTCGCCGGACCCAGATTCTGTTTCAGGCGCGTCTGGAAGGTCCAGGCGTGATCGGGTTCAAAATTCACGTTGTCGGCCGATCGGGCGACGCTGGCATAGGCGGAAAACGCCGCCGTGTCGTAAGGCGACACCGAATGTTCGACGCTCGCCGCCCATTCGGTTCCCGACCAGGGTGTCAGCATCATCGCTAGGTGCGGCTCAAGAGCATTGAACACACTGGTATGCGCCGTCTGCGAACGCCATACGATATTTGAACTTTGCTCCGCCGCACCTGCCTGCACCGCAGCCCAGTCCACCGGCTGCCAGTCAACGTGCGCGAACACTTCCTGCGTATTGCTCTGGACCGCGGTCTGGCTGCCGTTCACCGGCCCCTTCACCGACGTATCCTGGGTCAGCGCACTGGAACCATCGGCGCCGACCTTCACCTGAACCTGACTGACGGGGGAAAACGATGCCGTGAGCGCCGCCGTGCGACTTTCGGTGTGGACAAGATGGGTTGCTGTACCCGGATCGCCGATGCTGGCCGGCGCCCGATAGATCAGCGCAAGATGGTCTGTGCCGGTCACCTCGAAATTCGTTCCATATAGGGCCGACCAGTTGGCTTTGAGTTGCGCGCCCTGCTTACGCCAGAGATCGTTGTCGGCTTGATCGCCACCTACGCTGGCCGAGGCCTGAAGCTGCATCGTCACGGCCGGCAAGTTGAGGTCGAGCGACGCCCCACTGGACAAGCTGCGCGCATCCGGCGACAGGCCACGGACATCCAACGCCAAAGGGCCGCCATGCAGGTTGACAAGCGTCGATGCTTCCGCGCCGGAGGCGACCCCGACACCCAAACAAATCACAGCAATGGCGCGGCCCGAAGCCTTGATCATCACCTCAACCAATCGAAATCATTGGATACAAAACCCTAACATCCCGGCTGGACAAAGGCTACCCGTTTGCCGCAGGAACCCGCCATTACTTGACTTCCTGTCAGCGGCTGGAAGATTGTCCGGCCGCATTTTGTTCTTGGAGAAGCCCGTGTCCGCCACCTCAGCCGCACCGCAGATCGCCATCACCTTGCCGGACGGCAAGACGATGACGTTTCCGCGCGGCGTGACCGGCGGTGAGATTGCCGCGTCCATCGGCCCGGGACTGGCGAAAGCGGCCCTGATTTTGGAGGTCGACGGCCAGGAATACGACCTCTTCCGGCCGATCGAACACGGCGCCAAAATCCGGATCATCACCAAAAAAGACGACAAGGCGCTGGAACTGATCCGCCACGACGCCGCGCACGTCCTCGCCATGGCGGTGCAAGCGCTTTATCCCGGAACCCAGGTAACCATCGGTCCGTCCATCGACGACGGCTTCTATTACGACTTCGCGCGCGATGAGCCGTTCACGCCCGAAGATTTGCCCAAGATCGAAGCCAAGATGCATGAGATCGTGAAGGCGGACCTGCCGACGCATCGTGAGGTGTGGCCACGCGACAAGGCCATCGCGCATTTCAAGTCGATCGGCGAGAGCTATAAGGCCGAATTGATCGAATCCATTCCTGCAGGCGAAGACGTCTCGATCTACTGGCACGGCGACTGGCACGACCTCTGCCGCGGCCCGCACTTCGCCACCACCGGCAAGATCGGCGATGCCTTCAAGCTGACCAAGATCGCCGGCGCCTATTGGCGCGGCGACGCCAAGAACGCACAGCTGCAGCGCATCTACGGCACCGCTTGGCGCGACCAGAAGGAACTCGACGCCTATCTGACGCGCCTCGAAGAAGCCGAAAAGCGCGATCACCGGCGCATCGGCAAGGAGATGGAGCTTTTCACCTTCTCGCCCGACGTCGGCGCCGGTCTGCCGCTGTGGATGCCCAACGGCATGGTGATCCGCCAGGAACTGGAATTCCTCGCACTGCAGGAAGAACGCAAGGACGGCTATGTCCGCGTAGCCACCCCGCACATCACCAAAGAGACCCTGTATCTGCGGTCACGCCATCTGCCCTACTACAGCGACACCATGTATTCGCCGCTCGATATCGACGGCGAGAACTACTACCTGCGGCCGATGAACTGCCCGCACCATCACATGATCTATCTGGCCACGCGCCACTCCTACCGCGAACTGCCGCTGCGCATCGCCGAATACGGCCAGGACTACCGCTACGAGGCGTCAGGCGGCCTGACCGGACTGATGCGGGTGCGCGGCTTCTGCATGAACGACGCGCACATCTATTGCCGCTACGACCAAGCCAAGGCAGAGTTCATCAAGGTCATGCGCCTGCACGCGCGTTACTACGACCTGATGAATATCAAAGACTACTACATGCGGCTGTCGCTGCCGGACCTCGCCAAGCTCGACAAATATGTCGACCAACCGGAGAAGTGGCTGACGGCGCTCGACATCATCCGCGAAGCGATGAAGGAATCCGGCTATCCCTATGTGGAGGCCAAGGGCGAAGCCGCGTTCTATGGCCCCAAGATCGACTTCATGATTAAGAGCGTGATCGGGACCGAATATACGATCTCGACCAACCAGCTCGACTTCCTGGCCACCCAGACCTTCGGCCTTTCCTATATCGGCGAAGACGGTGGCGAGCACCCGGTATACGTCATCCACCGGGCGCCCCTGGGAACCCATGAGCGCTTCACCGCCTTCCTGATCGAGCATTATGCCGGCGCCTTCCCCACCTGGCTAGCGCCGGTGCAGGCCCGCATCATCCCGATCAGCGATAAGGTTGCGGATTACGCCCAAAAGGTCCGCCAGGCGCTGTTCGAGGTGCCCGTGGTCAATGGGACGGCCGGCCTGCGCGTTGACATCGACCTGACCGCCGAGCGCATGCAAAAGAAAATTCGGGACGCCCAGTTGCAGAAGATTCCCTACATGCTGGTGGTGGGCGAGCGGGAGGCTGCGGAAGGTAAAGTTGCGGTCCGCCTGCGTTCCGGCAAGGATTTGGGTCCATTGCCGCTGGAAACCGTCATCGCCAGGATCAAGGGCGAGGCGGAATCACGCAAGGATGTGGCCGAATAGGCCTTGCGAACTGTGCCGTTATTCCTATTCTAGCGCCCGTCAGCGGTCCCCGCGGCCCGCTCGGGAGGATTTTACCCTGCGCCCATAAGCCGAAACAGGTTTCGCGAGGCAGGACGGTCCTCGCGAGGTATGGGTTCGCGCGCGGACCAAGCAAAAGGAGAGAGTCATAGTTCCAAGACGTTTCGCATCGCAGGCCCCCGCTCCCGCCAAGGACGGCCCCCGCGTCAATGAAGAGATCTTCGCTCGCAGCATTCTGCTGATCGGCGACGACGGCCACAAATACGGAGAGATCGGTACTGAGGACGCCCGCGCCATTGCGGAGGAAAAAGGTTTCGACCTGGTCGAGGTTTCGCCCGAGGCCAAGCCGCCCGTCGTCAAGCTGATGGACTACGGCAAATACAAATACGAACAACAGAAAAAGGCCGCCGAGGCGCGCAAGAAGCAGAAGGTCATCGAGATCAAGGAGATCAAGATGCGCCCGACCATCGACGACCACGATTACGACGTGAAAATGCGCGCCATGCGCCGGTTCTTCGACGAAGGCGACAAGGTGAAGGTCACCCTACGCTTCCGCGGTCGTGAAATGGCGCACCAGCATCTGGGAATGGAATTGCTCAACCGCATCACGAAGGACACAGAGACCTTCGCCAAGATGGAGCAGTGGCCCAAGATGGAAGGCCGTCAGATGATGATGGTTTTGGCCCCACGTTGAGGCACGATCCGTCAAACTAAGACAACCCCCCGGGCCTCCGCCTGGGGGTTTGTTTTTCAAGTCTATCGGATTCCTTTTATAGGAACCGCGACGCGGTGTGTGCCGCCGTATTGCCGATGTCCTGCAGCGGCCCCAGCGGCTGCACCGTATCATGCATGTCTTCGATATGCGGACGGCCTGACATCAGCTTGTAGGCGACGTGTCCGTCCTGCATCAGCAACACCACCTCAGCCGACCACCCGGTGTTAAGCGTCTGACGTTCGAAGCCGAGTAGATCGAGGAAGATGTTGCCCATGCGACGCGACTCGACATGTTCCGGATGAAACACCAGTGCAGAGCAGCGGTCCTGCGCCTCGATGCAGGCCTGCACGGGCTTCGCAAGACGGTCGAACGACAAAGTATTGCGCGGCATGAAGCGTTCGATGACGCCGAGATAGGAGAGGATTTCAACGTTCGGCGTCGTCGCCGTGTCAAAGCCGAGCTTCTGCAGATCGGATAGCCGCGTGGAACCGGGAACAATGTCGACATAAGCGGCTTGAACTTGGTCGTAGGTCTGGAAACTCGATGATGACATGCTGGTTTCGTGCGGCAGAAGACCGAGTCCGCCGCAACCCACCAGCGACAGCATAAAAGCTGTACTGACAATAATTTTAGCCGTGCGGCGCGAACCGCCGCCTGCAACATTTCGCATTCGCCCCAACCCAACCCAACAAACGCGCTTATGTTTTCTTTTTCTTTACGCTAACGAATTTTGGCACAATTGGGAAGCGCTGAAGCGACGAACAGCGAATTAGAACAATAACATGCTTACTGCAGTGCCGCGCAGGCCTGAGCAACCGCCAAAAAATCGCAGTTGGCGCCTGTTAAAACGACGGTGACAACCTTGCCAGACGCGGAAAAGCGGCCGGACATCAAAGCGGCCAAACCTGCCGTGCCGCTAGGTTCGACAATCAATTTAAGCGTGCGGGCCGCATAGGCGACGGCCGCTGTGAGGTCGTCGTCCGAGATCGCGAATGTGTCAGTGAGATGACGCTGCGCCAGCGCGAACGGAATTTCGCCAGGTATCGGCGCCATCAGCGCATCGGCAATCGAAGGCGTCCCACCGGGCGCCGCGATGCGCTTGCCGGCGGCGAGCGACCGGCGCATGCCGTCATAATTTTCCGGCTCGACGCTGACGACGTGTGTTCCAGGGCTCGCAGCAGAGATCGCCAAGGCGATGCCGCTGACCAGTCCGCCGCCACTACACGGCGCGAGGACGGCATCAAGTGCCACACCTCGGGCCGCGGCTTGTTGCGCGATTTCCAAACCGATCGTGCCCTGTCCTGCGACGATGTCTGGATCATCGAAGGGGCGCACCAGCGCCGCACCGCGCTCTTCGCAAAGTGCTAGCGCGATCGCTTCACGGTCGTCACGCAGGCGGTCGTAGAACACAACCTCGGCGCCGTACGACTTTGTACCTTCCAATTTTGCGGCAGGTACATCTTTCGGCATGACAATGAGTGCGGGGATGGAGAACAACGCCGCGGCCGCGGCCACGCCCTGCGCATGATTGCCCGATGAGAAGGCTATGACGCCCTTGACACGGTCCTGGGGCGCGATCTGGCTGATCTTGTTGAGCGCGCCGCGAAACTTGAAGGATCCCGTGCGCTGCAGCGTCTCAAGCTTGAGGAAGACCCTGGCGCCGAGCCGGTCGTTGAGAACCGCGTTTTCGATTAGTGGCGTCTTCACCGCGTAAGGGGCGATCCGCGCGGCGGCGGCCTCGACATCGGCAAAAACGGGAAGGTTCAAGGTCATGCACTCACCCTTTGGCGGACGATCCAATCTAACCGAAATGGCGAAGCCTGGGCCGAGAGAATTCGATGCATCCCTGCCATGCATTCGCCGCCCGCTCCCCTCGACAGATTGTCCCGGCAGACATGCGCAAAACCCCTTAGCGCCGGCCAAGATCTGAGGTTATGGTCACCGCGTCCCGCCCTGCCACTGCTGCGAGCTTGAAGGCCGGCTTTGAAAAACATTTCGCTTGGTATAACGCTGAAGCTGGCCCAGACCCTCGCTTTCTCGCTGATGTACGCCGCCATCAAGCTGGCCGGCCCGGTGCCGGTGGGCGAATTGGTCTTCTTCCGCGGCTTTTTTGCCTTCATACCGTTGATCGTTTGGACCTCCTTCACGGTAGGGCCGTCCGTCATGGTCCGGACGAAGCGGCCGGCATACCATGTCGGTCGCTCCGCGGTCGGCGTCGCTTCGATGTTCTGTAATTTCACGGCCGTCAAATTGCTGGCACTGGCGACGGTGACGGCCTTCAGCTTCATGATGCCGATCTTCGCCGTGGTCCTCGCAGCGGTATTTCTGGGCGAGCACGTCGGTCGTTATCGCTGGGGGGCCGTTGTCGCCGGCTTTATCGGCGTTCTGCTGATGATCGAACCGCATGGCGGCCTGACGTCGATCATTGAGCTGCATATGTCGCCCGGCGTAGCCGCAGCCCTCGGCTTTTCGCTGCTTTCGGCGATCGTCGTGGTGCTGATCCGTCAGATGAGTACGACCGAGCGCAGCGAAGCAATCGTGTTTTATTTCATGGCGTCATGCACGGTCGCAGGGGCCCTGACTATGATCTGGGACCGCGTGCCGCTGAGCTTAGAGCAGGTGCTCTTGCTGGTGTTCTGCGGCTTGATCGGCGGTATGGGGCAGATGTGCATGACATTCAGCTACCGTTATGCCGAGCCGTCGCTGCTCGCCTCCTTCGACTACGCCGCAATGATCTGGGCGACGTTACTCGGCTATTTCATCTTCGCCGAAGTACCGGAGACGATACTGTTCGTCGGCGCCGGCGTGGTCATCGCGGCCGGAATGTTCATCGCCTGGCGCGAACACCGCCTGCATGTGGAGCGTCCGCGCGAAGCCGTCACCTAGACCGATCACGCAACACGTCGAGTGCGCCAATCAAATCCTCGCCGAAGAAATAAGCGACCTCGTCGCGCATTCCGTCATAGACGCTCGGCCCGTCGCCGCTGCACACCAGACTGCCGTCGACAACCTCAGAGGAGGGCTCCAGCACACCGTGTTCGAAAGTGAGCGGGAATAGGATGCTCACCATTGGTTTGTAGAGGTGATAGTCGAGCGCATTCGCCAAACAATACGCATGGATTTTGCAGCCGCGGTCTTGGCGATCGGCAAAGACGCATTTGCCGTCCACCGCGCGCGTACGGCCATGCGCACCAGAAGGAAACTCGCGATCCTCGACGATCTCCTCGGTGAACCACTCTGTCTGCGAGACGCCGGCGAAGGTTTCGAATGCCGTCCCGAGCGAGCGCAAGCGTTCCATATTGTCGCGATCGATGTCGACGCCATAGCTACAACACTGATCTTTGCAGAAGCCGCAGGCCATGCAGTGGGTGAAATAGCGTAGCGTGAAGATGCTCGTGTCGACGGCGCGGATCACCGGCGCCGAGAAGATGGAGGGATAGTCTTTGCCTAGCGCGATCAGACTCACGGCAACGGGGCCATGACGATGCGCTCGATCAGCTCGGCATAGGAAAGACCTGCGCGCGCACCCGCAGCGGCGAAACCCGCATCGGGCGCAATGCCGGGATTGGGATTGATTTCGAGAATCAGAGGCTCATCAGCTTCCGTCACGCGGAAGTCGATCCGCGCATAGCCCGTCAACTCGAATAACGCCCAAGTCCTGCGGCACAGATCGATCAGGGTACCGGCCAATCGGGGTTCATCTGTCTCGACACCGAAACGGCGAACCGTCTTGTTGTAGTCGAACGAACCGTCTGCCCATTTGGCCGTGTAGCCGACGATCCGTGGCTTATCCGAAGGCCACTCCTCAAACGTCATTTCCGCCATGGGAAGAATGCGCGGGCCGTCTTTTTCCTGCAGTACGCCAATGTTGAATTCGCGTCCGTCGACATAGCTTTCCGCGAACCATCGACCGCCGAAGTGCCGGGTGCTTTCCTCGGCGCGCGCCCGCACATCGACGCCTTTCACGATGCAATCATCGTCGAGGCCAACGGAGGAATCCTCGTCGGCCGACTTGACGATATAGGTGCGATCCTCCGCCAAGCTCGTCCAATCGGGCGGCACGGACCAGTCCGGCGTCGGCAGCCCTGCCGCTCGCAAGAGATTTTTGGCGAAAGGCTTGTCCGTCGTGGCTGCGAAATGAGCCGCCGTCCCTCCCGTATAAGGCACGCCCAGCCGCGCCAACATGGCGGGCGCCAGGGACGAATAGATGCCCGCACCGAACACGGACTCAACAAGATTGAACACGACATCGGGACGTTCGCGGCCAAGCATTTTCTTGAGCGCCCGAACGTCAGGCCGGAATGGCGTCTGCGTCACACTATGCCCGCGGCTTTGGAGCGCTTCGGCGACCGCCTCCGCGGCGATCAGCGTGTCCTGTTCGTCTGCAGGCGCATCCGGCGGCACGTCGGAATGAAGGACCAGAATGTGCATTACGCCGCCGCGCGGCTGCGCGCTTTGAGCTCGGGGTGACGCTTGAAGAACGCCGCCATAATCCGGCCGATCAGGTCTTGATAGCTGAGCCCGGCGTAATCCGCGATCATGCAGAGGTCGGAATGTCCGGGCCGCAGGCCGGCCAGCGGATTGACCTCTATGAAATGCGGCCGGCCGACGGCGTCGCAGCGAATGTCGATGCGCCCGCCATCCCGGCAGCGCAACGCCCGCCAAGCGCCGAGCGCGACATCTCCTGCCCCTTCCGCCTCCGTACCATTGGCCGGCACGATCGCTACCTTGTCTTCCCAGCCGGTTTCCTTGTTGGCCAGACCGTAACCGTCGCCGACGAAATTCTCCTTGGGCACAATTTCGGTGACCCCCAGCACTTCGGCCTCATCACCAGTACCTACGATGCCGACGGTGAACTCACGCCCGGACAGGAATGTCTCGACCAGCACGGGCTGCCGGAAGCGTACCAACAGGTTTGCCGCAACCCGCTTCAAACCGGCCACATCGGCAACCTTGGAATGCGCGTCGACCCCCTTGCCCGAGCCCTCCGCCACGGGCTTCAGGAACAGCGGATAGGGCAGATCGATGGCGGCGACATCTTCGAGCCGCTCGATGACGGCGAAATCGGCGGTCGGCACGCCGTGGTCGCGCACCACGCGCTTGGCCATCGACTTGTCGAGCGACAGCGCCAGGGTCAGCGGATCGGAGAAGACATAGGGGATGTCGTAGGCCTCCAGCAGCGCCGGCGCCTGCGCCTCGCGCGCCACGCCCTTCAGCCCTTCGCAGAAATTGAACACAGCGTCCCAGCGCTCGCCGGCCGCCAGCCGCTCGACCAGCTTATGGACGCTGCCAATCCGTTCCGGGGTGTGGCCGACCACGCTCAGCGCCTCACAGATGGCGGCGATGGTGACTTCGCTGTCGAACTCGGCCGTGTCTTCCTCGCTATATCCCATGGCGAGGTAGTCGGCCCGGAGGTCGTAGGTGACCCCGATACGCATAAATGTGCCTCGCTACTCGGCGGCCAGGCGCGGCTTGTCGCGCCCCACCGTGCCACCTGGATCTGGGTAGCGATAGACCTTGCCCTCGAAATTGCGGAGCAACAGATCATCGCCGTCGCGGCCGACCACCGGATCGGGTGCCAGCTGAATCTTACCGCCGCCGCCTGGCGCATCGATACAGAACATGGGTGTGGCGTAGCCCGTGGTGTGGCCGCGCAGAGCCGAGATGATCTCCAGCCCCTTCTCCACGTTGGTCCGGAAATGGGCCGAACCGCGGATCGGATCGCACTGGTAGAGGTAATAGGGTTTCACCCGGCGCTTCAGCAGGCCCTGCATCAGCGGCACCATCACCGACGGGCTGTCGTTGATGTCCTTGAGCAGCACCGTCTGGGAGCCCAGCGGAATGCCGGCGTCGGCCAGCCGCGCCGTGGATTCCGTCACCTCGTCCGTCAATTCGACCGGATGGGTGACGTGGATACTCATCCACAGCGGATGGTACTTCTTCAGCATCTTGACGAAGTCCTTGGTGATCCGCTGAGGCAGGACCACCGGGATTTTCGTGCCGATGCGCAGGAACTCGATATGCTTCATCGCCCGCAGACGGCCGAGCAGCCAATCGAGCTTGTCGTCGCCGATGGTCAGGGGGTCGCCGCCCGAGAGCAGCACGTCGCGCACCTCGGTGTGGACCTCGAGATAGGCCAGCGCCTTTTCCCACTGCTTGGTCGAGAACTGGTATTCGCCGCCGGGATTGCCCACCACGCGGGCGCGCGTGCAATAGCGGCAATAGGTCGAGCAGGTACCCGTCGTCAGGAACAGCACTCGGTCGGGATAGCGGTGGACCAGCCCAGGAACCACCGTATCGTGGTCCTCGCCAAGCGGGTCGTCGTCCTCACCGGGGCTCTTGATGTATTCCGCGCCGGTCATGATGTGGGTGCGGCGCAATGGCTCGCTAGGATCATCGAGCCCCATAAGGCTGGCGTAATAGGGGGTGATTCCGACCGGCAGCGACCCTTCGTGGTGCTCCACGGCCGCCCGCTCGTCCGCTGACAGCGCGAAGATCCGCGCCAGCTCGTCGAGCGTGCGAATGCGGGTGCGCAATTGCCAGCGCCAGTCGTTCCAATCCGCCGACGAAGTGCCGGGGTAGAAGCGGCGATAGAACGCACGGGTTTCGGGATTTACAGGAAAGCGAGGCGCCGCCTTGGATTTCGCGGACGCGATACTTGAGACCTTGGTCGCTTCCTGAAGCGGGGTGTCGGAGGCTAAGGCCGGTCTTGGTCGGACGGGCCGTAACGGAGGCTTCAGTTCGCGCCCCCGCACTACTTGGAGACTCATCGTGGTCTCATAAAGCTCCGAAGGTTGCTACCAGCGCGAAAGCCCCTAGTGACTCCCCATCAACGGGTGCAACAGACCGCTGGATATTTAGAGGCTTCTGTTGGCTCGTCAAGAGTACGGCACATGAGTACTTGTCTAGATGCCGATTGGCGAAGACGAAATGTATGCCCTCTTCGGCACATGATTGAAGACTGTAAAAGGCCTCGCGCCCTCGCCTTGCCACCATTCAAGTGAAGGCATGAACAATGGGGGGAATATTTTGGGAGAACAGACCCTTCGCAAGTTTGCCGCGATCTTCTCCAATCTTTGCGGCTGCGTGTCCGAGTGCGTCATCGGCGTGCTCGCAGATTTCCTTGCTGCGCGCGATGACTGTCATTCGGGTAGTCAAATGATGAAACCGGTTTGCTGTGATTGTCGCGACAAGGTGGCGCCAGGACCGGAGACATCGCGTCATTCGGCCGGCGGTGGCGGCTCATCGTGCACCGGTTTGACGCGGTAGATTCGGATGTGAACACGCCGGCCGCGCGAGTAATTGAAACCCGTCACGGAGCCGACCTCGTTTGCATCCGCCTCCAATTCCGCCAGCCGCGCCTGGAAAGCCGGTCTTTCGCTTTCCTCGACCAGCGCCAGTCCGCCCTCTGCTGCACCCGCGTCGGCAGCGCCGCGCCCGTCAGTGAGTCGCGTGTCAGTGCCGAGCAGGAAGACGAGGCTCGGCTCGGTATAGCCGGCGAGCGTCGGTGGCGGATCACCCGGTTGGGTCAGGCTCCTCTCGGCGGCGGCGGCACGCGGGCTGACCCAGAGCTGTTCAAGGCGGGGCGTCACACCAACGGTCAGCGTCGGATAGAAAACGAGCACGGCGGCTACCGCCAGCAGGAATGCCGCAAGATTGGCGCGCCGCAGAAATGCGACCAGCGCGCCGAGCCCAAGGGCTGCGAACACGCAGGCGAGCGCGATCAGCCACCAGGTAGTGCCCTCTCCGTACAAGCCCGGCAGCATGATCGCTGCTGCCGTCAAGGCGACGAGACCGAATGTGAACTGCAGCGCCGCAACATAAGGGAGCACGCGATCCCACAGCGGTTCCTTCGCGGGCTGTGGCGGCGCATCTCCTTCTTGCGCCTTCTCCACCTTCTCCGTCTCTGTCGCCTTTTGCGTTTCTCTTTTCTCGAGCACCCAGTTGGCAGCCAGCATCGCAAGCGCCGGGTACACCGGCAGGACGTAATGCGGCAGCTTGGTCGGCACGAGCTCGACGATCACCCACCACGGAACGATCCACATCACCAGGAACCGCAGGGCCGGCTCGCTGCGCCTGCGAATGGCCGTCATGACGCTCGGCGCAAAGAACAGAATTGCCGGCCAGAAGGTTACGGTCGAAAGCAGGAGATAGTAGCCCGGCGGCGCACCATGCGATTCCTGACCGCCCGCAAGCTTGGCGCCGAAGTCGTGTCCTAAGGATTGCTGGAAGAACAGCCCATGGCTTTGGATGGCGATGGCGATCAGCCAAGGCAGGACAATCACCAGCGTCAGCGCCAGCCCCGTGACGGGTCTGAGCCGGCCAAGCCACCGCCATTTGCGGTCCCACAGAGAAAGGCCCGTGCCTGTCAGCGCCGCGACGGCAAGCACGACAGGTCCCTTGATCAGGATGCCTAAGCCGAGCGCAAACCAGCCGGCGAGCGCGAGCTTGGAGCCCGGCTCCGGCTGGACCTCCAACCGCGCCGCCATGTAGACGCGGAGAAGCACGCCCTGCACCGCCAGCACGCAGGCCAGCAGGACGGCGTCGGTGGTCGCGATGGTCGCATCGGCAGCAAGCAGCAGCGTCGTTCCCAGCAATGCCGCGGCGAGAAAGGCCGTCTCGGCCTCTGCAAAGGCCCGTGCGCACCAGAAAGTCAGCCAGACGGCTGCGATTGCGCCCAGCAGCGATGGCAGGCGATAGGTCCAGATCTCATCGAGGCGGCCCTGCCCTGCCACCGCCGTCGCGGCAGCCTGTAGCCAATAGATGCCGACGGGCTTCTTGTAACGCGGTACCGCGCCGAAGCGGATATCTATGAAGTTGCCGGTCTCCAGCATCTGCTTCGAGGCCTGGGCAAAACGGCTTTCGTCGCGATCGAGCGGTGGCAGCGTCAGCAGGCCCGGCACCCACAGCGCCAAACAGAGCAGGAGCAGCCACAGTCGAGGCCGCCGCGCCAGACGGTGCAGTAGCGCCGCCATCCGCCCCGGCACCTCGCCCGCCGCTCCTTCGGTCATCTGGAACGCCTTTTGTAAGCCTTAGCCGGGCATGACGTAGATGGATGGGGGCGGGACGGCAAATGGGTCATTCCGGCACAAGCCTGTTTCTTAGCGGCGCAGGCCTGTATAAGGCGCGCGCCCTTCTGGATCGCCTTAGGATACCGCGCAGACGGGACAAGGATGCAACCCTAGTCTACGAAGGATTCGAACGGAACATCATCATGGCGATGGCACTTTCCGTGGTCGTACCGGTGAAGGACGAGGCCGAAAATGTCGGCCCGCTGGCGCGCGAGATCGCAACGGCGATCGCCGGCGAAACCGATTCGGAGATCATCTTCGTCGACGACGGTTCAAGCGACGACACCTCGGCGGCGCTGGCCGCCCTCAAGAGCGAAATCCCGTCTCTCCGGGTGATCCGCCACGCCGCCAATCTCGGCCAGAGCCGCGCGGTGCGGACCGGCGTGCGCGCGGCGCGCGGTGAACTCATCGTCACCCTCGACGGCGACGGCCAGAACGATCCTGCCGACATCCCCAAGCTGTTGAAGGAGCTGCGACGCGACGGAGCGTCGAACGGCATCGGCATGGTGTCGGGCGTGCGGGCGCGCCGGCAGGACAAGTTCAGCCGCAAGCTCGCGTCGCGCCTGGGCAACGGCATTCGTCAATGGCTGCTCAAGGACGGTGCCACCGACAGCGGCTGTGGGCTGAAAGCGTTCCGCCGTGAGGCTTATCTCGCGCTTCCATACTTCGACCACAGCCACCGCTTCCTTATCACCCTGATGATCCGCGAGGGCTATGGCGTGCGCTTTGCGGAGGTGAACCACCGTCCGCGCATGCACGGCCGTTCCAAATACACCAACTTCAACCGTATGCTGGTCGGCATCGACGACCTGCTGGGCGTCAGATGGCTGCAACGCCGCTTCCGCGGCAAAGCCGAGGCGAAGGAAATTTGACGATGCTTTCGTGGATATCCGGTGACCATCTTTGGCTGGCGTTTGGCTTTGGCGGCCAAGCTTTGTTTGCGTCTCGCTTCTTCATCCAGTTGTTCAAGAGCGAGATGGTGGGACGCAGCGTGATCCCCGTGGCCTTCTGGTATTTCAGCCTTGGCGGCGGGCTGATCACGCTGGTCTATTCGATCCACCTTGGCCAGGTCGGGTTGCCTTATGTCATGGGACAGCTTGGCGGCCTTGTCGTTTATGCCCGCAATCTCTACCTCATCCACCGCGAAAAAAAGGTTGGCGCCCCCCCTGCGGCCGCCTGATCTGGGGCAGCTCTTAACCATAGTGTCACACGTAGGCCCTATGCGGGCCGTAGTTTCGCCCTATTATGGTACACTCTAATTGGGGCTTGCTGACGGTTTGGGGAGGAATTCCATGCTTCGCCTGTTTCCGTTCATGATCATTCCGGTCATTCTTTACAGCCTGTTCGCCTTCGGCGGCGGGGTCATCGCACATCACGATGTTCAGGAACTGCTGAAGATCTACTTCACGATCCCGATGTTCTCCGGGGAGAGATGGCAGGTCACCTTCGGCGATTTCATGATCTTGCTGTCGCTGTCGCTGCTTTTCATCGAGGTCGTCAAGGCGACGCACACGACCGAGAAGGAGCTGATCAACCACGCTTTGTCGATGCTCACCTTCATCGTTGCGCTGGTCGAATTCATCACCCTCAAGGGCTTCTCGACCTCGGTCTTCTTCTTCATCATGATGATGTGCCTGTTTGACGTCATCGCGGGCTACACGATCTCGATCGTGGCGGCGGAGCACGACCTGGGTCTGGGCAAGGCCGGCACGGACTAATAACCGAGTGGTTTGCTGAGCTTTTTCGGCAGCCGGGCGACCCGAAGGGCCGCCCGGCTTGCTTTGCAGGCCAAATCCTATAAATCCGTGCGCCTCGAGAGACGGACAGGTGGCCGAGTGGCTGAAGGCGCACGCCTGGAAAGTGTGTGAACGGTGATGAGCCGTTCCGAGGGTTCGAATCCCTCCCTGTCCGCCA
>JAGWJY010000100.1 GCA_028865545.1 Alphaproteobacteria bacterium | reverse complement strand
ACAAGAACCCCAACGAACCGGCGCAGTTCTACAGCGAGATCGGCGACGACGCCTATGAGCGCCGCAAGGTGGATTTCTACGCGGACGGCCGCAAGGGCTTCGCCGACGAGACCGAAGAGGCGGGCGGCACCAGCCTGGGCATCATGCCGGTGCCGTCGCTGGCCGAGATCGCGGCGCAGCCGGGCTTCGAGCCGAAAGAGATTCCGCAGGAAGAATTCCAGAGGATTTGGTTGAAACGCAGATGAATACGCCCAGCACCGAACGCCACACCATCGCCGTGCTCGTCGACAACGAGGCGGGCGTGCTCGCCCGCGTCGTCGGCCTGTTCTCCGGCCGCGGCTACAATATCGAGTCCCTGACGGTGGCCGAGATCGATCCCGCCGCGCACACCTCGCGCATCACCATCGTCACCTCGGGCACGCCGCAGGTGCTGGAGCAGATCCGCGCCCAGCTGGCGCGCATCGTGCCGGTGCACAAGGTGGTGGACTGGACCATCGACAAGCCCGGCATCGAGCGCGAGATGGCGCTGGTGAAAGTCGCCGGCACCGGCGACAGGCGCGTCGAAGCGCTGCGCATGGCCGACGCCTTCCGCGCCCGCCCGGTCGACACCACGCATACCAGCTTCGTCTTCGAGATCACCGGCGCGCCCAGCAAGATCGACAGCTTCATCGATCTGATGCGTCCGCTCGGCTTGGTGGAAGTCTCCCGCACCGGCGTCGCCGCCATCTCCCGCGGCCCGGACGCGATGTGATCGAGGCGATGCGGCCGGGATAAAGCGCTGATGCCGATGCAAACTCGCTGTCATGGCCCGCAAAAGCGGGCCACCCAGTTGACGCCCGCGCCGGCGCGGACGTATTTCCCTTTCGTCATGGCCGGGCTTGCTTGTCACGGCGCAGCCGCAAGGCGAAGCCGGAACCCGATCATCCGGCATTCGGTATCACCACAATGAATGAGTTCACCGCCCACCTGGATGGCCCGCTTTCGCGGGCCATGACACGCTAAGAAGAGGATGGCCATGCGCGTCTATTACGATCGGGATGCCGATCTGAATTTCATCAAGAACAAGAAGGTCGCCGTCATCGGCTTCGGCTCGCAGGGCCACGCCCATGCGCTGAACATGCGCGACAGCGGCGTCAAGGACGTCGTCATCGCCGTGCGCCCCGGCGCCTCGGCCAAGAAGGCGGAAGCCGCCGGCTTCAAGGTGATGAGCGTCGCCGACGCCGCGAAATGGGCCGACTGCATGATGATGGTGACGCCCGACGAGCTGCAGGCCGACATCTACAAGGACGATCTCGTCGCCAACATGAAGCAGGGCGCGGCGCTGTTCTTCGCCCACGGCTTCAACGTGCATTTCCGCCTCATCGAGCCGCGCAAGGATCTCGACATTCTCATGGTGGCGCCCAAGGGCCCCGGCCATACCGTGCGCAGCGAATATCAGCGCGGCGGCGGCGTGCCCTGCCTGATCGCCATCGCGCAGGATGCCAGCGGCAACGCCCACGATCTCGGCTTGGCTTATGCCTCCGCCATCGGCGGCGGCCGCGCCGGCATCATCGAAACCACGTTCCGCGAGGAATGCGAGACCGATCTGTTCGGCGAGCAGGTGGTGCTCTGCGGCGGTCTGGTGGAACTCATCCGCGCCGGCTTCGAGACGCTGGTCGAAGCGGGCTACGCGCCCGAGATGGCCTATTTCGAATGCCTGCACGAGGTGAAGCTGATCGTCGACCTCATCTATGAAGGCGGCATCGCCAACATGAACTACTCGATCTCCAACACCGCGGAGTACGGCGAATACGTCACCGGCCCGCGCATCGTCACGCCGGAGACCAAGAAGGAAATGAAGCGCGTGCTCGACGACATCCAGGCCGGCCGTTTCGCCCGCGACTGGGTGCTGGAGAACAAGGCCGGCCAGCCCTCGTTCAAGGCCACCCGCGCCCGCAACGCCGCGCATCCGATCGAGGACGTCGGCGGCAAGCTGCGCGCCATGATGCCGTGGATCGCCAAGAACAAGCTGGTCGACAAGGACAAGAACTAGCGCCGCTCTTTTCTCCCCCCGTTTACGGGGGGAGTGCCGCGCAGCGGCGAGGGGGGCGAACGCCGCGTTTGCCCCTCCCCAATTTTTTTGTCGCATGTGTCCTTCATTGTCATGGCCTGCCGGGCGCGGGCCGTCCGGGCGCAGTCTGCGTCTGCTGTTTCCGGAAGCGTCTGCGCAAATCTTTCGCTTCCCGCGCTGTAATTGACAAACGCCGGATAGAATCCGACGGTTCGGCCGCAGTCGGCCACCGCTGCGAAGCGCCGAAGGTGACCTCGCCCTGAAATCCAAGATGAATGGGAACCCGCGATGAAATGCCCAAGCTGCAATACGGATCTGGTGCAAACGAAACACAGCGGCGTCGATGTCGAACTCTGCCAGTCCTGCCAGGGGATGTGGCTGAGCCGTCAGGAATTGAATCAGCTCGAAGATGAAGTCTTCGATCTCGGCGACGACGAGAAGGGCACGCTGGCCTTCGATTCCACGGCCACGACCGGCAAATGCCCGCAATGCGGCAAGCCGATGAGAAGCTTCGAATATCGCTTCTACGATCTTGAAATGAAGTTCTG
>JAGWJY010000023.1 GCA_028865545.1 Alphaproteobacteria bacterium | reverse complement strand
CGGTTGGCGTGACCTTTACGAGGAAGCCGGGTATCATCGTGTCTCGGAGTTCGTAATCGCGTTCTTTCGGCGAGGCCGCATCGACAGCGGTCTTGGTGAGTTTGATTTTGGGCATTCCTAACCTCCGTTGAGGTCGGATTTCAGGTGCAACATAGGTGCAACCAGAAAGCCAACCGTGGCGAACATCCGGTTAGGTATGGATGGGTCGATAGCCGGAAAAGTCTAGTGCTAACAGTCGGTTATCGGGAAATCGGATACCCCCGGATACACAAAGGATAGGGCATCTGGGGCTTCTCAAAATCTGTTGCCTTCACGGGCGTGCTGGTTCAAGTCCGGCCAGGGGCACCAGGCTTCGCTCGCAACAGCGAGAGAAGCCTGCCCGGCGTAGCCCGAAGGGCGAACCTGGGCTTGTATCCGCAATGCTACGCCAGACAAGCCAAGCTTCGCTGCACGCCATCTCCTGCGCGGCGCCCCTTTAGAATTTCTGGCCGAATGTCAGCCCGATGGTGCGCGGCTGGCTGGTCAGAATGTAGGTCTCGTTGCCGCAGACGCCGGGCGTGCATTCCGCATATCGGCCAAGCTGGGCGCGCTCGTCGGTGAGGTTCTTCACGTAGAGCTCGAGCGTCCAGTTGCCCTGCTCCACGCCCGTGGCGAAATCGAACATCGTATAGGCGCGCGATTGTCCGAGCAGGGTGCGTTCTGCAATGCGCAAATCCGGCCAGGCGCCGCTCTGGTGAACCAGCGAGCCCTGCACATGGGCGTTGAGGTTGCCGACCATGAACTCATAACGCGCGGTGGCGTTGAGTTTCCATTTCGGCGTGATGGGCAGCTGGGTGCCTTTGGGTGCCTGCGCGGTACCCGGACAAGAAGTGACGACGACGCCGCCGGCGAACGTGCCGCAATAATCCGCAGTCAGATGCGCGTCATTGTAAGCGCCGGAGCCGGTCAGCGTCAGGCCGTCGGCCGGCAGCCATGTCAAATCGAATTCGGCACCCTTGACCTGCGCCTGACCGCCATTGGCGATGATCGTCAGCGAATTGGGCCCAAGGAACGGGAACTGGAAGTCCTTCCAATTTTCCAAATAGAACGCGCCGTTGAAGCGCATCAGATTATTGTCCCAGCTCGTTTTCCAACCGACCTCGTAGTTCGTCAGCGTGTCCGATTTGTACGGCGCAAAATTGCTGCGCCGGTTGACGCCGCCCGGACGGAACCCCGTCGAATAGGTGGCGTACAGCATGCGATCATCATCGACATGCCATGTAAGATTGAGCTTGTGCGTCTCGCCGTTTTGTTTGACGCGGGCGTCGAGGTTTTGACATGGCACGCTGTACAGCGGCGTCGGGTTCGGCGGCGGCACGGCGCATTGCGAGATACCGGTGCCAGAACTGTAGCCCGCGGCGAGTCCAAAGAACCCTTTGAGTGAATTATCGGCCTCGAAGAGGCGAACACCGCCCGTCGCGGTGAGGTTGGGCAGGATATCATAGGCCAATTCCCCGAACACGGCATAGTCGCGGTCCACGCGGACTTGGTCGGTCAGCCACAGTGTATTGGGCCAACCCGGAATCGAGATGTTGTTGGAGATGCCGTTGATTTTGTAGTCCTGAAGAATGTCGTGCGTCTGCCGCTCGTAGAATGCGCCGGCAACCATGCGCAGGCGGTCGTCTTTCGGCGTTGAAATGCGGAACTCGTGGCTTTCCTTGGTGAAGTGGTCCGTGCCGAGAATGTATTGCGACGGATCGATCACATTGCCGGCATTGTCGGTGATGTAAGCGCCATAGCCGTACAGCGTGTCGTACCAGAAGGAATAGTCCGTATAGTCGGCTTCCGAATTGATCGCCCGGTCCATATAGCCGCCGGTATAGATCACGTCGAGATTGCTGATCTTGCCCTGAACCGTGAGAGCGGCCTGATACCACTTGTCGTGGACATATTCCGGGAAGAAGTGCTTGACCTCCAGCGGTCCAACCGTCGGGTCGTAAGCGAAGACGCCGTTCGAATTTTCGATTTGCCCCATGACCATGGGCGTAATCGTCCAATTGTCGTCGAGATCAATCTCCAACGCGGCGCGGCCGCCCATCTTGTCGACCGTGTTGTAGTTGTTCTTCGCCAAGGCGGCGTTGTCGATGGTCACGCCGGACGTCGGATAAGTCCGCGTGCCGTGAATATTGTCGATATAACCGGCGTCGTGCTCGTCCCACGCCACGATGCGGACGGCGATATTGTCCTCGAGCGGGATATTGACCATCCCGTGTCCGGAATAGCCGATGCCGCCGTGTTCGACCGAGTTGGTTTCGATATTGTAGCTCGCCGAGAAGGCGTCCATATCCGGCTTGTTGGTGATGATGCGTATCGTGCCCGATTCAGAGCTGGCGCCGTAAAGCGTGCCTTGCGGACCAGACAACGCTTCCACGCGCTGAACGTCGTAGGTGGGCACGTCAAGCGTGCCGCCGATCGTGGTGATCGGTTGTTCGTCGAGATAGACGCCGACAGTTGGCAGCGGACCGGAATGGTTGCCGTTCTGATCGCTGGCGATGCCGCGCATCGTAATATTCGCGAACCCCGGACCGCCGTTGCTGCCTTGGCCGCTAGCCGCAAAATTTACGCTCGGCATGTATTCTGCGAAATCGGTGAAATCGGTGAGGTGCAACTCGGAAATTTTCTGGGCGGTCAGCACCTGGACGTTTATGGGAACTTTTTGCAGATCCTCTTCGCGCTTCTGAGCTGTGACGATGATCGTCTCGAGGCCACCGCTGTCGTCGGCCATTGCAGCCGAGACCGTTGTGAACATGGTTGTTGCCAGCAATGCCGGAAGAAGAACTGGGCGCAGACGCGCCGCCTTACCCGTAAAATTTCCCGTCACGATCAAAGCCCCCGCTCTTGAGTTGGATCAAACCGACGCTCGCCCTCGCACGCGTTCTCCCCGAGTCTTTTTTGTTCTTGTCATAAATAAGAAGCTGAACGTCCCATCACGTCAATGGGAGATGCCTATTTATGACGCATGGGAAACTTCTGCTCAAAAAGTGGGCGCAGCTGGGTAAGGTTCGAGCACCAGCCCCAGCGCCGACTTAAGCGGTTCGAGCCAAGGCTCGAAATTCTGCCAGTGTTCGACAGCGTCCTTGAAGATGGGCTGGCGAACCTGCTCGGAGCTTGCCGTGCGGACCGCGCGCTCATTTTCGTAAAAGCGCAGGCAACGATCCTCGAAAGGCAGGCCGCAATAGGCGAGAAGCCGGCGCACCTCGGCCTCAGGATCGGCAACGAGTCGTTCGTAGATCACGCGATGCACGCGGCCCGGTAGCACGGCGTCGTAATGCGCCATCAGCTCGACATAACTGGCGTAATACCGGCCGATGTCATCAAGGCTGTAGGTGAAGGCCTGGCCCCGCGCGAAATGCTGTTTGAAGCAGGAAAAGCAGCAGCCGAGCGGATGGCGGCGCGCGTCGATGATCTTGGCATTGGGAAGGATCAGATGGATCAGTCCCACATGCACGAAATTGTTGGGCATCTTGTCGATGAAATAGGGACGGCTCAGCTTGCGATGGATACGCGTGCGCGCGAGATATTCCTCGCCGAGCGCGGCGAACATCCCCCGATCGAGGGTATTCAGAATTGACGGGTAGGCGGACGCTTCGCCGTGCCGCTTCTTGCCGCCAAGACGGCGGGCGATCGCAATAATGTCGGGCAATTCCATCGTGCCCTCGATGGCGGAGTGGCTCGACAAAATCTGTTCCAGCAACGTGGATCCGGCACGCGGCAGTCCCACGATGAAAATCGGATCGGGAGCATTGCAACCGACGGCTGAGCGGTCTCGCAGGAATTCTGCCGTGAACTGGGCTTTCAGCCGTTGGACGTGCTCGGCGAATTCTCCCGCATCGTAGCCGGCACCCGCCCGCCGCAACGCGTTTCCTTTTGCATAATGCTGGAACGATACATCGAACTTGCCGGCATCCTCGAATGCTTTGCCGAGCGCGAAGTCGAGGTGATAGCGATCTTCATCCGCGATGTCGGAGCGGGCCAGTTGATCGCGCATAGCCGCCACATCCTGGTCGGTGAAGCGGAAGGTCTTGAGGTTCGCCAGGCTCCAATAGGCCTCGCCCAAACTGGGGAGCAGCGCAATGCTCTTGCGGTACGCGGCAACGCATTCGTTGTGCCGTCCGAGCGCCTTCAGTGCGTGGCCGTAGCTCATCCAGGCCTTGGGCTGACCGGGATGGGTCGCCAGCAGATTCTCATAAATCTCGACGGCGCGGGCATATTCGCCAATCTGGCCCAAGGCGGCAGCCTTCAGTGCGCGATGACCGGGATTGCGCGGATCGTCCTTCAGCAGGATGTCGGCCTGAGCGATGGCTTCCAGCGGTTTGTTCTGACGATACAGGACGGAGGCGTAGTTATGCCGCGCGGCGGTAAAGCCGGGCGCCAGCTCGACGCAGCGTGCGAGCAGATGTTCGGCGTCCTCATAGCGGCCGAGGCGCGAACCGGTCTCCGCCAGCATACGAATGGCGGACACGTCGGTCGGGTTCTCCCTCAGGAACGCACGCAACATATGCTCAGCCACCGCGAGTCTGTTTTCGCAAAGCGCCTGACCTGCTGCGCGAAGTTGCGGGTCGTTCGCCGACGCTTGGATATGATGGGCATAAGCCTCGACGGCGCCGTGGTCGTCGCCGGTCAGCGCCTTCTGGTCGCCGAGCTCGCGCCACGCGCTGGCATGCCCGGGCTCGAGCGCCACTGCGCGGTGGAGCGCGTCGATCGCCTCGTCGCATTGTCCCGCCTCGGCCAAAGCGAGGCCGTATTCGAATTGGGCCGGAGCAGACTTCGGCGACGTTTCGGCCAGGAGTTTGAGTGTCTCGACGGCCGCGGCGGTTTTCCGTTGACGGCGTTGGGCACTCCCCAGCAACAGCAATGCCTGGCCGTTTCCGGGAGCCGCCTTCAGGATTTCGCGCGCTTGCTCTTCGGCAAACGCGGGCTTGACCTTCAGCAACTTCGCAGCGTTGGCCAAGGCCGCAGAAAGCGTGCCGACCGGACCGGGAACTTCGCGCGCCAAGGTATTGCCCCTGAAGAACCATCGAGGATCAAAGGTATTGACGGCGGCACAGTCAACCGGGCCGCTCGGCGTGCGACCGGTTACCCGTCTGCCTCCTAGCGTTTGTCTCCGCTTTGAAGGCGGCGTGGCGATTAAAGGAGAGCGCCAAAAACTCTCTTCAATTGGCGGCTTAATGCGATTTTTACGCCGCGATGCTGCGGATTATCGATGCGGCCGGCACGCTCTCCCATTGCATGTCACCGGTGCGCTGTTTATGTGTGCCCAATGATCCACGAAATCGTCGCTTTCATCGGCCGGAACGCCATCTGGGCCGGTCCGATCATGTTTGCGGTATCGTTCGGTGAATCCTTCGCTTTTTTGAGCCTTCTGATTCCCGGGACGGCCATCATGATTGCGGCCGGGGCCTTCATCCCCAGCGGCACGCTCAGCGCTTGGCCGCTTCTGATCGGCTGCATCGCGGGGGCGACGGCCGGTGACGCTATCTCCTACTGGCTGGGGTGGCGGTACGGGCATCTGGTCGAGCGATCCTGGCCGTTCACGCGTCATCCGGAGTTGCTGGCGACGGGATACGCCTTCTTTAAGCGCCACGGCGGAAAGAGCGTTTTCATTGGACGGTTTTTTGGACCGTTTCGCGCCGTTGTTCCGCTGGTGGCGGGGATATCCAAAATGCCCCCTGTCCGGTTCTGGATCGCCAACATGTCGTCGGCCTTGATATGGGCGCCGGCGCTCTTGTTACCGGGCGCGCTGACGGCGACGTTCGTCCATACGCTGCATGTCGGCAGGCATCAGGAGTGGCTTTTGCTCGGGATCATCGTCGCCTTGATCGTCGGCGCCTTGTGGGCCGTGAAGAAGTCCCGTTTTTTCAATCGGTATATGCAGCCGTAAGGATGGCGGCATGAGCTTGCCCAAGGTCGGCACTTTGCTGCGACTTGCGCAGTGCGTGTTCTGCGCCGCACTCGTCTTTACCTTCGCCGCATTTACCTGAAGCCGCGGACTTTTGCCGCTGGCCTCACCCTTGCTTCGTCTTCCCCAAGCCGACGGATTTGATCCGTTTTGGCACGCGGCGCCTGTGCAAGGAAGGATACGGCATGCTCGAAGTTCTGAAACCAAGCGCAAAATTCGTGGTGAATTCGGCGCTATCGGTGCTGCCGGCCCAGGCGCGCAAGCGGTTCAAGGAGTACCACGAACTGCGCTATTGGCGCGGCGTCACGGCGCCCATCGCACGCGATCTGGCGAAACTGGAGCATGAGCGGGCGCATTACGAATTCTTTTTTACGAGGTTTTTCGGTCTGACAGCGGACGATTACGCGGGCGGCGCCATTCTCGATATCGGCTGCGGTCCCTGCGGGAGCCTCGAATGGGCGAACTGCGCGCGTGAGCGCGTCGGGCTCGATCCGCTGGCCGACCATTACCGCAAACTGGCCGAAGACAAGCAGGCGATGACCTATTGTAGTGCATCGTCGGAAGAGATTCCGTACCCCGACGGCCATTTCGATGTCGTGTCGACCTTCAACAGCCTGGATCACGTCGATGACGTCGTGGCGACGGTTCGCGAGATCAAACGCGTCGTCGCGCCGGCAGGTCGCATCCTGCTGATCGTGGAAATCGGTCACGCGCCGACACCGACAGAGCCGCACTCCCTGGATGAAGGCGTGGTTGAAATGTTCGCGCCCGAATTTGGGCCGGTCAGTATTCGGCGTTTCGGCGTCCGCGAAGATCATAATCTCTATGCTTCGCTCCGGCACGACGTTCCCTATGTCGAGGGTAATCCCGGTGTTGTCGCCGCACGTCTGGAACGCATCTGAGCCGCATACGCTTCTGCGATAGGTGTGGCGGGCTGTTGCTGGTTCACCGTGTGGCAGGGTGATATCTTGGGGCGCGGCACGAGCCCTCAGGTTCCCATGCGCAGCTATTACAAAGTGTCATCCGTTGCAGCAGCGGGCGCCTTCGCCATAGCCCTGGTGTCTCAATCAGCGATTGGAGCGGAGGAGCAGCCGAAGGTCGACATCTGCAAAACGCCCAGCGTCGTGACGCTGACCGGCAAAATCCGTTCGCCGCAAAGCATGCGCGAGGAACCGCAGGCCGAACTTCAGACATATTTCTTTCTCGATCTGCCGGCACCGCTGTGCGGCACGACGACGGTCAGTGCATCCGTCATCGATCGTCTTCCGTGCGCCGAAGGCGACACGGTCACGATGACCGGCGAATTCTCTCCGCCGGAGAAGATGTTCAACACCGCCTTCTTCAGAGGACGCGCACCGGTTTCCTGCCGTGTTGTTTCGGACCACGGTCAAAACTAACGCTAGGCCTTGGTCGGTGCCGGGAATCCTCTATCGCGCATCAATGCGTCCACGGTGGCGTCGCGGCCCCGGAACTTGCGATAGGCTTCGTTGGCATCCACTGAATTGCCCCGGCTGATGATGTCGTCGTATAGCTTCTTCGCGAGCGCCTTGTCGTAGAACCCGCCGGGTGCATCCTCGAAAGCTTCCGCTGCATCGGCGACCAGCGTATCTGCCCAGATGTAGTCGTAATATCCCGAAGCGTATCCTTCACCCGCAAAGATGTGCCCGAAATGCGGCATGCGGTGGCGCATGACGATTTCCGCGGGCATGCCGATCTCTTTCAGGGTCTCGGCCTCGAAAGCATGCGGATCGATCTTCGCGCTGCCCGCCAGATGCACTTTCATGTCGACGATCGCCGATGCAAGATATTCGACGGTATCGAAGCCTTTGTTGAAGGTGTGCGCCTTCTTGATCTTGGCGACGAGTTCCGCGGGCATCGGCGCTCCGGTCTCATGATGCAGGGCGAAGCGCGACAGCACCTCTTGGGTCGGTAGCCAGTGCTCGTTGAGCTGGCTGGGGAATTCAACGAAGTCCGGTACTGTGTTGGCGCCCGCGATCGAGGGATAATTCACGTTCGAATTCAGCCCGTGCAAGGCATGGCCGAATTCATGGAACATCGTCACCGCATCATCCCATGAGATCAGGATCGGCTGACCGGGGGCGGCCGCGACGAAGTTCAGATTGTTGGACACGATCGGCGTGACCGCGGTGCGGAAGCGCTCCTGGGTGCGGTACTCGCTCATCCATGCGCCGGAATTCTTGCCGGCGCGCGCATAGGGATCATAGAACATCAGGCCGGCATGCTTGCCTTCCTTGTGCACGTCGAAGACTCGCACATCCTTGCGATAGGCCGGCAGGTCATGCACCTCGACGAATTCCAGGCCGTAAAGCTGCCCAGCCGCCCAGAACATGCCTTCGCGGATCTTGTCGAGCTGCAGGTACGGCTTGATCGCGCTTTCGTCGAGATCGTACTTCGCCTTGCGCACCTTCTCCGCGTAATAGCGATAGTCCCACGGCGCGATCTTGATGTCGGCGCCTTCCGCGTCGGCGACCTGTTGCATGTCGGTGACTTCTTCGTGAACGCGCGCCACCGCCGGCGTCCATACCTTCATCAGAAGGTCCATGACCGCATCCGGCGTCTTCGCCATCTGGTAGTCGGTGATCCAGTGGGCAAAGGTGGGATAGCCCAGCAGTTTTGCCTTTTCGGCGCGTAGTTCCAGGATTTCGGTGATATTGGCGTTGTTGTCGTGCGCATCGCCGTTGTTGCCGCGCGACGTCCACATGCGGAACGCCTTTTCGCGCAGGTCACGGCGCGTGGAATAGGTGAGGAACGGCTCCATCGCCGAGCGCGTATTGGCGATCAGCCACTTGCCTTTTTGCTCTTTTTCCTCTGCGGCTGTCGCCGCGGAGGCGCGTAGCCAGTCCGGCAGGCCGTCGAGTTCCGCTTCTTCCAGCGTCAGCCAATGATCTTCCTCGTCGCCCAGCTCGTTCTGGCTGAAGGCCGTATAGAGCCCCGCGAGTTTCTGATTGATGTCGGCCAATCTGACCTTGTCGGTATCGCCGAGCGCTGCGCCTTGGCGCGCGAAGCGGCGATAGACGACCCAGACAAGCCGCTGCTGTTCCGGCGTGAGCCCGGCAGCCTCGCGCGACTGATAGACGGCCTTGACGCGTGCAAACAGTGCGGAATTCTGGATGACTTCGTCGTTGAAGGCGGCGAGCACCGGCGACATTTCCTTCTCGACCGCCTGCATCTGCTTGTCGTTCATCGTCGAGGTGTAGATGTAGAAGATCGACACGGCCCGGCCGAGCGGTCGGCCTGAATCTTCCAGCGCAGCAATCGTATTCTCGAAGTTCGCCGCCGCCTTGTTGGTCGCGATCTTCGCGATCTCGGCGCGATTTTTCTCGATGCCTGCCAACAACGCGGGCTTGAAATCGTCGATCTTGACCTGTGCAAAGGCCGGACCGCCGCCATGTGGCCCCTTCCAGGGGGCAAGCAGCGACATTTCCATTGGAGCGGCGGACAGGTTCGTCATGGGCGGAAGCGTAGTAGTGGCGGCTGTCGCGGCCGAAGCCAACAGAAAAGTGCGTCTTAGCATCGTAAAAATCCCCCTTGAGGAGTCATTTCTGGTGCGTGCGCATCCACGAACCACTTTACGCCCAATAGGGGGGGTCCCGGCGCGGCAGGATGTCATAGCGAAATACAGGTATCAAAAATGCATATATATTTGGACTTCAAGTTCGAGTCGCGTTTTGCACCACAAATCCAACGCAACCCGGGGGAGAGAAATGGCATTGCATCCCGCATCCGCGCAGCCAGTCGCCGAAGACAAAGTCAGCAACATCCTGAAATGGGTTCTGCTTGCCGTCGCGATCGCGACGTTCGCATTGCTCGGCTGGACCACCGTGCTGACCTATGAACAGGCGCCGCCGCTGCCTGACCAATTTGTCACGCCTGGCGGCACCGTCGTGCTCACAGAAGCCGAAATCTATCGCGGCAAGCAGGGTTTCCAGCGTGCCGACCTGATGGATTACGGCAGCCTTTACGGCATGGGCTCTTACTTCGGCGAGGACTACACCGCCGATATCCTGGTCAAACTTGCGACTCAAACGGAAGAAAACATTGCGCGCCAGGAATACGGCAAGGCGCTCGCCGATCTGAACGCGGAGCATAAGACCGGCGTCCAATCCGCGATGCAGACCGAACTGCAAAACGTCGATCTGACCAAGAAGGAAACCGTGGTTCCGTTCGCACTGGCGTCGGCGATCACGACGTTGCGTGGCGCGATCACCGATCAGCTTCTGCATAACAATTTCGCAAAAGGTTGGACGAAGGCCTACAGCCTCGATGCCCAAGGTGCCCGCGACACAGCGAGTTTCCTCATCTACTCCTCGCTGACCACCGTGGCGCGGCGGCCGGGGTCGACGGCATCCTGGACGCAGAACTGGCCCTATGAGCCGCTGGTCGGCAATACACCGACGACATCGACCTTCATCTGGACCTGGGTGAGCTTCTGCTTCACCTTCTTTATGTTCGGCGCAATCATATACATCTATCAGCGCTATTTGAATGAACACGACAATGGGCCGATGGACCCGGTTCTCGTCAAGTTCCGCACGCTGACGCCGAGCCAGCGCAAAGTCGGCAAGTATTTCCTCGTCGTGGCGGCGGTATTCCTGCTGCAGATTCTGGTAGGTGCGCTGATGGCGCATTACTACACGGAACGCACGGCGTTCTACGGAATTCCGATCGACAAATATCTGCCGTTCAGCTTCCTGCGCGACGTCCATATCCAATCGCCCATTGTGTGGATCGGCATATCCTGGATCGGCGGCGCGTTGTTCCTGGCGCCGGCTATCTCCGGACGCGAGGCGAAGTTGCAGGGCTTCCTGGTCGATGTGCTGTTCTACGTCACGGTATTCATCGTCGTCGGCGCGTTGGCGGGCGATTATTTCGGCGTCATGGGCTATATCAAGGAAGGCTGGTTCTGGTTCGGCAACCAGGGGCTCTCCTATATCGAACTCGGCCGCGCCTGGCAGATCGGTTTCTTCGCCGGGCTGGTGATCTGGAGCCTGTTGGTCTTCCGTGCGCTGTGGCCGACAAAGGACAGTCTGTGGAAGGCGACCGGCGAGTTCTGGACCGGACGCATCCGTCTGGAGCATCTGATCTGGGCGTCCACAACCAACATCGCACTGCTCTACGCCTTCGGCATGATCCCGCTGACGGGCGTCGAGAAGTCTTTCACGATCACCGACTTCTGGCGCTGGTGGGTCGTGCATCTGTGGGTGGAGCAGTCCTTTGAGTTCTTCGCTTCGGCGATCAGTGCCTATCTGCTGATGGCGCTGGGACTAGTGTCGCGCCGCTTGGCGGAGCGCGCCGTCTATCTCGAACTGATACTGATCTTCCTTGGCGGCGTACTCGGTACCGGCCATCACATGTATTGGGCAGGCGAGCCCGGCATGTGGGTACCGCTGGGTACGATGTTCTCCTTCATCGAAGTATTGCCGCTCGTGCTCTTGATCATGGAGGCAATCCAGCAGCGCCAGTTGATCAAAGGGCATGCCGACTTCAAATATGGCTTGGCCTACACCTACATTATCGGCGCGGCGTTCTGGAATTTCGTCGGCGCCGGTGTGTTCGGCGGCGGAACGCTCAATGCTCCGCTGGTAAACTACTACGAGCACGGCACGTTCCTGACGCTGAACCACGCGCACACCGCATTGTTCGGCGCCTTCGGACTGTTGGGCCTGGGACTGGTCTATTTCTGTCTCAGATATCTGGCGGGCGACCGGGCCCCGTTCAGTGAAACGCTCGGGCGTTGGGCCTTCTGGCTCTATAACATTGGCCTGGTGATGTGGATCGTGTTCAACTTCTTCCCGATCGGATGGTCCCAACTTGCAGCGGTCTACGAACATGGTCTGGCTTATGCCCGGAGCATGACGTTCTATGAGACGACGACGTTCTGGCAATGGATGCGGCTGCCGGGCGATGTCGTGTTCGCAGCCGGTGCCGTGCTGATGGCGTTTGACTTCTTGCTGAAGCTCAGACCGCTGTTGCCTCACTTTGCCGCACGGCCGTCTGAAGGGCGGGAATGACACAATAGATACGGCGGGCGGCATTTCGCCCGCCGTATTCGTCCGCTGCATTCGCCGCTATCATTGGCGGAACTGCTGGAGGTGAACATTGCGCCTGACTCTGCATACGGACTTTGCCTTGCGTCTGCTGATGCTGCTGGCGCTGGAACCTGATGACCTTCACACGATCGCGGAAGTGGCACGTCGCTATCATATCTCCCGTAATCATCTGGTGAAGGTCGCGCAGACGCTGATCCAGGCCGGCTTTGTCGAAAGCGTCCGTGGCCGCAAGGGCGGCCTCAAACTCGCCAAGCGGCCGGACGAGATCAATCTCGGGGAGGTCGTCCGCATGACCGAGGACGGCTTTGCGCTGGTCGAATGCTTCGACCGCAAGCGAAATGTCTGCGTGGTGTCGCCGGCTTGCGGTCTGCGGCGGCCGTTGGAGGAAGCTCTCGCTGCGTTTCTGTCCGTGCTCGAGCGTTACACGCTGGCCGACGCGATACAGGGCGCCGGGCGGGCTGGCCGCATGCGACGGCTGCTCGACGACAGCCCGCGCACGGCTCTTTGACCGGCTGGGAGCCGAATAAGGCCGTGATCCTTGGGGGTGGTCGTGTCTTCCAAGTTCAGACGGTCCGAGATGAAATGGCTATCGCGGCCATCGCCGGGAGTAACGCTCCTGTATGCGAGACGTCATAAAATTTAATTAAATCAATGTATTATGCCAATTTTGGGCAGGGCGAATTCTAAGAAGTGGATTTGTATGGGACGCTGCGAATGCGGTGGCGTATATACCGCGCTGCCTACCGTGACCGGCGCCGCCGAGAAACCAGCTTGACCGAAATTGCTTTTTGTTCCCGGTGATGTGTACCAATCCCAGATGACCACCTCGGAAGATTCACCGAAAGCGTCCCAGAAATCCGGCCGCAAGAACCGCGGCGCGGTGACGATCCATGACGTGGCGAAGCGTGCGGGCGTGTCGCCGATGACTGTGTCGCGCGTTGTCAACGGCGAGAAGAATGTGCGCCCTGTTACGCGCGCTGCCGTGATGTCCGCGGTCAAGGACCTCAACTACGCCCCAAATCTTGCTGCGCGCAGCCTGGCCGGTGCCGAGGGCGCGCGCATCGGATTGCTCTACAGCAACCCCAGTGCCGCCTACCTCAGCGAGTTCCTGGTGGGGACACTCGACGAGTCGAGTCGCAAGAGCGCGCAGATCGTCCTCGAGAAATGCACGACGACCAGCGCCGCCGCGGAGCGTGCCGCCGTCCTCAAGCTGATCGACGGTGGCGTTGCCGGCGTGATCCTGCCGCCGCCGATGTGCGAATCCGACGAAGTGCTTGCCGAACTCAAGAAGGCCGGCCTGCCCAGCGTCGCCGTAGCGACCGGGCGGTTCAACGCGGAGGCCTCCTGCGTTCGGATCAACGACTACGCGGCCGCCTACGAAATGACGAACTATCTGCTGGAACTCGGCCACCGCCGCATTGGTTTTATCCGTGGCCATCCCAATTTGAGCGCCAGCGCCGAACGTGCGCGCGGCTTTGAAGCGGCAATGCGCGAGGCCGGGATTCCCATCGACAAATCGCTCGTCGTGCAAGGTTACTTCAGTTATCGCTCCGGCCTGGATGCGGCGGAGCATCTGTTGTCGCGACGTCCGGCGCCGACCGCCATCTTCGCCAGCAACGACGATATGGCCGCGGCGGCGGTTTCCGTGGCGCACCGCAAGAGCCTCGATGTGCCTGAGGATCTTTCCGTCGTCGGCTTCGACGACACGGCGATTGCCGCCACGATCTGGCCGGAACTGACGACGATCCACCAGCCGATCGCGGCGATGGCCGAGATCGCCATTGATTTGATCATCCGTATCATCCGCAGCCGCAAAGGTGGCGGCGATCCTAAGCCCGTCGATCATCTGGTGACCTATTCGCTGGTCAAGCGCCAATCGGCCGGCCCGCTGAAGGTCAGTTGAACAGACGCCGCTCTTGACAGAGCAAATCGGAGCTTTGACGGTGGCAGGTCCGGAAGCGGCGCGGAAGAGATTGGCCAAACGCGCGCGCAATCGGTAATGGCGAGTATATGATCGAACACCTACCGCAAGATTGGCGGGCTGCGACGCTTCTGGGTCGTATCGAAACTTCCGCTGGGCCGACGCCCATCCTGGTCAGCGGCGGGCACGCGCGGGACATTTCTGCGATCGCGCCCACCGTGTCGCAATTTCTCGAAATTTGGGACTGGTCCCAAGTCCGGGCCGGTGTTGACCTCGGTCCGCTCGAGACGCTGGATTTGCGCCGCGCCTGGGACGGATCGTCCGGCAGGATGCGTCTCCTGGCACCCGTCGATCTGCAATGCATCAAGGCGGCCGGCGTTACCTTCGCGGTGTCCGCCGTCGAACGGGTGATCGAGGAGCGCGCCCGTGGTGAAGCAAGTCGCGCCGAGGCGATCCGCGCGGCCCTGCGCGATCGGGTCGGCACGGATATTCGCTCGGTCAAGCCTGGATCGCCTGAAGCCAAGAAGCTCAAGGACGCGTTGATCGCCGATGGTTTGTGGTCGCAATACCTTGAAGTCGCGATTGGCCCCGACGCCGAGGTGTTTACCAAGGCGCCGACATTGTCATCGGTCGGCTGGGGCGATTGGGTCGGTGTGCGCTCGGATTCGGTGTGGAACAACCCCGAGCCGGAGATCGTGCTGGTGTGCGACCGCGCTGGGCGAACGCTCGGCGCCGCGCTCGGCAATGACGTGAATCTCCGCTGCATCGAGGGACGCAGCGCGCTGCTGCTCGGCAAGGCCAAGGACAACAATGCTTCCTGCTCGATTGGCCCGTTCATCCGCTTGTTCGACGATACCTTCGCTCTGGACGACGTGCGCAAGGCTGTTGTCCGGCTCGAGGTTGTCGGGGAAGATGGCTACCGGCTGGAAGGCAAGAGTTCCATGACAGAGATCAGCCGTGATCCTCTCGAACTTGTCGGCCAGACGATCGGCAAGCATCACCAATATCCGGACGGTTTTGCGTTGTTCCTCGGAACGATGTTTGCCCCCACCGACGACCGCGGCGCGCCCGGTAGCGGCTTTACCCACAAACAGGGCGACGTCGTACGGGTGTCGTCGGAGAAACTCGGCGTTCTGGAGAACAAGGTGACGTGCTGTGACGCCGCGCCGCCCTGGACGTTCGGAGTGGGCGATCTTATGTGCAATCTCGCGTCGCGTGGTCTGCTGAAGGGGCGCGCGACGGGCGCGGAGGTCAAGCTGTGAGCGAAACTCTTTCTTTAAGACATCTGATCGGCGGCGAATGGGTCGGAGCCAGCACGGGCCTCGAAAGCCTCAATCCGTCGGATACGGCGGACGTTGTCGCGCGTGCCCCCAATGACGACGGCTCGGCGATGCGCGCGGCGATAGCCGCGGCGACCGAAGCGTTTCCTGCCTGGTCGCAAGCGAGTCCGGAACTGCGCTCCGACGTGCTTGATCGTGCCGGCACCGCGATCCTGGCGCGCCGCGAGGAGCTCGGCCGGCTGCTGTCGCGTGAAGAGGGCAAGACGGTGCCAGAGGGCATCGGCGAAGTGGCCCGCGCGGGGCGGCTGTTCAAATTCTTCGCCGGCGAAGCGCTGCGCCGGACCGGCGACAATGTCGATTCCACCCGCGCCGGCGTGGAGGTCACGACCTATCGTGAGCCGTTGGGCGTGTTCGGATTGATAGCGCCATGGAATTTTCCCATCGCCATACCCGCCTGGAAAAGCGCGCCCGCGCTTGCGTTCGGCAACACGGTGGTGCTGAAACCTGCCTCGCTGACACCCGCCATTGCTGCGGCGATGGCCGAAATTCTCCATGACGCCGGTATCCCCAAAGGCGTCTTCAACATGGTGTTCGGTGGGGCGGCCGCCGGCAATGCGCTGGTAAAAGACACGCGCGTGGCGGGTATCTCTTTCACCGGATCACAGGGCGTCGGCGCCGGCATCGCCAAGTTGGCAATCGAGCGTCAGGCTCGGCTGCAGATGGAGATGGGCGGCAAGAATCCGCTTGTCGTGCTCGACGATGCAGACCTCGATCGTGCGGTCCAGTGCGCCCTGGACGGCGCCTTTTTCGCCAGCGGGCAACGCTGCACGGCATCGAGCCGTATCATCGTAACGGAAGGCGTCTATGATCGCTTTGTCAAGGCGCTGACCGAGAAGGTCGCGGCGTTGCGCGTCGGCGATGCGCTCGATCCGGACACCAAGATCGGACCGGTGGCGAGCGAGGCTCAGCTCAACACGGTGCTGGGCTATATCGATATCGCCGCGAAGGAAGGGGCGCGCTGCGTTGCCGGCGGCGAGCGCTTGAAATTGTCCAAGCCCGGCTATTATGTGGCGCCGACCTTGCTGGTCGACACCAAGCCGGACATGCGGGTCAATTGCGAGGAGATCTTCGGGCCGGTCGCCAGTGTGGTGCGGGTCAAGAATTATGACGAAGCCCTCGCGGTCGCGAACATGGGTGATTTCGGCCTGTCTGCAGGCATTGTCACGACATCGCTCAAGCACGCGCTTCATTTCCGGCGTAACGTGCGGGCGGGTATGGTGATGGTGAACCTGCCGACGGCTGGGGTCGACTACCACGTGCCGTTCGGCGGAACGCGCAAGTCGAGCTACGGTCCGCGCGAGCAGGGAACCGCTGCGGTAGAGTTCTACACGCAGCTGAAAATCGCCTATACTTTGGCTTGATCGCGCAGGTCGCGACGGAGGGAAACCGCGATGGCGCATGACAAACCGAAAAAACGATTCCGGTCGCGGGACTGGTTTGATGATCCGGCACGTATGGACATGGTGGCGCTCTATCTTGAGCGCTGGATGAACAGCGGCCTGACGCCGGAAGAACTTCGTTCGGGGCGGCCCATAATCGGCATCGCGCAAAGCGGCAGCGATCTCAACCCTTGCAACCGCGTGCACCTCGAACTGGCCCGTCGGGTAAAGGAGGGTGTTCGCGACGCCGGAGGCGTGCCTCTGGAATTTCCGACGCATCCCTTGTTCGAGAATTGCCGTCGGCCGACCGCCGCGATCGACCGCAATCTTGCCTATCTCGGGCTGGTGGAAATCCTGCACGGTTATCCCATCGATGCGGTGGTGCTGACGACCGGTTGTGACAAGACCACCCCTTCAGCCGTCATGGCGGCATCGACCGTGGATATTCCGGCCATTGTCCTTTCCGGCGGGCCGATGCTCGACGGCTGGTTCGAAGGCGAATTGGTCGGCTCCGGCACGGTGATCTGGAAGAGCCGGCGCCGTCTTGGCGCCGGCGAGATCACTGAAGAGGAATTCGTGCAGACGGCCGCGGCGTCGGCCCCGTCGCTGGGTCACTGCAATACGATGGGCACCGCTTCCACGATGAACGCGGTTGCCGAGGTACTCGGGCTGTCGCTGCCCGGATGTTCGGCAATCCCGGCGCCGTACCGCGAGCGTGGACAGATGGCTTATGCCACCGGCAAGCGCATTGTTGAAATGGCCTATGAAGACCTGCGTCCGTCGCAAATCTTGACGCGTCCAGCGTTCCTCAATGCCATCGCCATGATCGCCGCCATGGGCGGGTCCACCAACGCCCAGCCGCATCTGCATGCCATGGCGCGCCACGCGGGTGTTGAGATCAAGGCGCAAGACTGGATGGATTATGGGCGCGACATCCCCTTGCTGCTCAACATGCAGCCGGCCGGCAAATATCTCGGCGAGCGTTTCCATCGGGCCGGTGGCGTGCCGGCCGTCATGCACGAACTGCTGCGTGCGGGAAAAGTCGATGGCGGACCGCTCACCGTCACCGGCAAGACCGTCGCCGAGAATCTGAAGGGCCGTGAAAGCAACGATCGCGAGATGATCGCGGCCTATGAGAAGCCCATGCAGGAGCGCGCCGGCTTCTTGGTGATGAGTGGCAATCTGTTCGATTTCGCGATCATGAAGTCTAGCGTGATCTCCGAGGAATTTCGTCGTCGCTATCTGAGTGCCGAAGGCATTTTTGAAGGGCGCGCGGTCGTGTTCGACGGAGGCGACGACTACCACGCGCGCATCAACGATCCCTCGCTCGATATCGACGAACGCACGATTCTGGTGATCCGCGGCGCCGGTCCGATCGGCTGGCCCGGCTCGGCGGAAGTCGTCAACATGCAGCCGCCGGATGCGTTGCTGAAGAAGGGCATCGCCAGCCTGCCGACGATCGGCGATGGGCGTCAGTCCGGAACTTCCGACAGTCCATCGATCCTCAACGCCGCGCCGGAAAGTGCCGTGGGCGGCGGGCTCTCCTGGCTGCGTACTGGCGACGCGATTCGCATCGACGTGGAGCGGGGCCGCTGCGATGCGCTGGTGTCCGACGAAGAAATCGCCCGGCGCAAAAAAGAACCGCCGCCGCCAATCCCCCCAAGTCAGACGCCCTGGCAGGAGATTTTTCGCGCCACCACCAGCCAGCTCGATAGCGGAGCGGTGATGGAGCTTGCGGTGAAATACCGCGGAGTTGCTGCGAAGCCTCCCAGGCACAATCACTAGGTCTGTCGTTGAGAGCGTATTGCTCGGGCCTTGCTGCAGAAAAGCACCGTCAATAGCATCCGTCCCGCGGGCGAATTTCGAGTCCGTCGACGCTTGCGGAATGTTAGCGCTATCATTACGGTCGCGACGCCGACCTAGAAAAAGGACGCAAAGTCCAACGGGGCAGCAAGCTCCGACGGCGGCGGGAGAAAACGGGACACGACGTCCATAAAAGGGGTGCCAGATGGCCAAGGCCAATTATGCGCTGATAGCCGGCTTAACAGTTGCCGCGACGCTCGGCGGTCTGTTGTTCGGTTACGACACGGCAGTGATTTCCGGTGCAACAGACGCCATCACTTACAATTTCGTCACGCCGCGACATCTGCCGGAAGGCACAGCAAATTTTCTGTCCGGCTTTGCCATTGGTTGCGCGCTCCTCGGCTGCGTGATCGGCGCCGCTGCCGCCGGTCCGATATCGACCAAGCTCGGCCGCAAGACCGGTCTGCTGATCGCGGGTGTGCTGTTCTTCGTGTCGTCTGTCGGCGCGGGCTTTCCGGAATTCGGCTGGAGCATCTTAGGCGGTGTCCGTGAAAACGCGCTCCCGGCTTTCATCTTCTATCGTCTGATGGGCGGCACGGCCATTGGTATGGCCTCGATGCTGGCGCCGATGTACATCGCAGAAGTCGCACCACCGGCCACGCGCGGCATGTTGGTGACCTTCCAGCAGATCGCGATCGTGATCGGCATCAACCTCGTTTATTTTGTGAACTTCTGGATTCAGTCCGGGCGCAGCCACGAATTCCTGATGAACGAAGGCTGGCGCTACATGCTCGCCTCGGCCGCAATTCCCGCGACGCTTTTGATCGTCTGCATGTTGCTGGTGCCGGAAACGCCGCGCTATCTCGTGCTCAAAGACCGCGACAGCGAAGCTCTGGCGCTGCTCAAGCGGCTGGTCGGTGTCGATGCCGCACAATCGACCCTGAAGGAGATTGAGGCTTCGCTGGTCCAGCACACGCGCCCGCTGTTCAGCTATGGCAGTCTGGTGCTGGTCGTCGGCATCATGCTTTCGATATTTCAGCAGGTCGTCGGTATCAACGCAGTGCTCTATTTCGCGCCGAAAATGTTCGAGAACATGGGCGCCTCCACCAATGACGCCTATCTGGAGTCGGCTTGGTTCGTCGGCGTCACGATGACGTTGTTCACCCTGGTCGCGACCGCCACCGTCGACAAGCTGGGCCGCAAGCCGCTGCTGATCGCCGGTGCGGTGATCATGGCGGTAGCGATGCTGACGATCGGCACTCTGTTCGACATGCACCTCGTCAGCGCGACGGTGGAGCACGTTGGCGCCGCAAGCACGACGGGATCGTCCTATATCGCGATAGGGGCCGTGGTCGTCTACATCATCGGTTTCTCTTTTTCATGGGGTCCGATCGTGTGGGTGATGCTGTCCGAGATCTTCCCCAACTCGATCAAGGGCAAGGCGATGTCGATCGCGGTTGCGGCGCAATGGATCACGAATTTCATCGTCTCGCAGACTTTCCCGATGATGGATGGTAGTTCTTGGCTGAACCGCATGTTCAACCACGGTTTCGCCTACTGGCTGTATGGCGCGGGCGCGATCCTCGCGGCGCTGTTCGTGATGAAATTTGTGCCGGAAACCAAAGGGCGCACGCTGGAGGCCATCGAGCAGGTGTGGCACAAGCCCAGGACAGCGAAGTAGTTTAACGGGAAGGGCACCCACATGATTGCATTGGCGCACGGTGGCCTGGAGGTGGATGTTTCGCCGGAGATCGGTGGAGCAATCTCGCGGTACACATTCGAAGGGAAGGATGTTCTGCGGCGTGCGCCGAAGGACACGGCCGATGTCCGCGAGATGGGCAGCTTTCCTTTGGTGCCGTATGCCAATCGCATCGAACACGGCCTGCTTCATTTCCAGGGGCATGAGTACCGCATCCCGAGGAATTTTGGAGATCACCCGCATCCTCTGCATGGCCATGGCTGGCATGTTGCCTGGCGTGTCGCTTCGCTGTCGCGCGACCAGGCGACGCTCGCTTTCGACCATGAGGCGGACGAATGGCCGTGGGCCTATTCGGCGGAGCAGGTTTTCGCTCTGACGGACACAGCGCTCAGCGTCCGGCTCTCGGTCCGCAACCGGGATACGCGGCCGATGCCGACGACACTTGGCTTCCATCCCTATTATCCGCGGCTGCCACGGACCAGCATCTCGGCTTCGGTCTCCGGCATGTGGCTCGCCGACCAGACGATGATTCCGACGGAATTGGTCGAGGCGACGCGCTTCATCGATCTCGGGCACGGCACGCAAGTGTCCAAGGCGCCGTTCGTCGACAACTCATTCCCCGGCTGGCGAGGCGCTGCGCGCATCGATCAGCCCGACAGCGGAATTTCCGTCTCGCTCGAGGGCTCAGAGGACTGCATCGTCCTGCATTGCTTCATGCCTGTCGGGCAAAACTTCTTCTGCGCTGAGCCGGTCAGCGCCATGCCCAACGCGTTCAATCGCCCTGAACCGACAAGCGAGACGGGCGCAAAAACCCTGGCGCCGGGCGAATCGTTCGCCATCGAAATGCGCCTGGGCGTTCGCAGACTGTAAGATTTCCAGAATCAAAGTAAGAAACCTAAGTTATAGCGGCAGGTCTTACCCCATAAAGGAAGCCAGAGGATGACGGCGCTTACGGAAAAGGCTCTTCAAATTATCGATCGGGGCCTTTCCCGAAGACTGCGCAATGCCACCGTCATGTTGGCGGGTGCCCTGGCGCTGGGCGCCTGTTCGTCTCTCCCGTCTATGCCTTCCATACCGAAACTCGACGAGTTGAGCTCCATGTTCAGCCAACCCAGTGCACCCGTCCAAGCGGCGCCCGCGCCGCAACCGACCATCGACTTCGCAACGTCGACGGAGATTCATCCGGACATCTGGCCGAAGGGTGAGAGCGGCGAGCCGCGCGATCCGGCCATCGAGGCCGAAGTGGCGAAGCTGCTGTCGCAAATGAGCGTGGAGGACAAGGTCGGGCAGATCATCCAGGCCGACATCGGTACGGTGACGCCGGATGATGTCCGCAAATATCACCTCGGTTCAATTCTGAACGGCGGCGATTCCGGCCCATACGGCAATGATCGCGCACCTGCTCAGGATTGGTTGAAGGCGGCGGACGAATATTACGACGCGTCGGTCGATGTGCCGGCGGGGCAGCCGGTGATCCCGATCATCTGGGGCCAGGACGCCGTTCACGGCAATTCCAACATCATCGGCGCAACGATCTTCCCGCACAACATCGGCCTCGGCGCGATGCACGACCCGGCGTTGATGCACAAGATCGGCGAGATTACGGCGCAGGAACTGCGCGTTGTCGGCGGTGACTGGACTTTTGCGCCGACCATCGCCGTGGCGCGCGACGACCGTTGGGGCCGCACTTACGAAAGCTATTCGGAAGATCCGAAAATTGTCAGCGAATACGCCACGGCGATCGTCGAGGGCATACAAGGCATGCCGGGCAGCCCGGATTTTCTGCGTGGTGATCATGTCATCGCGACGGCCAAGCATTATCTCGGCGACGGCGGCACCGACGGCGGGGTCGATGAGGGCGACAATCTCTACAGCGAGCCCGCGCTGCGGGATATTTTCGCGCCGCCCTACGAAGCGGCGATCAAGGCGGGTGTGCAGTCGGTGATGGCGTCCTATTCGAGTTGGCGCGGGCAGAAAATGCATGCCAACAAATCTCTGTTGCAGGACGTGTTGTTCGGCCGCTTGGGCTTCGACGGCTTTGTTGTGGGCGACTGGGACGGTTATGCGCAGATTCCCGGCTGCACGAAGACGAACTGTCCGACGGCGCTGATGTCCGGCCAGGACATGTATATGGCCGCGGACGGCTGGAAGGGCCTCTACAAATCCACGCTGGAGCAAGTCAAATCCGGTCAAATCCCCATGGCCAGGCTCGACGAGGCGGTATCGCGCATCCTGCGCGTCAAGCTCCGCGCCGGCGTGATGACGGAAGGCAAGCCTTCGTCGCGGCCGAACGCGGGACAATGGAATCTGCTCGGTTCCCCAGAACATCGTGCGGTGGCGCGTGAAGCCGTTCGCGAATCACTGGTGCTCCTGAAGAACGACGCCGGCCTCCTGCCGCTGTCGCCGCGCGATCACGTCCTGGTGGCGGGCGACGGCGCCGATAATCTGCCCAAGCAATGCGGCGGCTGGACGATCTCCTGGCAGGGCGGCGGCAACACGCGCGCGGACTTCCCGCATGGCGAGACAATCTACGAAGGCATCAAAGCCAACGTCGAGGCGGCAGGCGGCACTGCTGCGCTCAGCGTCGACGGCAGTTTCACGGAGAAGCCCGACGTGGCCATCGTTGTCTTCGGCGAGAACCCATATGCGGAATTTTTTGGTGACCGGGGCAATGTCAATTTCGCGGACGCGAAAGACCTCAAGCTGATCCAAAGCCTGCGTGCGCAAGGTATTCCGGTGGTTGGCGTGTTCCTCTCCGGCCGGCCGCTTTACGTCACGCCTGAGATCAACGCATCCAACGCTTTCATAGCCGCGTGGCTTCCTGGCTCTGAAGGTGCAGGCGTGTCCGATCTGCTGTTCAGCAAGCCGGATGGCGCGGTTGCCTATGATTTTCGCGGCACGCTGTCTTTCTCCTGGCCGCGTGCACCCGATCAGACGCCGCTCAACGTCGGTACGGAGCCATATTATCCTCTGTTCGCCTATGGCTATGGTCTGACCTACGCGGAGCCGCGCAACATCGGGCAGCTTCCGGAGGCGCCGCCGGTCACCGAGATTGATCGCAGCAGCATCGTGGATGCCGGGGACGCCGCTTCGACTTGGTCGTATTCGTTGATCGGCGCAGGCGGTGCGGTGGCAAGGAGTGCACCGGTGTCGGCGGCGCCCGGAGGCGCACTGCGCACCAGATTGGCACATGGCGGCGGTCAGCCGGACGCTTTGCTGGCAGCTTGGTCGGGCAAGGGGCAGGCGAGTCTCACTGTCTCCGGTGCTCCCATCAATCTGCTGCGGCAGACGAGGACCAACATGGCATTGGTGTTGGCATTGCGTGTGGAACATGCGCCGACGAAGCAAGTGACGCTGGGAATGGGCGGTGCGCAGAGCCAGGGCAAGGTGGATGTAACCAAGTCGTTGCAGTCTGTTTTTGGCACCGGCTGGACAAAGGTTACGGTGCCGCTCTCCTGTCTGGCGACGGCCGGAGCCGACATGCGCGCCATTACAACGCCGCTTGAACTCACCACCAGCGGCAAGCTGGAGATCAGACTGGGTTCGGTCAGACTCGAACCAGCTTCTGGTCAGCAGAGTTGTCCGCCGGCACCGAGCATGTGAATTACGCCTCGTAAGGCAAGCCGCTCGCGCGGCGCGTGATAACGCTGTTGTGAACGGCTGTGCCTATTATCCTGCAGAGCCTGCATGAACCCGCGATGAGGTTGGGTTTTGCAGCCGTCCGTGCGCCCGTGCGCTGCACTGCAATGAACTTCTGGAAGAATATGTCGGAGCCTTCAAGCCCGCGCCCAGACATATTTTGGACACAGGCCGCGCGAACAATTGAAGGAAGAGGAAGTCCGTCACCGATGGACGCCCGGAATGCCGGGGGCATGATGCGTGCGTTTCTGCCGCTTGATTGCTATTCGCGCCGCCGATTCATCGGCTGCGGTACGGCGGCTATGACACTCTCGCCGGCGCTTGCGCAGTCGCCTTCGCAGATTCCTGCTTCACCGCCGACTGACTCAAGCAAGGTTACGGCCCAGACGGATGCCGCGCAGCATCTCACCATAGAGGTTCTGTTGAACGGCAAGGGCCCGTTCCGTTTCGTTGTCGATACGGGGGCCGACCGTACGGTAATGGCCGATACTGTGGCGCTTTCGCTGGGGCTGTTGCAGAGTCACGAGGTAATGGTCGCCGGCGTGGTGCGGACTCTGCCGGCGCAGACCGTAAAGCTCGGCAATATCTCTTTTGGGGCCGTGTCCCATAACAACCTGGTCGTGCCGATACTGCCGCGCGCGTTCCTGGCCGCGGACGGCTATCTTGGTCTGGACGTCATCGACGGATATCGGGTGACGCTCGATTTCAAGAATCAGGCGCTGCTGATCACCGAGCCGCGCTACGTTCACACGTACAGCATCGTCCCGCCATACGAAGCGAGGATATCGCTTTCCGGCCATCAGGGGCATTTGCGGGCGGTCAACTGCAACGCCGACGGCGTTCGCACTACGACGTTTATCGATACGGGTGCGGAAGTTTCGGTTGGAAATTCTCAGCTGTATGATGCGCTGGTCGAGCGTGATCCGAGTTATATCAAACTGCAAACCGTACCGATTACCGGCGTAACGGGCGGTGTCATCGATGGCCGCGTCACGACCATTAAGCGGGTCAAGCTCAACGGCGTAACGTTCGAAGACTGCAACATTGCTATTGCCGATATGCAGATATTCGACCTCTGGGGTTTGTCCGACACGCCGGCGATGCTTATCGGAATGAATTTCCTTCGCCAGTTCGCGCAAGTGTCGATTGATTTCGGAAGCAAGGAAATACGCTTCGATCTTGCGCGGCTGGTCCTTGCCGAACGGACCTGAGCTCGTCCGCCGGCTGCGCGCCGTGTTTTTGCGTCGTCACCACAAGATCGCGTACAACGCCACCAGAATGGATATTACGAGAAGCCCGGCGATGTTGAAGGTCGTGCTCGTCGAGTAGTCGACATTGGCGACGTCGATCGTCGAGCTTTGCGGCTTTGCCTTCTGCGACAGCGAAACGATGACCGCCAGAGCGAGGCAGATCAGAAAGACAAAAGCCATTCGATTGAGAAAAGCCACCTCGGGAAAATAGAACCGGTAAAACAGGGAGATCGCAACTGAGCCGATCGCGGCGACAAGCGCCCCCGTTTCCGTCGCCCGCTTCCAAAACATGCCGAGCAGGAAGATCACCGTGATGCCGGGTGAAAAGAACCCGGTGTATTCCTGGATGTACTGGAATGCCTGACCGACATGGCCGAGTAACGGCTTGGCAACGGCAACCGCAATGATCAGCGCGACGATGGCGACGGCCCTGCCGGCGATCACGAACTCACGGTCCGTGGTGCCCCGGCGTATGGGTCTGAGAATATCGTTGGTGAAGATGGTCGAGACGGAATTGAGTGTTGATCCCATCGACGCGATGATCGCTGCAATCAAGGCCACGAATACCAGCCCCAGCAAACCGCCTGGCAATAGCGTCATGAGCTGGGGATAGGCTTCATCCGCCCGCGGCAGGTGCTTGGCAAGAACAACGGCCGCGATACCCGGCAGGACGACCAGAACCGGAATCAGCAGCTTCAGGAACGCCGCCAGCACGACGCCCTTCTGAGCCTCCCGGACGCTTTCCGCAGTTAGCGCACGCTGTATGATGTATTGATTGAAGCCCCAATAGGCGAGGTGGACAATCCACATGCCGCCAATCAGCACGGAGATGCCCGGCACGTATTTGTAGTACGGGCTGTCCGGACCAAGGATCATGTGGAAATGATCCGGTAGGCGTGTCGCAAGGATGTGCAGACCGTCGACCAGTCCGGCGATGCCGCTGCCGCCGGAAATCTTCTCCAGGGCGATGAACACCACCACCAGTCCGCCGAGCACCAGCATGCACACCTGTACCACGTCGGTGAAAGCGACGGCTTTGACGCCGACGTAAAGCGCATAGTTGCCGGCGAACAAGCCAAGCAGGATCAGGCTGGGCCATACCGTCAGACCGGTGACGGTGTGGACCGCGGTGGCACCGAGCCACAGGATCGCGGTGAGATTCACGAACACGTAGAGAATGAGCCAGAACACCGCCATGACCAGCTGAATGCGCGGACCGTAACGTCGCTTGAGGAACTCCGGCATCGTGTAGATCTGATTTTTCAGAAAGATCGGCAGGAAATATTTTCCCACGATCAGCAACACCGCAGCCGCCGTCCACTCATAGGAGGCGATGGCCATGCCCAGCACATAGGCCGATCCGGACATGCCAATGATCTGTTCGGCGGAAATGTTCGCGGCGATCAGCGATGTCCCGATTGCCCACCAGGGAAGCGAGCCTTTCGCCGATGTCGATCCCGGGCTGTATTTCTGGCGGTCGTCCTTCTCCCGGGACACGAACTGCGCGACGATCAGTACAAAAGTCGCGTACAGAATTACGACCAAGATATCGAGTAGCGAAAGGTGCATTACGGCTGGTCCGTTCCCCTAGCGTCAATTTAGCCGATTCGTCGTCCAGATTCGGTTAAGGCGAGAGAAAGACGATTATCATGCTTTCGAGGCGGGATCGCTCCCAAAAGGGGGTTTTGCGTGTGCACACAGCGACATATTCGACGGTGCAGGGCACAAGAGGGCTGCGCGAACGCGGTCGTGCCAGAAGGCTTGCAGGCCCTTGCCTGCGCAGCGCCAATTGTGCGTTGCAATAAGCCGGCCGTTGTCCGCTATTCTGCGGCAGTCGCTCCGGGACCATAGGGAATGAATTATCGCCATGCCTACCACGCGGGGAACTTTGCCGATGTGGCGAAGCACTTGGCGCTGGTTTCCGTGGTGCTGCATCTACGCAAGAAAGACGCCGCGTTCGCGGTCATCGATACGCATGCGGGCCGCGGCGTTTATGACCTGACGGGTGGTGAGGCGGTGCGCACGGGCGAAGCGGAAGGTGGTGTCGCGAAGCTCGCCGGCCTGCAAGGCGGGCCGTCGGCATTGTCGACCTATCTCGATCTGACGTCTGCTCGTGACGCCTATCCGGGTTCGCCGCTCATCGCCGCGAAGCTTCTGAGGCCGCAGGACCGGCTGGTCGCCATCGAGAAACATCCCGAAGATGCGGCTGTGCTCGCCGCGACTTTGCGGCCTTTCCGCAAGGCGCGTGCGGAAACGGCCGACGGCTATGCTCGCCTGATCGCCTTGCTGCCGCCGCCGGAAAGGCGTGCGGCCATTCTGATCGACCCACCTTATGAAGCCGGCGGGGAATTCTCCGAGGCGGCTGGGGCTGTCGCCGGCGCAATCCGGCGCTTTGCGACCGGCATCTACCTCGTCTGGTTTCCGGTCAAGTCGCCGGCGGGCGCGAATGGCTTTTGTGGCGAGGTCCTCGCGGCCGGTGCGAGGAAAGTCCTACGCCTCGATGTCACACTCGGCGCGCGCAGTGAAGAGCGGCTGACGACGGCCGGTCTTCTCATTGTCAATCCGCCGTTCGGCTTCGAGACGGAGATGCGTGATGCGCTGGCGCCGGTGCTTCCGCGCCTGGACGACGCCCGCGCCGATTTTACTTGGCTGGCCGGCGGCGAATAATCCGCAAACGTTCGGCGTGAGAATCCGTCAGATGGGCGTCCCGCCGCCTTGCGCCCGGGGCCACGCCAACGGTCCGGCGTAGAGCACTGCGAAGAGCCCGAAGGCGGCGCACCACGCCGTGCCGGCAAGCGACAGCATGACCATCATCTGCGCGCCGGCAAATGGCACGGCAAGGCGCAGTATCGCGGCTGCCGTCACCAGCACATACATCGCTTTGGTGGCCGGACCGGCCGACAACGAGCGTCCGGTGTGGCCGAGCGTCGCCCGCGTCATCACCGCAAGGATCATTGTGCCGATGGCGCCGATCGTCAGTGCGTGCAACGCCGATGTTGGCGGCATGAAGTCGTAAAAGCCGTCAAATCCGAGAAGCAGCAAACCGATCGCCAGCCAGCCATAGCCGACATGTAAAATCAGCAGCAGCGGCTCGCGGATTGTCTTCACGCCGCGCCAACGGGACAGACGCAAGCCCGCGGCGGCACCGGCGGCAAGTTCGGCCCAAGGGGCAACGACGGAGTCCGGAGCAACAACCCACACCGCCAGTCCGATGCCTGTAACGACCAGCGCGGCAAAATCGAATGCTCCGGCTTGGGCCGGCGGCTTCGCTTCGGGATAGTTCTTCGCAAGCCAGTTGCGCGTGAAGCTCGGAACGATGCGGCCACCGACCAGAGCGATCAGTTCCAGCAGCGTTCCGATGCCGATGCGATTGCCGAGAGCGGCGGTGTCGGCGATGCCCAGCGGTTCGAGATGGACAAGCAGATTGCCGAACAACAGCAGCGAAAGGGCCGCCAGCATCGGCAGGTTGCGCCAGTTCCGTCCGGCGATGATTTCCCGCGCGACGACCGCCAGAAAGGCGACCGGAAACGACAAATCTGCGACGGCGGCGAGCGGCGCACCGATTTCCGCGGAAAGCAGAACGGCAACGCGTCCGATCAGCCAGAGCGCCGCGAGCGTCGCCAGCGGCCACCCCTGCAGCGGCATCCGGCCGGTCCAGTTCGGGATTGCGGTCAGCAGAAAGCCGGCCGCACTTGCGACCGCGAAGCCGTAGACCATTTCATGGGCATGCCAGGTGACCGGCGGCAGCGCGCTCGGCGCTGTGATCCCCGTCGCATAGGCCAGCAGCCAGAGTGGAATGGCCACCACCGCCCACAGCGCGGCAGCCAGGAAGAACGGCCGAAACCCGGCGGAGAAGAGTGCGGAACCTGCATGCCGGCGATAGCGGGGGATTGCGGCCATGTGTTTGTCGTCTCGTCGGGCTTCGAAGGGTTCATTTTGCTGGGTTTTCGGGCTAAAATATATATATTACATACCACTTTATCCGCGACAAGGCGTCATCCGTACATTCCCGCATTTTGAGGGCAGGAATGCGAACTACCCTGCGTGCCGGCGATGCAGTATTGAACGGATGCCGCCGGCGCGCCCGGCAAGGAGCAAGTTCGTGTGCTTAGCAATTCCAGGCCGGATTACGGGCATTTCGGGTGACGATCCGATCATGCGCGTGGGAAAGGTCGATTTCGGCGGCATCGTCAAGGAAATCAATCTGGCTTATGTGCCCGAGGCGCGTGTCGGCGACTATGTGCTCGCCCATGTCGGCTTCGCGCTCACGGTGATCGACGAGGCGGAGGCCGAACGCGTGTTCGGACATCTGGAAGAAATCGCCGAGATCGAAGCCGCGGAAGCTGGGCAATGAAACACGCGGACGAATACCGCGACGGCCGTCTTGCCCGCGCTCTTGCCGCACGCATCGCCCACGAAGCCGATCCGGCCGCCAGCTATCATTTCATGGAATTCTGCGGCGGGCATACCCACGCCATTTCGCGTTATGGCATCCAGGACCTGCTCCCCGGCAATGTGCGCATGATCCACGGCCCGGGCTGTCCGGTCTGCGTGCTGCCGATCGGGCGCATCGACGCCGCGATCCGTCTTGCCGAGCGGCCGGAGGTCACGCTGTGCACCTATGGTGATTTGATGCGCGTGCCGGGTTCGCATGGCACGTCGCTGTTGAAAGCCAAGGCGGCGGGCGCCGACATCCGCATGGTCTATTCGACGACCGACGCACTGCGGATCGCAGAAGCCGAACCGGAGCGTGAAGTCATCTTCTTTGCCATCGGCTTCGAGACCACGACGCCGCCCACCGCGCTGGCGATCAAGATTGCGGCCGCGAAGAAGCTCAAGAACTTCACCATCTTCTGTAACCACGTACTGACCCCTTCGGCGATCCAGAACATCTTGGAAAGTCCTGACGTTCGCGAGCTGGGCCGCGTCCGCATCGACGGATTCATCGGTCCGGCGCATGTCTCGACGGTGATCGGCAGCCAGCCTTATGCGTTTTTCGCGGAGGAATTCGAGAAGCCCGTGGTGATCGCCGGCTTCGAGCCGCTCGACGTCATGCAGGCGATCATGATGCTGGTCCGTCAGGTCAATGAAGGGCGCTGCGAGGTCGAAAACCAGTACACCCGCGCGGTCAAGCCGGAAGGCAATGAACGGGCCAAGGCCGAGGTCGCCGAAATCTTCGAGCTGCGTAAGAGCTTCGAGTGGCGTGGGTTGGGGCAGGTCCCCTATAGCGGGCTGCGCCTGAAAAAAGCTTATGCCGAATTCGACGCCGAGCGGCGCTTCGATATCGGGCATATCGAGGCGCACGACAATCCGGCCTGCGAATGCGGCGCCATCCTGCGCGGCGTCAAGAAGCCGACGGACTGTAAATTGTTCGGCACGGTGTGCACGCCGGACACGCCGATGGGCTCCTGCATGGTCTCGTCGGAAGGCGCCTGCGCCGCACATTGGACCTATGGCCGCTTCCGCGATCATGTGCGGGAGGCGTCATGACGGTGAAGACGTACAAGCGCAAGCTCGACATCAAGAACGGCCGCGTCGACCTTTCGCACGGTTCCGGCGGACGGGCGATGATGCAGCTGATCGCCGACATCTTTCACGAAGCGTTGGACAATGCCTGGCTGCGGCGCGGCAACGACCAGTCCGCCTTTGACGTCATCGGCGGCCGTATGGTGATGACGACCGACGGCTACGTCGTGTCGCCGATCTTCTTTCCCGGCGGCGACATCGGTTCGCTCGCGGTGCATGGCACGATCAACGACATCGCGATGGCGGGCGCGCGGCCGATCTATCTTTCGGCCGGCTTCATCATCGAAGAAGGTTTCGCGCTCGCCGATTTGAAGCGTGTGGCCGACAGTATGGGCGAGGCGGCGCGCGATGCCGGCGTCCCGATCATCACCGGCGACACCAAAGTGGTCGAACGCGGCAAGGCGGACGGCGTCTTCATCACCACGACCGGCGTCGGCGTTGTGCCGGATGGTCTGGATCTGTCGTCCGAAAAGGCGCGGGCGGGCGATAAGGTGATCCTGTCCGGCACCATCGGCGATCATGGCGTCGCGGTGATGTCGAAGCGGCAGAACCTGACCTTCGAGACCGACATCGTCTCGGATTCGGCAGCTCTTCATCAACTTGTCGCGGTGATGGTCGGAGCGGGTGGTCCGTCGCTGCGCGTCATGCGCGATCCGACCCGCGGCGGCCTGGCGGCGACGCTGAACGAACTCGCCCATCAATCGCATGTCGGCTTTCGCATTTCCGAAGAGGCGCTGCCCATCAAGCCGGAAGTCGCCGCGGCTTGCGATCTGCTCGGTCTCGATCCGCTCTATGTGGCCAATGAGGGCAAGCTTGTCGCCATCGTTGCGCCAGAGGCGGCCGGGGACATCCTTGCGGCGATGCAGGCTCACCCCTTGGGACGCGATGCGGCGATCATCGGCGAAGCAATCGCCGACGACCATCATTTCGTGCAGATGACGACCTCCTTCGGCGGCGGGCGGATCGTCGACTGGTTGTCCGGCGAGCAATTGCCGCGGATCTGCTGACGTGCGCATCCTGCTTCTCGTCCACAGTTTCAACAGTCTGTCGCAGCGGCTGCATGTCGAGCTGCGCGAACGCCACCACGACGTGTCGGTCGAGTTCGACGTCAACGATGCGGTGACCCGCGAGGCTGTCGAGTTGTTCGACCCGGACGTTGTCCTGGCGCCCTTCCTCAAGCGTGCGATCCCCGAGGACGTTTGGCGTTCGCGCCGCTGCCTGATCGTGCATCCCGGCATTGTCGGCGACCGTGGGCCATCGGCCTTGGACTGGGCCGTGCTCAACGGCGAAGAAGAATGGGGCGTCACCGTGCTCGAAGCCGAGGCCGAGATGGATGCCGGACCGGTTTGGGCCTCGGCGATCTTTGCGATGCGTGCCGCAACCAAATCGAGCCTTTACCGCCGAGAAATCACAGACGCCGCCGTGGACGCGGTGCTCTCGGCCCTCACGCGCATGGAATCAAAAACATTCGTCGCGAAACGCTCAGATCTATCCGACGCGAATATTCGCGGCCGCGCGCGTCCGGTCTGTCGTCAAAGCGACCGCGCCATCGATTGGCGGAACGACAGCGTCGAAGCCGTACTTCGGAAAATCCGCAGCGCCGACGGCGTGCCGGGCGTTCGCGACATTTTGTTCGACCGCCCCGTCCGGCTTTTCGATGCCCATCGCGCGGAAAATCTTTCGGGTCCGCCGGGCGCGGTCATCGCACGCTGTGACGGCGCCTTGGCGCGCGCCGCGCGCGACGGTGCGGTGTGGATCGGTCATGTGCGCGAAGAACGCGACAAGGCGCTCAAGCTTCCGGCGACCCACGTCTTTGCAAAGGAAAGCGCGAACCTTCCGGCAGCGCTCGGCTATGCTCCGATCCGCTACGAAGAAGACGGTGCCGTCGGCATGCTGCACTTTGCTTTCTACAACGGCGCCATGAGCACGGCGCAGTGCGAGGCGTTGCGGGCAGCCTACGCACAGGCGTTGCAACGGCCGACCCGGGTGCTGTTGCTGATGGGCGGGCCCGATTACTGGTCGAACGGCATCCACCTTGGTTTGATCGAGGACGCCGGGAGCCCCGCCGACGAATCCTGGCGCAACATAAATGCCATCGACGATCTCGCCCGCGACATCATCACCACCACGGACCGTCTCGTCGTCTCTGCCTTGCGCGGTAGCGCCGGCGCCGGCGGTGTCTTTCTCGCGCTGGCGGCCGACGAGGTGTGGGCTTGCGAGAACGTGCTGCTCAATCCGCATTACAAGGACATGGGCAATCTTTACGGCTCGGAATACTGGACCTATCTGCTGCCACGCCGCGCCGGTACGGAGAATGCCCATCGCGTGACTCAGGCGCGATTGCCCATGGGCGTCGCCGAAGCGCATCGTCTCGGTCTCGTCGACCGCATCCTGTCGCCGCAAGGCGATGCCGTATCGATGGCCCGCGCGCTCGCGGCGGATGCCGATTTCGCCGCGCGGCTTGCCGCGAAGCGCCGGCGCCGCGCCGCCGACGAAGCCGAAAAGCCACTCGCGGCGTATCGCGAAGAAGAACTCGCCCGCATGCGCCTCAACTTCTACGGCTTCGATCCGAGCTACCACGTCGCCCGCTACAATTTCATCACCAAGGTGCCGAAGTCGCGGACCCCTCTGACCTTGGCCAAGCATCGCTCGCGCCGCGGCCGTGCCGGCCGTTAGGGCGCTGGAAAAGGCCTGCCCCGATCCCGCTTGCTATCCGGGCTGGCCTTAAGTATTTGGACCGGCTCGACGGACAGGTGGCTGAGCGGTTGAAAGCACCGCACTCGAAATGCGGCATACGGGCAACCGTATCGAGGGTTCGAATCCCTCCCTGTCCGCCAACGCTCCATAACGTATTGATATAGTTGAAATATTCCAGTCGCAACGCGGCCGGCCCGGCCTATGCGGCAAATTTCTTGATAAGGGCCGGGAATGTGAGCCCCTGCACCACGATGGTGAACAGCGCCACGCAATAGGTCGCCGCGATCAAAGCGGTGCGATAGGGCATATCCGGCAACGAAAGCGCCATGGCGATGGAGATGCCGCCGCGAAGTCCGCCCCAGGTGAGGAGTGCAATGGTGCCGCGCGGAAAATGCGTGAACCATCTGAGGCCTCCGACCGAGGCCGAGACCGACAGCAGACGCGCGACGATGGCGATGGGGATGGCGCTCAGCGCGAGCGGCAGCAGGTTCAAATTGAAGCTGAGCACGATGACTTCCAATCCGATGAAAAGAAACAGAATGAAATTCAGCATCTCGTCGACCAGCGTCCAAAACGCGAAAAGGTAATCGCGCGTTTTCTCGCTCATGGCGTGCGCCACTCCGGTGTTGCCGATGAGAAGCCCCGCCACGACGACCGCGATCGGTCCGCTGAGGCCCAGCACGCCCGCGAGCGCGTATGTGCCCATCACCAGGGCAAGGGAGATCAGCACTTCGACGACATAGTCATCGATATGGCGCATGGCCCGATACGCCACATATCCGGTGAGCAGCCCGAGCAGCGCACCGCCCGCCGCTTCGACAAGGAACATCTCGACCACCGCCGTGGGGGAGATGGTCTTGAGCCCGCCCATGGCGGCCGTCGCAGCCAGAATCGTGAACAGCACGACGCCGACGCCGTCGTTGAACAGAGACTCGCCACCCATATCGGTCTTGAGTTGCCGCGAAACGCGCGCGGTCTTGAGGGTCGCCATGACCGCAACCGGGTCCGTCGGGCTGATAAGAGCGCCGAAGACGAATGCCCAAACGAGTGGAACGGTCACACCCAGTGCGCGCGAAGCCAGCCAGAACGCCACGCCGACGACGGCCGTAGACAGCATCGTTCCGAAGGTCGCCATGACGCCGACCGCCCAGCCGCGGCTCTTCAATTCTCCAAGATCGACATGCAGGGCACCTGCAAACAGCAGGAAGCCGAGCATGCCGGTCATGAGCGTTTGCGAAAAATCGAACGACGCCACGGTCTGCAGCAGTTGGCGGTATGGCATGGCGCCGGGAAAAAGAAGCTCGCCTGCGATCAGCACAAAGGAGGCGCAAAACCCCATGATCAACAGGCCGATGGTCTGAGGCAGTTTGAAAAATGAAACGTTGATCCATGCGAACAACGCGGTGACGGTCACCAGCATTGCCACCGCCAAGAACCAGGAATCCATTGAATCTCCTATCGTTGTTACGATAGCATGGCGTCGGTCGCGCGAACAACAATGTGGGCCCTGCGATCGCTTCGCGACAATCGCCGGATGGTCGTGCATCCATTTCCGGCATGCCAGCCGCGACTTCGCAACACAGAACGGAACGGACGATGAAAGGCCCGCGGCATCGCCGCATTTTCATTTATAGGTATGAATGCCGAAAGTGGCTGCTGCGTCTCGTCATGTTTGCGGCCGTGACGGCGGCGTTTGCCGCGGCCGCGAGCCACGCCGCCAACCCTCAGCCCTACACGTTGACGATCTCCAGGACGGGAGCCTCGGATCTCGATGCTGCGATTGGTGCGAGCGCGCTTCTGTCGAGCTTGCGCACAAGTGCGCCGGCCGCGCCTTTCGCTCTCATCGCGCGCGCACGCGGCGACATCGCGCGAATAGAGACCGTGCTCAACAGCTTCGGCTATTACGCGCCGAAGATTTCTGTTTCGATCGCCGGCCACGACATCGGCGATGCTGAGCTTCCGAATATTCTGGATGCCGTGCCGCAAGACACTTCAGTCGAAGTGAAGGTCGATATCGCACGCGGGCCGCTTTACCGGTTGCGGAAGATCGACATCGAAGGTGCCATTCCGCCCAACGAGCGTGGCGCGCTCGGGCTTTCTGTCGGGCAGGCCGCGGTGGCGCCAGACGTTCTGTCGGCGCAATCCCGCCTGCTCACCGCGCTGCAGGAAGACGGCTACGCCTTTGCCAAGGTCGAGGCGCCGATCGCCTATCTTGACGACGCGGCGCATGCCGTCGATCTGACGTTCAAGGTGGAGACCGGATCGCGCGACGTCATTGGGCCTATTTCATTCCAAGGGCTGAAGGGCGTACACGAAAATTTCGTTCGCGATGCGCTCACCATCCATCCGGGTCAAAGCTACCGGCCCAGCGACATCGAAAAAGCACGGCAGGCGCTGATGGCGCTCGGCGTCTTTTCGGCTGTGTCCGTCCGCGCGACCGAGGCCCCGTCGCAAGGCGATCGCGTTCCACTCACCTTCGATGTGCAGGAGCGGCCACGGCATGCCGTCGCATTCTCGGCGAATTATTCCACGGATCTCGGCGCCAGCCTTTCGGCAAGCTGGACACACCGCAATCTTCTGGGCAACGCGGAACAGCTGGCCTTGTCCGCGGCCGCAACCGGTCTTGGCGGCAATGCCACAAGCGGCATCGGCTACAATTTCTCGGCAAAATTCAGCAAGCCGCGCTTCATCGCGCCGAACCAGACTCTCGAACTGAACGTCGCCGCCGTGAAGCAGCAGCTCGACGCCTACAGCCAGACGGCAGAGACGCTGGGCGCCTCGCTTCGCCGCAAATATTCCTCGCTCTGGGCGGGAAGCGTCGGCCTTTCCGCGACGCATGACGCGATTGCGCAGGAAGGAACGAGCCGCCTGTATCAGCTGTTCGCCGCCCCCTTTGACGTGACCTATGACAGCACCGGTTTGACGAACCCGCTGGCCGACCCGGTTAGCGGCGTGCGCGCCTCTCTTTCCGTCAGTCCGACTTTGGCGGTGGGCACGACGAATGTCGTGTTCGTGGCGCTGCAGGGTGCCGGCTCGGCCTATTTCGACCTTTCGGGCGACGGCCGTTCGGTGCTGGCGCTTCGCGCGCTGGTCGGCAGCATCCAAGGGGGCTCGAATTTCGATCTGCCGCCCGACCAGCGCTTCTACGCCGGCGGCAGCGCAACCGTCCGCGGCTTCCGTTACCAATCGATCGGGCCGCATTTCGCCGATGGCACGCCGGCAGGCGCGACCTCCGTGGATGCAGGCACCATCGAATTCCGCCAGCGCTTTGGCGAGGACTGGGGCGCGGCGGCCTTCGTGGATGCAGGGCAGGCGAGCACCAACAATCTGCCGTTCAACGGCACTATGAACGTCGGTGCCGGTATGGGCCTGCGCTATTACACCTCGATCGGCGCCATCCGGTTGGATGCCGCCGTGCCGCTGACCCACGTTCCGCAAACCGATTCTTTCGAGATCTACATCGGGTTGGGGCAGGCATTCTGATGCGGCGGACCTGGAAGACACTTGCTCTACGGGCGGCCGCCATTGGCGGCGGCATCCTGGCTGCGCTCGCGCTCACGCTGCTTCTGATCGTCGAGACGTCACCGGGGCATGCGGTGGCGGCGTGGCTGGTGACGTCGCTGACGGGCGGCGATGTCGTGCTTCGGGACCTCGGCGGCGATCTCCCCAATCATCTCCGTGTCGGCAGCATCGAACTTCGCGATGCCAAAGGCGCATGGCTCCGGATTGAAAACGTCCGGCTCGACTGGCGGGCGATGTCTTTGCTCGACAATCACCTCGATGCTTCGCGCGTCGAAGCCGATCGGATCACGTTTCTCAGGCGGCATGAATCGCAGACGAAAGGCTCCTCCGATTTCCGCATCGATATCGCCGATTTTCGTTTCAAGCGGATCGACATTCTCCCGGCCGTCGCCGGCGAAAAGGCGGTGCTTACGGCATCCGGTCAGGTTCACTACGCCTCGTGGCGTGACATGGCCGCCGATATAGCTGCCAGGCAATTGGATGGAGACGGCGTCTATCGCGTGAACGCGGCCGTCCGGGACGGCATTGTCCGCGGTACGGCCACGATCACGGAGAAAGGCAACGGCGTCGCCGGCGGCATTCTCGGACTGCCGACACTCGGGCCGGTGGCGCTTAACGCCCGGGCAAGCGCGAGGGGGAACGCCAACGCTATCGCCTTCGATCTGCAGGCCGGCGCACTCAAGGCGACGGCGCACGGAACGATAGACCTCGCCGCCCGCACCATGGATGTTGCGTTTTCCGCCACGGCGCCGGCGATGCGGCCGCGTCCCGACGTTGCGTGGGCGGTGCTTGCGGCTGACGGAAGAATAATCGGTTCTTTCGATCGTCCGCAGATCGATGCCGCGCTCGCCTTGCAGGATGTTCGTGCGGCAGGGGTTTCCGTTCATCGCATCGACGCGAAGCTGCAAGGCAATCAGGGCACCGCCGAACTCACCGGCGTCGCGGATCAGTTGAAGATACCGGGCAGCGCGCCCGATGTTTTCGCGGCATCGCCCGTCCGCCTATCCGCGCAAATCAATTTCGAAGGCAAGGCGCGCCCTGTCAGCTTTGTGCTGGATCATCCGCTGGTGCAGATCCACGGGCAGGTCGATACACGCGGGCCGCTCAACGCAACCGTCGCGCTGCACCTGCCGTCGCTGTCGCCTTTGTCGGCGGTGGCGGGTCTCGATCTCGACGGTAGTGCCGATCTTACCGTCAAGAGCATTGAAGGCCCGACAGCCACAGCCATCACGCTGAGCGGCACGATCGACACGCGGGGGCGGAGCGCGCTGGCGCGTCTCGCAGGCTCGCGGGCGACGATCAGTGCCTCGCTTGCCGTCCACGATGGCAATCTCGTTTCCGCCCGAGGGGCCTTTCTCGGCGCGGCGCTGTCCGCGCATGTCGACGGCGCAACGCGAAGCGGGGCGTTGGAATATCGCTGGGACGCCGCGATCTCGGACATGTCGCGCCTGGCGTCGACGCTGGCCGGCACGCTCGATTTTCGTGGAACGCTTACCGGGCCACCGGACAGCGCCCGGCTCAGTGCAACCGGCAGCGGCAATCTCGGCACAAGCCATTTCCCGCGAGAGAACATAACGGTCGCGCTGACCGCCAACGGGCTGCCGCGCGTCACCAGCGGCGATTTCCGCGCCGAGGGCAAGTTCGACGGCGCGCCGCTCCTGGCGCACGGCCGCTTTGCGCGCGATCGGTCGGGGGTGATGACGGCGATACTCGAGCGGACCGAATGGAAGGGCACCAGCGCACAAGGCCATGTCGTGATTCCGCCGGGAGATTCTCCGCCTCGCGGCAGCGTGTCGCTGCACATCGGCAATCTGACCGACATCGCGCCGCTGCTCGATGCGACACTCGGGGGCAGCGCCGACGCCAACATCGATATTCAGGCCGGTCGAAAGCGGGCGATCGCCAAGCTTCACGGACAGTTGCGCGACCTGCAGGTGAGCGACACGCATGTCGGTCGCGTCGATGTCGATGGCAATATCGATGATCTCCTCGGCACGCCGGTGCTGGCCATCGCGGCCAAAATAACAGGGCTGCAGACGTCGGGTTTCACCGGATCGGCGACGGCGACCGTCAATGGGCCGCTTAACGCCGCCGCCCTTCGCTTGACCTCGGACATCTCCACATCAGCCGGCGATCGTGTTTCGCTCGACATGGCTGCGCTTGCCGACGCGGAAAAGGGCACCGTCATGTTGCGCCATGTGAATGGCGCGTGGCGCGGTCAGCCTTTGAATCTCCTGGCGCCGGCGGCCGTCAGCTTCAAGGACGGCGTGAGCATCGATCGCCTGCGGCTCGGGATCGGGCATGCCGAAGTGGATCTCGCCGGCCGGATCACGCCGAAACTCGCGCTTACGGCGTCGGTCACGAACCTGGCGCCGAACGTGCTTTTTCCGGCCGCCGGCGGCGTGACGATGGACGGGACGCTCTCGGCCAGCGCGGAACTGTCAGGTTCCCTCCAGTCTCCGGAAGGGGCCTTCCAGCTCCACGGCCGTGGCTTGCGCATGCGCGACGCGCCCCAGCACACCCCCGCCACGCTCGACGTCACCGGAACGCTGAAGAACGCGGTCGTGGCGCTGGACGCAAAGCTCGAAGGCGGTCAGTCGCTCCGGCTTGCGGTGAAAGGCGATGTGCCGCTGCGCCCGGGCCATCCGCTCGATCTGCGCGCTGGCGGCAGCGCCGATCTGGGTCTGGTGAACGGCTTTCTTGCCGCCACCGGACAAAGCCTGACGGGTGTTCTGACGCTGAATGCCACCGTTGCCGGCACGCTTTCCAAGCCTCGGCTGAACGGCACGGCCGGACTCGCCAAGGGTGAATTCAGGGATTACGCGAACGGGCTGAGATTGCGCGACATCGCTGCCGCATTCGAAGCGCAGGACGGCGCCGTCCGCATCTCCCAACTGACCGCGCATGCCGGACAAGGAACGATCACCGGTTCCGGCTCCGTCGATCTGGACGCGCCGGGCAGGCAAGTCGCGATCGATTTCATCATGAAGAACGCTCAGCCCTTGGTCGGCGACCACATGAAAGCGACGATGAACGCGAATCTCAAATTGTCCGGCACGCTGCAAGGCAAGCTGACGCTCTCCGGGGAGACCGATATCTCGCAGGGTGAAATCCGGATTCCCGATAAGTTCCCCCCGAATGTCGCCGTTCTGGATGTGCGCAGGAAAGGCCCGGGCGCGCCGCCTCCGCCGTCGGGCGATGCGATTGCGTTGGATTTGTCGATCGCGTCACCGGGCCGGTTGTTCGTCCGCGGCCGTGGCCTCGACGCGGAATTGGCGGGTCGTCTCACCATCACCGGCACCGCCAAAGAGCCGCAGATCGCCGGCGCTCTGTCGATGCGCCGCGGCACGCTGAGCCTCGCCGGGCGCACGCTCACCTTCCAGACCGGCAAGGTGACCTTTGACGGCGGCAGTTTGAAATCCCGTCTCGATCCCACGTTGGATTTCGTCGCCGAAACAGATTCCGGCGGCGTCACCGCAACGTTGACGGTCACCGGCTATGCCTCTGCGCCGAAGATTCAGCTTTCCAGTTCTCCGGCCCTGCCGCAGGACGAGATTCTCGCGCGGCTTCTGTTCCAGCAGAGCATTTCACAATTGTCCCCTTTGCAGCTGACGCAGATCGCACAGGCCGTTGCCTCGCTGAGCGGCGTGGGAACCGGCTTCAATCCCGTTGGCATATTGCGCAGAAGCCTCGGTCTGGACACGCTGGCCGTCGGCAGTACGGCGCCGTCGAGCGGCGGCGCAAGCCAGACCACCATCGAGGCCGGAAAATATGTGGCGCACAATATCTATATCGGCGCCACGCAGGACCTCTCCGGCGGCACGCGCATCGTGGGTCAGATCGATATCACCAAGAACCTCAAGGCGCAGGCGTCGGTCAACGCGGGCACGCGCGCCAATGCCGCCAGCACCTCGCTGTCCGACACCGGCGACACGGTCGGGCTTTCCTACCAGTTCGAATATTGACCCACGTTGCATTTCCCATGGACCGGTGCATAGCTGCGCGCCTTGTTTCCCGTGCAAAGGCGAAGCGTTGAACCGCGACCAGACATTCCGCATTGGCGACGTCACGATTTCCGGCCGCGTGCTGACCGCGCCGATGAGCGGCGTCTCGGATCTGCCGTTCCGCCGCGCCGCTTCGAAGCTCGGCGCGCCTTATGTCGTTACCGAGATGGTGGCCTGCGAGACGCTGGCGCGCGGCCGTCCTGATGTCGTGCGCCGCGCCGTGGGCGAGGGCTTGCCGCTGATGGTGGTTCAACTGGCCGGACGCGAAGCGCGTTGGCTCGCCAGGGGCGCGGCGATGGCGGAAGCCTCCGGCGCGCATATCATCGACATCAATATGGGTTGTCCGGCGAAAGAGGTCACCGGCGGGCTGTCCGGTTCCGCGCTGATGCGCGATCTCGATCATGCCGAAACGCTGATCGAGGCGACGGTGCAGGCGACCACGCGTCCGGTGACGCTGAAGATGCGTCTCGGTTGGGATGATGCCTGCCGCAATGCGCCCGAACTGGCGGCGCGCGCCGAACGCTGCGGCGTGCAGGCGATCACGGTGCATGGCCGCACGCGCCAGCAATTCTTCAAGGGACCGAGCGATTGGCGCGCCATCGCCGAGGTAAAGGCGGCGACGCGCCTGCCGGTGATCGTCAACGGCGACATCCTCGACGACGTTTCGGCGCGCGAAGCGTTGCGCCAGTCCGGCGCCGACGCGGTGATGATCGGCCGCGGCGCCTATGGCAAGCCTTGGATCGCCGCCTCTGTGGCGCAGGCGCTGCACAGCGGCGAGGCGATGCGCGAGCCGGGCCTCGCCGAACGCCTGGCCATCGTGCTCGATCATTTCCGCGACAGCTTGCGCTTTTACGGCGACGCGCTCGGGCTCAAGACGTTCCGCAAGCATCTGGGCTGGTATGTCGAGAACGCGCCCTGGCCGCTGTCCGCACAGGCGCGCCGCGCCGCGAAATCGCATCTGTGTCAGCTCCGCGAGCCGCGCGAGATTGAAGCGGCATTGGTCGCATTGTGGGGGACGGCGTGATGACGCAAGACGAATTGACCGCCTGGGCGCTGGCCAATGGCTGGCAGATGTTGGGCGGCTATCTCAGCCTCACCAAACCGAAAGCGCCGACGGTCGCCATTGTGCGCCTCGTGCTGAAGGCGACGGTCGCAAGTCTTGAAATCAAGACACCGGCCGGGCGTTGGGAAAAGATCGCGGGCGAGAGCTACACCAAGATCATCGCCGATCCGGACAACGGCATACCGGGCGGCCTCGGCCTCGCGACCATCTCCGGCCTCACCGCGCTGATGCGGGACAACAAGGACCGCCAGATCTTCGCCAAGATGAAGGGGCCGTAGAGCCCGCCGCCGTTCCGCGCTTGCTGCGCTTGCGAAGAAGCGACGCCGCAAGCGTGTTGCAGAACGTGGATGGTTGCGCTACCAAATTCTCAGACAAAACGGTGAGGGAAACGATGCGCCCAGCGATATCCGGAATTCTTTTGGCGTTGGGGCTCTCCTGCGCCGCGGCACAGGCCCAGGACGCGATTGCCGTCAAGGTGGACACCTCCCAGCCCGGCGCCACCATAGACCGGCACATCTTCGGCCAGTTCGCCGAACAGCTCGGCACCCAGATCTATAACGGCATCTGGGTGGGACGCGACTCCAAGATTCCGAATGTGCGAGGCATCCGCAAAGACGTGGTCGCGGCGCTGCGCGAGCTGCATGTGCCCGACGTGCGCTGGCCGGGCGGCTGTTATGCCGACCAGTATCATTGGCGCGACGGCGTCGGCAAAACCCGCACCACCCGCGTCAACACCAGCTGGGGCGACGTGCTCGACAGCAACGCCTTCGGCACCGGCGAATATTTCGACTTCCTGCACCAGATCGGCTCGCAGGCCTACATCTCCGTCAATCTCGGCTCCGGCACCGTCCAGGAGGCGGCCGACTGGCTGGAATACATGACGGCCGATCAGCCGACCACGCTGGCCAAGGAGCGCGCCGCCAACGGCCATCCCGCGCCCTACAAGGTCGCTTATCTCGGTCTCGGCAACGAGAGCTGGGATTGCGGCGGGCTGATGACGCCCACCGAATACACCGCGCGGATGCGGCGCTTTGCGCGCTTCGTGAACGACTTCGACCCTGCGCAGAAGATGCAGAAGATCGCGGTCGGTCCGGGCACTCCCGACACCGACTGGACCGACGCGGTGATGAGCACCTGGAAGAAGCGCCATGGCTGGTCCTTCGACCTCGACGGCATGTCGCTGCATTCCTACACCGTGGCGGGCGGCTGGCCTCCGCACATGCCGTCCATGGATTTCGGCGAGCAGGACTATGCCTCCGTGCTGCAGGAAACGCTGAAGATGAACGGCCTGATCGACAAGCAGTCGGCCGTCATGGACCAATACGATCCCGGAAAGAAGATCGCGCTCGTGGTCGACGAGTGGGGCGCCTGGCTGGCGCCGACGCCGGGCTCGAACCCGCATTTCCTGCAGCAGCAGAACTCGCAGCGCGACGCCATCCTCGCCGCCCTCAATCTCAACATCTTTGCCCGCCATGCCGATCGCGTGCGCATGGCCAACATCGCCCAGATGGTGAACGTGCTGCAGGCGATGCTGATGACCGACGGCCCCAAGATGATCCGCACGCCCACCTATTACGTCTTCAAGATGTATGTGCCGTTCCAGGATGCCACTTTCCTGCCGGTCACCTACGACGCGGGCAGCTATACCTATAAAGACATCACCTTGCCGCGCGTGGATGCGATCGCGGCCAAGGCGAAGGACGGCAAGATCGTCGTCTCGCTGACCAATCTCGATCCGAACCGGCCGGCGGATTTCGCCGTCACGGTGCCGGGGACGGCAGCGACGGTGGCGAAGGGGCAGGTACTGGCGGCGCCGGCGGTGGACTCGGTCAACACCTTTGCGGCGCCCTACACCGTGTCGCCCAAGCCGGTGTCGGCTGCGGTTTCGGACGGCAAGCTGTCGATCACACTGCCGCCGGCATCTGTCACGGTTCTTACGCTGGATCGATAAAGCGCGGGAGTTTGACAACAACAACAAACGGCCGTGACCACACGGCTGTCCAGGGAAGGATAAGGATGATGCGGAATCTGTTCGGGGCCGTTGCGGCCGCTGTTCTGCTGGCGTGCGCGCCGCCGGCTCTGGCGCAGGTCGAGACCGAGTTGCCGCCGGTTGTCGCCGGGGCGCAGCCGGTGACGGCCGAGCACATCATGATCCACGGCGCCTCGCTGGAGGGCAATCTGGAAGGCGAGGCGGTCGATCGCGACGTCATCGTCTTCCTGCCGCCCAGCTATTTCAAGGATACGACGCGCCGCTATCCCGTGGTCTACGCCCTGCACGGCTACTCCATCGGCGCGGAGCAGTGGACGCACGAAATCCGCGTGCCGCAGACCATCGAGGGCGCCTTCGCCACGGGCGCCAAGGAGATGATCGTGGTGATGCCCGACTCGAAAACGGTCTATGGCGGCTCGATGTATTCGGGCTCGGTCACCGTCGGCAATTTCGAGCAGTTCATCGCCCACGATGTCGTCTCCTATATCGACGCGCATTACCGCACCATCCCCGACCGCCTCAGCCGCGGCCTGATCGGCCATTCCATGGGCGGTTACGGCGCGCTGCGCATCGGCATGAAGCATCCCGACGTGTTCGGCAGCCTCTACGTCATGAGCCCCTGCTGTCTGTCGCCGCGCCCGGCGCCCGATCCCGCGTCCGCGCATGAGCAGGCATTCGACAAGGCGGTGGCGGCGATGAAGTCGCCGGCCGACGCGGCCAACATGTCTTTCTTCGAGCGCGCCGAGCTGGCCACCGCGGCCGCCTGGTCGCCGGATCCGAAGAACCCGCCGCTCTATTTCGATATGCCGGTGAAGGACGGCGTGGTCCAGCCCGACGTTCTGGCGAAGTGGGCGGCGAATTCGCCGCTGGACTTCATCGACCAGTACATCGGCAATCTGCGCCAATACAGCGCCATCGCTCTGGATGTGGGCGACCAGGACGGTCTGCGCTTCGACACCGAGAAGGTGCACGCGGTGCTCGACAGCTACGGCATCAAGAACAGTTTCGAGCTGTATCACGGGACGCATACCAGCCACGTGGCCTATCGCTTCCAGAACCACGTGCTGCCGTTCTTCAGCGAGCATCTCTGCTTCACGCAGGACTGCAAGTAAGGCGATTTCGGTCACGGTCCTGACGCGGGACCACCGGGCCCGCGCGGCCTCTTTCCTCAGACTTTGTCTGGCGGAGAGGCCGCTGTGCTATCCGGTGCGGACCGCGCAGGTGGCACGGGCACGCTGTTGAACGCAACGCCCCGATTGTCATCCCCGGCGAGCGTTGCATTGCGCCGGAAAACAGCACCGCAATGTCGGGTTGTCTACGCAATTGGCCTCGCACCAGGTCCGCTCATATCTTGTATCATATAAATAATATCAATATGACATCGAGTATAGGTCCGTGCAGAGTGCATAACGTGCAAGAAAAATTCTTCATCATAATGATAATTATTTGTATTCTAAAATAAGAAACACGATCTATCTCATAGTGTTATTTATTCACATAGAGAAGTTATAATATTCAAACTCAATTCTTGTGACGGCTGTACAACAATTGCTGATAAAACGAATAATAGGCTCGCTAATATTCTGGCCAAGTCGATCCAACCTTGTTAGCGTTCACAATGGTAACGCTAACATAACTTGGGGACTGGCCTTGTGCAGACCAGATACGACTATGGCTAGCGCCACATCACCTTCGTGAAAGCATACGAGCGCTGAGGGCTAGGACACCCTCGGGAGTTCGGAAATTTGCCTAGGACTTTTGTCGAGACGGGGCCGTGCGTCGGCTGTCGAGGCAGGGGGAAGTGCGTCGCAGTCAATCGGCGTTTGCGATTGCAACCGGCATGAAACGTCGCGCCGGGCGGCGACATAAGTGAAACGCGCAGATCAACACATGAAATTGGGAGGGTACAGATGACTAGTCGAAGAATTACAACGACATCGGGAAGGATTCTGAGCGGAACCCTGCTTGGTACCGCCTGCTTGGCGGCGTTGATGGCGACGCCGGCGGCGGCACAGGAAGCCGGGTCCGCGATGGAAACCGTCGTCGTCACCGGCATCCGCGAATCGCTGCAAAAGTCGTTGGACATCAAGCGCGATTCGTTGGGCCTGGTCGACGCGATCACCGCGGAAGACATCGGCAAGTTCCCGGATGCGAACCTGGCCAATGCGCTGATGCGCATTCCCGGCGTGACGATGTCGATGACGGCGAACTCGACCAACAACGGCCAAGCGACCACGACCGGCCAAGGCGTGTCGATCACCGTTCGCGGCTTCGGCCCGACATACAACGAAACGCTGTTCGATGGACGCTTCATCCCATCGGCCAACTCCGTCACCGGCACGACTGCCGGCGGCCGTTCGTTCGACTTCAGCGGCCTCAGCGCGGACATGGTATCGCAGCTGCAGGTTCTCAAGTCTCCGGATGCCGCGCTGTCGGCCGGCGCCATCGGTGCGACCATCAACGTCATCTATCCCAAGCCGTTCGACAAACCGGGCCTCACGGTTGCGGCGTCTGCTTCGGGCAGCATCAACGTCGACGACGGCCGGTGGATGCCCAACGGCAACTTCCTGGTCAGCGATACCTTCGCGAATAATCGGGTGGGTGTTCTCGTCGCCGGCGCTTATTCGAGCTTCCAGACCAGTCAGTGGCAGGTCCAGAACTGGGGATGGAACGGCCAGTACGTCGCGCCGTGCCAGCTCTCCGGCTATACCGGGCCCGATTGCTCGACGCTTTCCACCGATCCGACCGCGGCGAATTACAGCATCAACGCGGTCCCCGACACAACGAAGCCGGTCTGGTGGACGCAGGACTATGCGGTCGACTGGAACCAGATCAACGAAGAGCGCATCAACCTCCGCGGCGCCGTGCAGTTCAGGCCGATGGATGCGTTGGAAATCACGCTCGACGTCAACTACGCCCGCGACGACCTGATGCAGGATTCGCTGACCTACGCGCTGTGGAACAGCGTCGGCGATATGAGAAACGTCAAGACATCTTCGTACGGCACGATCACCGCCTTCACCCGTTTCGGACCGCAGGACTTCGACGACGTCAGAAGCCAGCAGGTCCAGCAGACCTACAACTGGGGCATCAATGCCAAGTGGAACGTCAGCGACCACATCACGCTGGTCGCCGACTTCAGTCAGGCGTTGGCCTCTCTAAACCCGGGTGGCCCCCTGGCCCACATCGGCGAAGTCTCCGCCGGTATCGGCTATGGTCCCTCGACGGCCGGCGGCATCTATGGTTCCGCCTACACCGTGACCCAGGCTGGCGGGCACAATCTTCCGTTCTACAGCGGCGTCGGTCCGAGCGGTAATGCCACCTATTTCACGGGCCTCGGCGTTCCCACTTGCCCATCCGCAGTCTGTTCGCCTGAGGCCGACGGCAGCATCCTGGGTTCACACGTGATGGTGGTGAACAGCAGAGAGAACACCTATCTGGTCAATCAGGCGAGACTGGAATCCGATTTCGAATACGAGACCCTCAAGATCAAGGTCGGTGCCCAGTACCAGCCCAACCACTACATCACGAACTTCTACACGGACCTCTTCGGCGGCTCCAACAACAACTGGCAGGCCGTCTCCGGCTATGGCCCGGATTCGCATAACGTGTTCGCCTCCGGCACGAACGCCGGCTTCCATCTCCCGGCGGATCTGTTCCACGGCGTCAAGACGATGAAGCCGGACAGCATCCCCGGTTGGACGGCACCTGCGGGCGGCGTGATTCCGGGTCTTCCGGTCACCAATGCCTACGACGTCTACAAGTACCTGAACGGTTTGACAGGTTCGACCATGAACTGCCCGGGCGGTGTCCCGACCGTCAACGGCATGAACTGCTTCGGCGTGACGAGCCCGGCGGGCTTCCACGGCATGTACCCACCGAAGCTTATGGATGACCTCTCTCAATCGAGCTATCAGAGGCTCCTTGAAGACAACTACGCCATCTATCTCAGCTTCGCGTCGGAAGCGAAGGTGGCCGACATGCCTCTGAAGATCAGCGGCGGCGTGCGTTGGGAGTACACCCAGATGACGGTGAACGGCTTCGGTACCAACCTGGTGTCGATGCCCGTCACCCCCGGTGATCATACGGCGTACAATTTCATCCTTAGTGCCCCGGGGATTACCACCGCGACGAACAGCTACTCCTATCTGCTGCCGAACATCGACCTGAATCTGTTTGTGACCGACGACTTCCATGTGCGGTTCGATGCGTCTCGCACGATGACCCGTGCGCCGATCGGCAACCTGACGTCCAACGTGACGTACGGCGGCCGCGCCGGTTCGCTGGTGGCCACCGGCGGCAATCCGAATTTGTTGCCGTTCCTCTCTGACAACCTGGATGTGGCCGGTGAATGGTACTACAGCGACAACTCCTATCTGTCGGCCGACGTGTTCCTGAAGAACGTGAGCAACTTCGTCATAACCGGCAGTTCAACGCTCACAGTGCCGGGCGTGATCGATCCGAACACTGGCACGAATCCGGTGTTCTCGCTCCGGAGCGTCATCAACGGGCCTTCGGCCAGCGTGTACGGCCTCGAGGTTGCCTGGCAGCATGTATTCGGCGAAAGCGGCTTCGGCTACCTGCTCAACGGCACGATCGTCCAAACCGACAAGCCGTATGATCCGTACAACCTGCTGGTCAGCAATTTCGCGGTCACCGGACTGGCCGACTCGGCGAACGCGACCTTCTTCTACGACAAGGACGGCATCCAGCTTCGTTTTGCCGCCAACTGGCGTGACACCTACCTCGACCGCTTCGGTCAGGGCCAGGGGAACGGCTATTTTGGCACGGAGCCGATCTTTGTGAACGGCAGCTGGGATTTCACACTCAGCGGTGGCTATGACATCACGGACAACATCAATGCGTACTTCACGGCTGGCAACCTGCTCAACAATTCTTACTCGACGCGTGGCAGGTTCCCGGACCAGGTGTACGGCGTGATCAGCCTCGGTCGTACATTCACGGCTGGCGTTCACTTCAAGCTTTAAGTCCCCGAAGGTGCGTAATTGGGGCCGCCGGTAACGGCGGCCCCTCTTTCTTTATCGCCAACGTGCGTTTTTTTTCTGCTGGCCGGCATAATATGGCGTGCCAGGGGACGGGGCCTGATGGTGGCTTGGAACCTATCTTCAGGCGCGTGAACTGCCGATCGACTGATCCGAAACTCTGCCAGTTATCTCATCGACCCAATGGCATCGGTCGCTCTGGACCTGGAGCCGAGCCGATCAAATTCGCGGCGCACCCAGGAGAATTCCTTGGCGAGGGGAGCCTCAAACCTCCCAGCACCGACGTGCTGCGAGGTTTCTGTTCTGGATGCGCCGCCGCATTGCGGATTTCCGCCTGTCCGGCTAGATAGAAACATCCAACAAAAACAGCAGGGGAAACGCAGATGACCAACCGTCGCCAACTACTTCAGGCCTCGATTGCTACCGGTGTCACAACGCTGGTGCCGCACGACAGTTTGGCG
>JAGWJY010000022.1 GCA_028865545.1 Alphaproteobacteria bacterium | reverse complement strand
CGGTCATAGTGATCCGGTGATCCCGCGTGGAAGGGTCATCGCTCAACGGATAAAAGGTACGCCGGGGATAACAGGCTGATCGCACCCAAGCGTCCATAGCGACGGTGCGGTTTGGCACCTCGATGTCGGCTCATCACATCCTGGGGCTGTAGCCGGTCCCAAGGGTATGGCTGTTCGCCATTTAAAGTGGTACGTGAGCTGGGTTTAGAACGTCGTGAGACAGTTCGGTCCCTATCTGCCGTGGGTGTTCGAAACTTGAGAGGACCTTTTCCTAGTACGAGAGGACCGGAAAGGACGTACCTCTGGTGGACCGGTTGTGGCGCCAGCTGCATTGCCGGGTAGCTAAGTACGGACGAGATAACCGCTGAAAGCATCTAAGCGGGAAACTCACCTCAAAACCAGGTTTCGCTTGAGAGCCGAGGAAGACTACCTCGTCGATAGGCCAGGTGTGTAAGCGCTGCAAGGCGTTGAGCTTACTGGTCCTAATCGCTCGATTGGCTTGATCGCAAGCAACACGTTCCATGTCTGGAAAGAAGTCCAGACACCACACAAGCAAGCTCATTCAAGAGTGTCGTATGAAATTCGCGGATAGCGAAGCAGCGCGTAGCGGATAGTTTCTATTCGCCATTTGCTGCTCTCTGTTCGCTCTCTTTGTTCTGTCCTTTGCCGGACTGGTGGTCCTAGCGGAGGAATTCCACCCGATCCCATTCCGAACTCGGCCGTTAAAGCCTCCAGCGCCCATGGTACTGCGGCCCAAGCCGCGGGAGAGTCGGTCGCTGCCAGTCCTGCTAAGGGCAGAATGAAGAGAAACTGATCCGCGCGTTTGCGCGTACCCCGCCATCACAGCAAAAGCCCCGCACGGGAAACCGTGCGGGGCTTTTGTTTTTTCCGGCGGCAGCGCGCAATCTCTCTTGCTTTCTGCCGCAGTGGAGCCCGTGCGATGCGCGTCTTTGACTTCGACCGTGCCATCGTCCGCGAGCCGGGCAGGAGCGTCGTGAACGGTCTGCGCAGCGATCTTCGCAGCACGCCGAGCTTCGACGGCGTCCTCAAGGAACATCGCGCCTATGTCGCGGCGTTACGTGCCGCCAGCCTCGAGGTCGATATTCTTCCCCCGCTGGAAGGTTTTCCGGATTCCGTCTTCGTCGAGGATCCGGCGCTGGTTCTGCCCGAAGGCGCAATCCTGTTGCGTCCCGGTGCGCCGTCGCGCCTCGGTGAGCGCGACGACATGCGCGCGGCGCTGCATCGCCATTTCGATCGCCTGCTGGAACTGAACGACGGCGAATTCGCCGACGGCGGCGACGTCCTGGTCACACCGCAAACCATCTTCATCGGCCTGTCCAAGCGGACGAACCGCGCGGGTGCGGAAGCTCTGCGTGCCCGCCTCGCCGATCTCGGCCGCGCGGCGCGTGTCGCCGAGACGCCGGACACCATCCTGCATTTTAAGACCGCCGCCGCGCTGCTCGACGAAGACACCATCGTGGCGACGAAGGTCATGGCGCAGAGCGGCATCTTTGCAGGCTTCCGGGTACTGGTGACGCCGGAGGGCGAGGAAGGCGCGGCGAATCTGCTGCGCCTCAACGATGTTGTGCTGGTGGGCGATTGCTATCCCCGCACCATCGAGCTCATCGCCCGGGAAGGCCTCGACGTCCGCGCGCTTGCCGTAAGCGAAGTCGCCAAGCTCGACGCGGGCCTGTCCTGCATGTCGCTGCGCTGGGCGCGTGCGGCATGAGCTTTCCAGAAAGCTACTTCCGCACCGCCTCCTCCAACGCCATGCGGATGAAGCGCTGGTAGGGAAGTCCCGCGCGCTTGGCCCTTTTGCGCACGGCATCGAGCAACTGGCCTGGCAGCCGAAGGTTGACCGTCTTGTCCTTGGGCTTCAGCTCGAAGCGCACGAATTCGCCGCCGGAAAGGTCGTATTCCGCCAGGTCGGCCTTATCGACAAATTCTTCGGCCTCGCGATCGCTCTTGAAGGTTGGAAGCTTCTTAAGTTTCGTAAGTCTTGGCATAGTGTTCGGCTTCTTTCCTATGCATGTAACGGGCGCTGATCGGGCGGATCAGCTTTTTGCCTAGGCGCTCGCGAAGTGTGAAAACCACGAAAACCGCCCTGTCGTCCGTCGAGCGCCCCACCGCACGAAAGCGGCGTTCCCGCAGCGAATGGCTATCGTCCGGCAGGACAATAAGACCGCGGCGGAAGAGGCTCTCGATCGTTGCGATGGAAACGCCGTGCTTTTCACATTTCGCCCGATTGCCGTCGTCCCAATCGAAGCCGGCAAATTCCATTTTACGTTTACCTATATAGACAAATGTATATACAAACGCAAGGGCGTGCCCGTGGGGATACTGCGGCCTTTATGGTTCCTTGTTTTTTGGGGTGACGCGGACTCGCTAAGGGCTTGCTCCGTTAATCGTGGCTCGAAATCTCATCCGAAATGTCTTGTGATGCGATTTCAGGAATTTCGGTTGCGGGCCCGGATGCCTTTCTCCTTTCGCGAGCGAGGCTCCGTTGCAATTTCTTTATCAGTGAGGTTGCTGCCTTTGCCTCCTCGCTGTCGACCAATTCCCGTTTGATCACGTCATTTTCGAGCGTTGCGCCGAGGTAATTCGTATCGACTTTTAAGCCGGGGGAGATTCTCCTTAGCTCGCGTCTCAATTCATTCAGGATCGTGTCGCTTAAAAGAAGGGCGCCAAGCGCGTATCTGCTCGTCACTTGCTTCTGCTGCAGAAGCTCGGACATTGATCTTTTCGAGAAACCTTCGCGACTGAGTATGCCAAAACATTCGGCGACATCGGCGCTTTTCGGATTTTCCGACAGCACGTCGATCTCAAAGACGAGCGACCTCTCTATTGGTTGGATGAAGTAAATTTTGTAGACGCGCCACGTTGCTCCGTTCGTGAGTACGACCCACTCGACCCCTTTGTTGGCGCCGTAATCGACCGCTTGCTTTACGTGCGCATCTTTCAGTGCGATTCCAATTGCCTTGACTTCAATAAGAAATCTAATGTCTTCATCGACAACCACAGCAAGATCGACATATGTCCCGCGAATGGCGTGCTCGGTCGTGACATGCTGGTGCTTGTCGTAGCCGAAAATATCCGACAGCATATCCGCCACAATAATGACGGTGTCGCTCTCACTTACGTCGCGCTGTTTGGCATTGGCCAGAATTGAACGATACCGCTTAAGCTCTGTCGAAATGCGCGTTTCTACCTTCTGAGAAACAGACATCATCGCCCCCGTATGTGCTTCGACAAGTCGATCGCTTCGCCGGCCCAGGAATAATGTGAGCTCTAGTTTCTACCTAAAGTGTAGCACCGCCGCGGCACCCATTTTGAAGTCCATGGTGCCGCACCTCTGCACAACGATCGCCTTCCGCGCGCATCTTCGGGGTTCTGCGAAAATCGCCTCTCCGACTTATCCCTCACGCCGTCTCTTTCGAAGTCTCTGATCTCATTCGCAAAACGGCAATTTTCGAAAACTTATCCAAGCCGGCGAATCCGGCTGGATAATGGCTGCGTCGCAAATCGAGAGAAATGCCATGATCAGCATCATCGACGGAGCCGTCACGAATCCCGTTGCACCCGAAACCGCGCTCGCGCGGCAACTTTCCTATTGTCATGACTTGATCGACTGCTGCATCACCTATTGTGCCAGCGAAAGGCCGCCGAGCCTGGAGGCCCAGATCGACGTAATGAACGTCGCCGCACGCCTGATGCGCACCAGCGTCGTGCTTGCGGGCGCCATCGACAAAAAGCCCCGGGAGTTCACGCATCGCGTCATCGTCGAGCGTCGCGAGGCGATGACCGACATCACGCCGCCGGCAGGGGATCCCCCACCCCTTATCGAAAAGTCGAAAACAATTCATGGGGCCTCCGAAGCGGAGGAGCACAACATTGGGTAGGGGCGCACCGCTCGGCAACCGCAACGCTCTCAAGACCGGCCGTCACACGCGCGAGGTCCGCGCCTTGCGCGCGCAGGCCTGGAGGGTGATGCGGGCGGCGCGGCAGGCGCTGTCGGCCGCACCGGCACCGGCGCGTCGCCGAAACGCTGTGCGCGGAAATCTAGTCGGTGGGCGTGGCGCTGTTGGACGCGGTGCTGCGGAACGACACGAAGCCTTTGATCGGATAGACGTTGCCCCACTGGCCGTAGCGCGTATTCCAGACCCGAACCTTGGACCAGTCGTTGTCGGCGCTGACGTCCTTCACCGGCGCGTTGAGATAGATGTCGCCGCTGTTCGCCCAGTTGGCGTGGTCGACGCGGATCTCGCGGTCGGAAACGATCTTCGTCACCACCGCGACGTGCCCGAGCCTCATCTTCCTGGTGGCGGCGAACACCATCACGGCGCCTTGGTGCGGCGTGCTGCCTTCGGCATAAAGCCCTTTGGCCTTGCGCCACCAGGTCCGGGCGTCGCCGAAGATGGCGATGCCGGAGCGCAGCCGCGCGAACTCTACGCAGAAGATGCGGCGTGCCGTTTTGATGACCGTCGGCGTGCTGCTGTCGGCGATATTGTCCGTACTCGGATCATTGCTGATGATGCTGAGCGCCGGCGCCGGCATCGTCACCGGACCGCTCGCGGTGAGGCCGGCGGCATTGCTGTCGCTTTCAAGCGACGGCCTGGGGGCCGGCACCGGAATATGATGGCGACCCCGTGCGGCAGCGATGCTTGCGCTGGCGGAGAGGATCAAGATGGCTGCGAGCGAGATCGCGCAAGCGCGACGGGCACAGTCAAGATGAATCATGAAGCCCGTTTACCTTAGCAAGATGACGATGCCAACCCGTGGCGCGAATCACACAGAGGCTTGCAGGAAGGACACAAGGATGATTCGATCCGGTATGGCTGCGACAAAAGGAACGCTGGTTGTTGTCAACGACACCATGCAGCGCAATTACCGCTACAGGCGCACAGAGCCGCCAGGACGGCATTTCGCGCCCGAATTCTCGCCGGACCTCTCGCCCAAACAGATGCTGGCGTTGGGCGTCTTCGGCGGCAAATACATGACCGATTGTACGGAGGAATTCCCCGCCGATTGGTTCGCACGCGCCAAACTGTCGCCCCAGGGCAAGAATCCCGATCTCAATTGGTTCCGCGTCGATGCCAGCCAGCCTTTGTCGGTATGGCGCGCCAAAGGCTGGATTCATCCCGACGATCCGCGCGGCTGGTTCCAGTGGTATTGCCGCTATTGGATGGGCCGCCGCATGGAGGACGATGCACGCCAGATTGCACGCTGGAAAGCGGTGCGCCGTCACGCGGCGCAAATCCGCAAGGCATGCGAGCCAGGCGATGTTTTCTGCCGGCCGCGCCAGCGTCAGGCTTTGCTGCATTGGGCTTACGACAGCCGCAAGATATAAGGCGGCATCACAGGAGAATCTTATGGCCGTCGATATGCTCGAACACTTCACCGTGCGCTGCACGAATCTGGAGCGCACGCGCGATTTCTATTCCGAGGTTATCGGTCTGCATGTCGGACCGCGGCCGGATTTCGATTTCGCCGGTTACTGGCTTTATCTCGGCGAGCAGCCGGTCGTGCATCTGGTGCTGGAAGCCGAACGCGAGGACGGGCGAACGCCGCGTGCCGCGTCCGTCGAGCCACCGGAGACCGGCGCCCTCGATCATATCGCCTTTCGCGGCCAGGACCTGGAAGCGACGCGGGCGCTGTTGCGCGCCAAAGGCCTAGCGTTCAAGGAACGCCCGGTGCCGGGAAAGCCGCTTTTCCAGATTTTCGTCCGGGACCCGGACGGCGTGCTGATCGAGCTGAATTTCCGCGGAAAAATCTATGCCTGACATTCCTGTAATGCGGGGCCCAGGCGTCACGCCGCGGGATTCACCGCTTTTCCCGTGCCACGTCCTGCGGTTATGATGGCGTCACAAGGGTATGGCGTTAATCAAGAACGATCCGCTGAAGCGGTGGGGGCGTTGTGAGTCTCGATCCAAATCTTTTGATTGCCGGCTTGGGTCTGGTGGCCGTGTCTTATCTCCTGGCGCTGACCTGGAAATTGATCAGGCTGCGTCGATTGCGCGCCGCCATGGCGCCGCGTCCGCAGGCCAAGATCGCGCCGTCGATGCTGATGGCCGCGCATCAGAGCAGCGCACCGGTGCAAGTCGCCGCCGGCAACGCCAAGACCATCGCCATCATCCACGATTTCGGTCTGCCTTACGGCCAGCAATCCGACGAGCGCATGTATCTCTCGGTGCGCGAGGCCTTCGAAGTGCTGGCGCAGATCCGTTCCGTCGGCAAGGAGACGCCGATCGAGATCATCCTGCACACGCCGGGCGGCAGCGCCTTTGCCTGCGAGTTGATCGCCAGCGCGCTGAAGGATCGGCCGAACACCACGGCCTATGTTCCCTATTGCGCCATGTCGGCGGGCACCATCATCGCGCTTGCCACCGAGAAGGTGGTGATGGGTCGCTATGCCTGTCTCGGGCCGATCGACACGCAATACGACATCTTCCCGGCGGAATCCTTCAAGCGCCTGCTCAAGGAAAAGCCGATCCAGAATATGGACGACATCACGGTGCTGCTCGCCTATCAGGCGGAGAAGGATCTCAAGAACGCCCGCGAGCGCGCCTGCGAATTGCTCAACAAGAAGCATTCCGGCAACGACGACGCTTGCCAGCTGACGGACTTCCTGGTCAGCGGCGACATGCCCCACAGCGAGCAGATCAACCGCGAGCGCGCCATCCAGTTCGGCGTCAACGTCGCCAAGGAAGATTGTCCCGACGCGGTCTATCGTCTGGTGGAGTCGCGTCTGTCTCTGCTGCGCAGTTCCGACGGTCGCGGCGGTTTGGGTCCGGACCTCAAAGCCAAACCGGATTGACGCAGCGGCATGGCCCGCTTGGACGTTGCCGTCCGATGTGGTCTCATGCCCGCCTGACGCGTCCCTGACGCCAGTCCATTTCAAGCCACGGGAGTTCTGCGATGCAGGATCGCCTTCAATTCTATATCGACGGCCGTTGGGTCGACCCCGTCACGCCGAAGACGCTCGACGTCATCGACCCGGCGCATGAAGAAGCCTTCGCCCGCATCTCGCTCGGCTCGTCCGACGATGTCGACAAGGCGGTGGCTGCGGCGCGGCGCGCCTTCGAGAGCTTCTCGCGCACCGGCAAGGCCGAGCGCGTCGCACTGCTCGAGGCCATCATCGCCGTCTATCAGAAGCGCTATGGCGAGATGGTGGAAGCGATCAGCCGCGAGATGGGCGCGCCGCTCAAGCTCTCCAAGAACGCGCAGGCCGCGACCGGTCTGGCGCATCTTACGGCCGCCGTCGGTTATCTGAAGGACTTCGAGTTCCTGCAGGTGAAGGGCACGACGGCGATCATCCGCGAGCCGGTCGGCGTCTGCGGTCTGATCACGCCGTGGAACTGGCCGATCAACCAGATCACCTGCAAGGTGGCGCCCGCGCTGGCCGCCGGTTGCACCATGGTGCTGAAGCCCAGCGAGATCGCGCCGATGAGCGGCCTGCTGTTCGCCGAGATCCTGCATGAAGCGGGCGTTCCGGCCGGGGTCTTCAATCTGGTCAACGGTGACGGGCCGACGGTCGGCGAGGCGATGAGTTCGCATCCGGGCATCGACATGATGTCCTTCACCGGTTCGACCCGCGCCGGCATCTCGGTGGCGCGCGCCGCCGCCGGAACGGTCAAGCGCGTGGCGCAGGAACTGGGCGGCAAGAGCGCCAACATCGTGCTCGACGACGTCGATCTCACCAAGGCGGTGGCCGGCGGCGTCATGGGCTGCTTCGGCAATTCTGGTCAGTCCTGCAACGCCCCGACGCGGATGTTCGTGCCGCGCACGCTGCACGATCAGGCGGTGGCCGTCGCCAAAGCGACGGCGGAAAAGGCCAAGGTCGGCGATCCCTTCGCCGAAGGCATCACGATGGGGCCGGTCGTCAGCGAGGTGCAGTTCAACAAGATCCAGACGTTGATCCAGAAGGGTATTGACGAAGGCGCCACACTGGTCACCGGCGGCGTCGGTCGTCCGGACGGCCTCAACAAAGGCTATTATGTGCGGCCTACCGTCTTCGCCAACGTCACCAACGACATGACGATCGCCCGCGAGGAGATCTTCGGACCGGTGCTGGCGATCCTGCCTTACGACACGGAGGACGAGGCCGTGCGGCTCGCCAACGATACGGTCTACGGCCTGTCTGGTTACGTGCAGTCGTCCAACCTCGAACGCGCCCGCGCCGTGGCGCTGCAGCTGCGCTCCGGCAATGTGCATCTCAACGGCGCCGGTCCTGATTTCGCCGCGCCCTTCGGCGGCTACAAGCAATCGGGCAACGGCCGCGAATGGGGCGAGTTCGGCATGCACGAATATCTGGAAGTCAAAGCCGTGATGGGGTGGGGCAGCTGAACACACCCGTCGCGGTCGTCGGCGCCGGTCCTGCCGGTCTGATCGCAGCCGATATCCTCAGTGCCCGCGGCCTTGCGGTGACGGTGTACGACCGCATGCCGTCGCCGGGCCGCAAGCTGTTGATGGCGGGACGCGGCGGCCTCAACCTCACGCATTCGGAGAACTTTGACTCCTTCCTGACGCGCTATGGTTCCGCCGCGCCGCGCCTCGCCCCGATCCTGCAAGCCTTTCCGCCGAAGGCTCTCATCGGATGGGCGGAGGCGCTGGGCCAGGAAACCTTCATCGGCTCCAGCGGCCGCGTCTTTCCGAAGGCGATGAAAGCCTCGCCGCTGCTGCGGGCCTTGCTGGCGCGTCTGACATCGCAAGGCGTGACATTTCGCATGCGCCATGACTGGTGTGGCTGGAACGGCGCAGGCGATCTGCTCTTCCGCACGGGTGGCAAGGATATAAGTATCCACGCCGATGCCACGATCCTGGCGCTGGGCGGCGCAAGCTGGCCGCGCCTCGGCAGCAACGGCGCCTGGACGAACATCCTCGCCGAACGCGGTGTCGCCATAACGCCGCTCGCGCCGGCCAATTGCGGCTTCCTGGTGACGTGGAGCGATCCGTTCCGTACCGCCTTCGCCGGCCAACCGCTCAAGGGCTCGGCCTTCTCCTTCGCCGGCCGCATGGTGCGCGGCGAAGCCATGGTGACGCGTTACGGCCTCGAGGGCGGCGCGGTCTATGCGCTCAGCGCCGTGCTGCGCGACGCCATCGCCACCGATGGCAATGCCACTCTCGACATCGACCTGCGCCCCGATCTGCCGCTGCCGGACATGATCGACAGACTGGATCGTCCCGCGCGCGGTCAGTCCGTCTCGAACACCTTGCGCAAGGCGCTGCACCTGGCACCGGTTGCCGTCAATCTCCTGCGGGAAGCGCATGGCGTCCGCCTGCCCGCCGAACCGGCTGCGCTGGCGCGCTGTATCAAATCCGTGCCGCTGACCTTGATCGCGCCCGCGCCCATCGACCGCGCCATCTCGACGGCAGGCGGCCTTGCGTTGTCTGAACTCGATGACACCCTGATGCTGCGGGCGATGCCCGGTGTCTATGCCGCCGGCGAGATGCTGGATTGGGAGGCGCCGACGGGCGGCTACCTGCTGACGGCCTGCTTCGCCACCGGCGTTGCGGCGGCAAACGGCGTGATTCAATCCTTGGCGCGTTCCACGTAGGCCCCGTCTTCGGTCATCACCACCACGCGTGTGCCCGGCACGATGTGCGTCGGCACCATGGTGCGCACGCCGTTTGATAGCATGGCGGGCTTGAAGGAACCGGAAGCGGTCTGTCCCTTCACCACCGGTTCGGTGTCGGTGATCTCCAGCGTCACGCGCTGCGGCAGCACGATGGACACGGCGATGCCGTTGAACAGCGACAGCTGCACTTCCATGTTCTCCTGGAGATAAGGCGCCCAGTCGCCGACCACGTCGGCGTCGACATGCAGCTGGTCGAAATGCACCGGGTCCATGAAGACGAAGTGGTCGCCGTCCTGGTAAAGATAGTTGTAGGTCTTCTCCTCGATGAAGGCCTTCTCCAGGCTTTCGGTGGTCTTGTAGCGGTCGTTCACCTTCACCCCGTCGCTGATGCGGCGCATCTCGATGGTGGTGGTGGGCGTGCCTTTGCCGGGGTGGAAATTCTCGGCCTTCAGGACGACATAGAGCTTGCCGTCCTTCTCGATGACATTGCCTTTGCGCACGGAGCTGGCGATAACCGAAACCACTGGAAACCTCGTCGTCACTGGAGCGGCGAGGCTATAGCAGGAGCATGTGTCCTGGCCAAGCCGGACCTGACATCGCCGTGGTGGGAGCCCGGCAGGCACGCCGACCGGCGGCCGGCCCTGTTGGCGCGTGGCCGGATCAAGGCCGCAATCCGGGCTCATTTCGAGGGCCAAGGCTTCACCGAGGTCGAATGCGGCGCTTTGGCCGTCTCACCGGGCAACGAGGCGCATCTGGCCGCCTTTGCCACCGAAGCCGTAGGGGCGGATGGCGCCCGGCGGACGCTTTATCTCCATACCTCGCCGGAATTCGCCGCCAAGAAGCTGCTGGCTGCGGGCGAAAGCCGGATCTTCGATTTCGCCCGCGTCTTCCGCAACCGGGAACACGGCCCGCTGCATGCCGTCGAATTCACCATGCTGGAATGGTATCGCGCCCGCGAACCCTATGCTTCCGTCATGGACGATTGTCTGGCGCTTCTGCGCCTGGCCGCCGACACGACGGGGGCAAAGACGCTCTCCTTCCGCGGCCGGGACTGCGATCCACGCGCTGAAGTTGATCGCATGACCGTGGCCGACGCCTTCACCTATCATGCCGGCATCGATCTGATGGCGACGCTGAACGATGACGGCGAGGGCGACGTCCATGCGCTGGGCAGCCGGGCCCGCCGCAGCGGCATCGACGTGTCCGACAGCGACACTTGGGCGGACATCTTCAGCAAGGTTCTCGTCGCCCGTGTCGAGCCGCGGCTTGGCATCGAGCGGCCGTTGATCCTGCACGAATATCCACGCAGCGAAGCGGCGCTGGCGCGCGCCACGCCGAACGATCCGCGCGTCGCCGAGCGCTTTGAGCTCTATGCCTGCGGCGTGGAACTGGCCAACGGCTTCGGCGAACTGATAGATCCGGTGGAACAGCGCGCCCGCTTCGAGGCCGAGATGGACGAGAAGGAGCGCATCTATGGCGAACGCTACCCGATTGATGAAGACTTTCTTGCCGCTCTGTCCCGGATGCCCGACGCCTCGGGTGTGGCGCTGGGCTTCGATCGCCTTGTGATGCTGGCGGCCGGCGCGCGCAGCGTCGACGACGTGTTATGGACGCCGTCGCCATGACCTATGCCATCAAATCGCTGAGCGGCCTTGCCGATGCAGGGTTCATCAACCGCGGGGATGTAACGGCGTTGGTTCCCGTCGCCGAGCGCTATGCCGTGGCCGTGACGGACACGATCGCCAAACTCATCGACCATGACGATCCTCTCGACCCCATAGCCCGCCAGTTCATTCCCTCCGGGGCCGAACTGATCGGCACGCCGGAAGAGCGTGTCGATCCCATAGGTGACGACGTGCATTCGACAGTGCCGGGCATCATTCATCGGCACAGGGACCGCGTGCTGTTCAAGCTGGTGCATGCTTGTCCGGTCTATTGCCGCTTCTGTTTCCGCCGCGAGATGGTGGGGCCGGAAGGAGAAACCTCTCTGTCGCCGCAGGCCTTCGAAGCGGCGCTGGCCTATATCGAATGCCATCCGGAAATCTGGGAAGTGATCCTCACCGGCGGCGACCCCTTTATTCTCAATGCGCGCCGCGCGGGCGAAGTGAGCGCGCGCCTTGCCGCCATTCCGCATGTCAAGGTCATTCGCTGGCACACGCGTGTGCCGGTCGTCGACCCCGCACATATTACGGACGACTTCATCGGCGCGCTTCTGGTGCCGGGCGCCACGACGATCGTCGCCCTGCACGCCAATCATCCGCGCGAACTGACCGCCGCGGCCCGTGCCGCTTGCGCCCGGCTGATTGACGTCGGCATTCCGATGCTCAGCCAGACGGTCCTGCTGCGCGGCATCAACGACAATGTCGAAATCCTGGAGGCTTTGATGCGTGCCTTTGTGGAAGCACGCATCAAGCCGTACTATTTGCACCACGCCGATCTGGCGCCGGGGACTTCGCATTTCCGCGTTCCGGTGGAAGAGGGTCAGCGTCTGATGCGCGAACTGCGGGCGCGTGTCTCCGGCGTCTGCATGCCGCAATATGTGCTCGATATCCCCGGCGGCTACGCCAAGGTGCCGATCGCTTCAAGCGACGTTGAGAAGACCGCGGCCGGCTACCGTCTCCGCGATCACCAAGGCCGCTGGCATTCGTATCCGGAATAACCTCGAAAACTCGGCTGCCATCCCGGCCGGACATTGCGAAACGGTGCAAGAGCCGGGACCTATTTCGGCCTAGGCTCGGGATAGGGTGTGCCGTCCTTGTGCACGAACCGGCCGTCGGTGCTGGAACTCATCATGTCGATGTCGGAGCAGGTGGTAAGGTCGGCGGGCGAGCGCGAACCGACTTCGAGATAAATCGCCATCGCGCCCGATTTGTTGATCATGTGATGGCCGTTGCCGGAGCCTTTCGGAAAGGCCGCGCAGTCGCCGGCGCGCAACACCGTCTCGCCGCCATCTTCGATCAGCGTCAATTCGCCTTCGAGCACATAGACGAATTCGTCTTCGTGCGAATGCCAGTGGCGCTGGCTCGACCAATTGCCCGGCGGCAGGCGCATGAGATTGACCCCGAAATCCGTGAGGCTGCCGGCGTTGCCCAGTCGCTGCCGTACGCGCTCGGCACAGGGAGCATCGAATGGCGATGGATAGCCGGTGCCTTTGCGCTCCGGCACGGCAGCGACGTCGATCTTGGGCATGGCGGTCTTCCCGGCGATCAGCGACCGAAATTACGCACGGCCGGCGCGCAGCCTGGCATATTTTTCCCGGAGAGAGAACGCGTCCGTCGTTGCGGTTACGGCTTCGAACCGGTGACAGCCAACCGTGCTTCGCGCTGTCCCGGATGACGGATTTGTCGTTCAGTATCCGCCGGCGGCGGGACGTCCGGCAAGGCGCTTGAAGAAGGCGCTGACCTTGTGGCGGGTCTGTTCGCGCCACACCACGCCGTCGTCGGTCACCCAGTTGAGCTGGATCACCTTGCGCGGTCCCTCAAAGCCCTCGAAGCCGTGCCAGGCGTTGAGATCGTTCCTGAAGATGAGCAGCGTTCCTTCGTCAGGCGGCACTTCGGCGACGACGTCGTCCAGATTGTCGGGCGAACGCAGCAGGCGCAGCCGGCCGCCCGGCGCTTCCCATTTGCCGTTCATGTAGATCAGCACGGTGATCAGTTTGGTGCGGCTGTCGGTGTGGATTTGTCCGTCATTCGCCCGGCTCTGGCCGCGCACCGTCACCATGGTGGGGCGTTGCGACAGGTCGACGCCGAGCTTCTCTTCCACTGCCTGCTCGAACTCCGGTCCGCGGATTGCTTCCATGAAGCCCCGGAACGCCGGACCGTATTCCAGCGTCGGCAAAGGGAAACTGCCCGGCAGGTCGACTTTGGGGAAATCCGCCTCAATGGCCGGCAGGGCGCCCGCTTTCACGAAGCTCGGCACCATCGCATAAGGAAACGGCTCGCGGATCAGCGGCGCTTTGCGAAAGGCTTCGATGTCGATGAAAGCTTCGGCCGCCATGATTCAACGATACTCGCCGTTGATGGTTTCGAGCATGTCCACGCCGGGGCACAGTTCGTCTTCATTCATCCGATTGAGCGGCGCGTCGACGGTGTTGAGGTGTTCGTGCAGGTCCTTCGCCTCGGCATTGATGTACAGCAAGCCGGTCACCACCTCGCCGGCCGCTTCGCGTTCCTGCAGATAGGTGAGCGCGGCGGTGCGATCGCTCGGATCGTAATCGGGGCGGAGCTTGGCCAGCTTTATCAGCGAGCCGTCATGCTGGCGCACGACTTCCGTCGTGCCCGGTTCATAGTCGACCGTGATCTCTTTTTTCGCCGGCACGAAGTCGAGTTTGTTGACGGCCTCGTTGTGATCGCGGACGAAATCGAAGCTCTTGGTCGAGCCCGCATGGTTGTTGAAGGTGACACAGGGGCTGATGACGTCCAGCACCGCGGCGCCGCGATGGGCGATGGCCGCCTTGATCAGCGGCACAAGCTGCTTCTTGTCGCCGGAAAAACTGCGCGCCACGAATGTCGCGCCCATCAGCAGCGCCAGCGAGACCATGTCGATGGGCGAGTCCGGATTGATGGCGCCGCCCTTGGCTTTAGAACCTTTGTCGGCGGTGGCGGAGAACTGGCCCTTGGTCAGACCGTACACGCCGTTGTTCTCGCAGATATAGACCATGTTGACGCCGCGCCGCATGCAATGGGCGAACTGGCCCAGCCCGATGGAGGCGCTGTCGCCGTCACCCGAGACGCCCAGATAGATCATCTGGCGGTTGGCGAGATTGGCGCCGGTCAGCACGCTCGGCATACGCCCGTGCACCGAATTGAAACCGTGACTCTGGCCGAGGAAATAATCCGGCGTTTTCGACGAACAGCCGATGCCCGACAGCTTCGCCACGCGATGCGGCTCGATGTCGAGTTCGAAACAGGCCTGAATCAGCGCCGCGCTGATGGAATCGTGGCCGCAGCCGGCGCACAGCGTCGAGATGCGTCCCTCATAGTCACGGCGCGTGAAGCCCAGCTTGTTGGTGGGCAGTCCCGGATGATGCAGCTTCGGTTTTGCGATGTAGGTCATTCGGCTGCTTCCCTGGCTTTGCCGATGTTCATGCGATCGGCGATCGCTTTGATGATGAAGCGCGCCGTCACGGGCGTGCCGTCGTAATGCAGGATCGAGATGAAGCGCGCTGGATCGATGGCGCATTCGTTGACGATCATCTTCTGCAGCTGGGCGTCGCGGTTCTGCTCGACCACGAACACCTGTTCATGCGCGTTGATGAATTCGACGACCTCCTCGGCGAAGGGGAAGGCGCGCACGCGCAGCGCATCGACATGCAGCCCCTGGCCGTCCAGCGCGGCCAGCGCTTCGTCCATGGCCGCGGAGGTCGAGCCGTAATAAAGCGCGCCGAACTTCGCCGCTTCTTTCGCCCTGTGCAGAATCGGCTTGGGCACCAGCGTCTTGGCGGTCTCGAACTTCTGCAGCAGGCGTTGCATCACCTCGACATAGACGCCGCCGTCCTCGCTGTAGCGGGCATAGCGGTCGTGGCTGGAGCCGCGGGTGAAATAGGCGCCCTTGCTCGGATGCGTGCCGGGCAGGGTGCGGTAGGGAATGGCGTCGCCGTCGACGTCGAGATAGCGGCCGAATTCCTTGCCGGCTTCCAGTTCCTCCGCCGTCATCACCTTGCCGCGGTCGTATTTGCGGTCCTTGTCCCAGGCGAGCGGCTTGCACAGCCAGTCGTTCATGCCGATGTCGAGGTCGAGCATCACCAGCACCAGGGTCTGCAGCCGTTCCGCCAGGTCAAAGGCGGTGGCGGCGAACTCGAACGCCTCGCGCGGGTCCTCGGGGAACAGCAGCACATGCTTGGTGTCGCCGTGGCCCGAATAGGCAGCCAGCATCAGGTCGGATTGCTGAGTGCGCGTCGGCATGCCGGTGGATGGTCCGCCGCGCTGGATATCGAACACCACCGCCGGAATCTCGGCGTAATAGGAAAAGCCGAACAGCTCCTGCATCAGCGAGATGCCGGGACCGCTGGTGGCGGTGAAGGCGCGCGCGCCGTTCCAGTTGGCGCCCAGCACCATGCCGATGGCGGCGATCTCGTCCTCCGCCTGCACGATGGCGAACTTGTTCTTCTTGGTCACCGGATCGACGCGGAAGCGTTTGCAGTGCTTGGTGAAGGCCTCGGCCAGCGAGGTGGACGGGGTGATCGGATACCAGGCGCACACCGTGGCGCCGCCATAGACTGCGCCCAGCCCGGCCGCGTCGTTGCCGCCGATGAAGATGCGGTCGCCCACCTTGTCGGCATGTTTGACCTTCAGCCCGCAGACGCCCTTCAGATGTTCTTTGGCGTAATCGTAGCCGAAATCCAGCGCCTGCAGGTTCGGCGCGATCAGCTTCTTCTTGCTCTCGAACTGCTCGGCGATCAGCCATTTGACCGCTTCGAGGTCCATGTCCAGCACGAAGGCGAGCGCGCCGAGATAGATGATGTTCTTGAACAGCTGGCGCTGGCGCGGGTCGCTATAGGCCGTGTTGCAGATTTCGGTCAGCGGCACCGGCAGCGGCGTCACGTCCTTGCGGAATTTCGACGCCGGGATCGGTCGCGTGGAGTCGTAGAGCAGATAGCCGCCCTTATCGATCTCGGCGACGTCCTTGTCCCAGGTCTGCGGGTTCATCGCCACCATCAGGTCGACGCCGCCGCGCCGTCCCAGCCAGCCGTCGCCGGAGATACGCACTTCGTACCAGGTCGGCAGGCCCTGGATGTTCGAAGGGAAGATGTTGCGCGAGGCCACGGGCACGCCCATGCGCAGCACGGAGCGTGCGAACAGCTCGTTGGCGCTGGCCGATCCCGAACCGTTGACGTTGGCGAATTTGACGACGAAATCGTTGACGGCGCTTATCGGCTGCATGTGTGCGCCTTTGCGGTTTCGAGGTAGAATTTCTTCATGTCCCAGGCGCCGGTCGGGCAGCGCTCGGCGCACAGCCCGCAATGCAGGCAGACGTCCTCGTCCTTGACCATGATGTTGCCGGTCTTCATGGCGTCCGAGACATAGAGGTCCTGGGTCGGGTTCTGTGCCGGGGCGGTGAGCAGGGCCCGCAGGTCGTTCTCCGCCGCGTTGGGCGTGAAGGTGATGCAGTCCATCGGGCAGATGTCGACGCAGGCGTCGCATTCGATGCAGAGATTCTTCTCGAACACCGTCTCGATGTCGCAGTTGAGGCAGCGCTGCGCTTCCTTGAAGGCCAGCTCCCGGTTGAAGCCCAGCTCGACCTCCATGTTGACGTCCTTGAGCGTCAGCTCCTTGGGCGCATGCGGCACCTTGAAACGCAGGTCCAGCGACACGTCGTTGTCATAGGACCATTCGTGGATGCCCATCTTCTGGCTGAGGATGTTCACCAGCGGCGAAGGCCGCACCGTCACGTCCTGGCCGTTGCAGTAAAGATCGATGGAGAGCGCCGCCTCATGGCCGTGCGCCACCGCCCAGATGATGTTCTTGGGCCCGAAGGCCGCGTCGCCGCCGAAGAATACTTTCGAATGCGTCGACTGCATGGTCGTCGGATCGACCTTGGGCATCTCCCATTCGTCGAATTCCAGGCCGATGTCGCGCTCGATCCAGGGAAATGCGTTCTCTTGGCCCACCGCCACCAGCACGTCGTCGCATTCCATATGCACCGGCGGCTCGCCGGCCGGGATCAGCTTGCGCCGGCCCTTGGCGTCGTACTCGGCCTTCACCTTCTCGAAGGTGATGCCGGTCAGCTTGCCGCCCTCATGCGTGAATTCCAGCGGCACCAGAAAATTGTGGATCGGGATGTCCTCGTGCATCGCGTCTTCTTTTTCCCAGGGCGACGCTTTCATCTCCGCGAAGCCCGAGCGCACGACGACATCGACCTTCTCGCCGCCCAGCCGCCGCGAGGTGCGGCAGCAGTCCATGGCGGTGTTGCCGCCGCCCAGCACGACCACGCGCTTGCCGATTTTGGTGGTGTGGCCGAAGGAAACCGATGCCAGCCAGTCGATGCCGATATGGATGTGCTCGGCCGCTTCCTTGCGGCCGGGAACGTCGAGATCGCGTCCGCGCGGCGCACCGCAGCCGACGAACACCGCGTCATAGTCTTCTGCCAGGATCGCCTTGAGCGACTCAACTTTCTGGCCGAACCGCGTTTCTGGCTCTAGGCCGAGGATGTAGCCGCATTCTTCATCGAGCACGCGCTCGGGCAGGCGGAATTTCGGAATCTGCGTCCGCATCATGCCGCCCGCGAAGGGATCGGCATCGTAGATCACGCAGGTGTAGCCCAGCGGCAGCAGATCGCGCGCCACGGTCAGCGAGGCCGGGCCGGCGCCGATCAACGCGATGCGCTTGCCGTTCTTCTGCGCGGCGGGTTTTGGCAGACGGTCGCGGATATCGTCTTTCGAGTCTGCGGCGACGCGCTTCAGCCGGCAGATGGCGACGGGCTCGTCTTCGACGCGGCCGCGCCGACAGGCGGGCTCGCAGGGCCGGTCGCAGGTTCGCCCGAGGACGCCCGGAAAAACGTTGGAATGCCAGTTGATCATGTAGGCGTCGGAATAACGCCCCGCCGCGATCAGCCGGATGTATTCCGGAACGGGCGTGTGCGCCGGACATGCCCATTGGCAGTCGACGACTTTATGAAAGTAATTCGGATTAGCGATGTCGGTCGGCGCCATCCCTGCGCGGCGCGCCGGCGCGGGCGTCGATGCGCGCCCTTCAGCCGATACAGAACTCATTGTTGTGATTTGTCTCCCGGCTTCGCGCAGCCTGTGATGATTTCGTCCCTTCCGGGGGCGTCTTTATAGCCTCTTCGGGTCGGCCTTTCCCCTTGTTTATGCGAAATATTTGGCGCAATTGCTTAGGCAGTTTTACGGATGCCGTCCCTAGGGGAAGTTATAACCCATTGAAATGAAACGGTATTTATTTTTTGGGGCAGGATCATGGATATCACCCTGAATGAGGACCAGCGCGCCATCGAGGATGGCGTTTCCAAGGTCTGCAGCCAGTTCGGCGACGATTATTGGACGGAGTGCGACACGACGCCACGCTTTCCGCATGAGTTCCACAAGGCGATGGCCGATGCGGGTTTTCTCGGCATCACCATGCCAGAGGAGCTTGGCGGCGCGGGGCTCGGCGTCACGGAAGCCGCGGTGATGATGCATGCCGTCACGCAAAGCGGCGGCGGCATGGCGGCGGCTTCGGCGATTCACATCAATCTGTTCGGGCCGCATCCCATCGTCGTGCATGGTACGCCGGAGCAGAAGAAGCGCTGGCTGGGGCCGCTGATCGCCGGCGAGCACAAGGTCGCCTTCGGCGTCACCGAACCGAATGCCGGTCTCGATACCACCTCCATCGAAACCTTCGCGGAGCGCCGCAACAACGGCTACGTCATTCGGGGCCGCAAGATGTGGACGACGACGGCGCAGGAGGCCGACAAGATCCTGCTGCTCACCCGCACCACACCCAAGGCGGAGTGCAAGCGTCCCACCGATGGGATGACGTTGTTCTACACCGACCTCGACCGTTCCAAGATCGAAGTTCGCCGCATTGCCAAGATGGGGCGCTCGGCCGTCGATTCCAACGCGCTGTTCATCGACGATCTTGCCGTGCCGGATGAAGATCGCGTCGGTGAGGAAGGCCGGGGCTTCCGCTATCTGCTCGACGGCCTCAATCCTGAACGCATCTTGTTCGGCGTCGAAGCCGTGGGCGTCGGGCGCGATGCGCTGCGCCGCGCCAGCGCCTATGCGAAAGAGCGCGTCGTCTTCGGCCGTCCCATCGGACAGAACCAGGGCATCCAGCATCCGCTGGCGGAGAACTGGGCGTTCCTGGAGAGCGCCTTCTGGATGTGCATGCGCGCCGCCTGGCTTTACGACAACAAGCAGCCTTGCGGCGCCGAAGCCAACGCCGCGAAATTCCTCGGCGGCCGCGCCTGTTTCGACGCCACCACACGCGCGGTGATGACCCATGGCGGCATGGGCTATGCCAAGGAATATCAGGTGGAGCGCCTGTTCCGGGAATCCATTCTGACGCGCATCATCCCGGTGACCGAGCAGCTCATCCTGTCCTTCATCGGCGAGAATGTGCTGGATTTGCCGAAATCGTATTGATTTTCCGCCCCCGGCGAGGCGTGGCGGAACTAAGGCGGCACAATACCCAATTCACCAACCCTCCAAGCGCTCCCTTGGACGAATTATGTATTAGACTTCCTTATTCGAGCTCTTATCTAAGGTTCCTGAACCGCGATAGAACCGGTCGAACGGAGGATCAACAGAACCGCGGCCGCTATCCGCATAGGAGCGAAGTGCCATGGCCGGTCCGAGAACCGCACATTTGCTTGACCTTCTGAACATCGAGCTCCCTGTCGTTCAAGCTCCAATGGCGGGAATTTCGTCTCCAGCCATGGCTGCAGCGGTCTCCGACGCCGGCGGCCTCGGATCGATCGGCGTCGGTGCGGCCGGTGTGGTGGGCGCGCGCAAAATGATCGCTGAAGTCCGCGCCCGCTCGGCGAAGCCGCTGAACGTCAACGTCTTCGCCCATCAGCCGGCCCGCAGCGATGCCGGGAAGGAGAAGTCCTGGATCGAGCGCCTTCAACCGCGCTTCGAGCAGCTGGGCGGCGCGCCGCCACAGGCGCTTGACGAAATCTACACAAGCTTTGCTGTCGACGACGCGATGTTGGCCATGCTGATTGAAGAGCGGCCCGCAGTGGTCAGCTTGCATTTCGGCCTTGCCGATCCTGTTCGACTCAGGGCTCTGCGCGAGGCGGGGATCATCTTGATCGCGACGGCGACGAGCGTGACCGAAGCAAGTCTGGCCGTCGCCGCCGGCGTGCATGCCATTGTCGCCCAGGGTTACGAGGCCGGCGGACATCGTGGAATGTTCGATCCGGACGCGCCCGACGACCAGCTCGGCACGATGGCGCTTACGCGCATCCTCGCCGAGAAGATCGATTTGCCGATCATCGCCGCGGGCGGAATCATGGATGGCGGCGGGGTCAGCGCGGCGATGTCGTTGGGAGCCGCGGCCGCTCAGCTCGGAACCGCTTATGTTGCGACGGACGAGAGTCTTGCCGACGAGGGCTACCGTGCCGCCTTGTTCAGCGACGCCGCCAACCACACCATCGTCACCCGTGCCATTTCCGGCCGGCCAGCACGCAGTCTCGCAAATCGCTTTACGCAAATTGGCGTTGGGATCGAAGATGCTGCGATACCGGCCTATCCGATCGCCTATGATCTCGGAAAGGCATTGCACGCCGCGGGCAAGAAAGTGGGAGAGTTCGGCTACGGTGCGCAATGGGCCGGCCAAGGCGCGCCGCTGGCGCGGAAGATGCCGGCGGGCGCGTTGACGCGCGCGATCGCCTCGGAAATGCGCTAGGTCATGGTGCGGGCGCGATGGAATACCAGGGGGGAGATAAGAGGACGCAAGCCTTAATTCGCAAACCCTCTTTGACCCACGGATGCGTTGCAGGAATGCTCGATCGCGTTCTTTAGACGTTGGTTCTCAGCGGAATATCTTCACCATCATTTCTGCGTCGTAATCGACGCCGTCGACACGCAGCGAACGGCGCATCACGCCATAGCGTTCGAAACCGTAATGCTTGTAGAAACGGCTCGCCCGGTCGTTGCCGACGGCGACGTAGAGTTCCAACTGATCCACCTCCAGTTCGGCGCGCGCCAGCACGGCTTCGAAGATGGCGGCCGCCAGCCCGGAACCGCGGAACGCGTCCTTCACATACATGCCCCAGACCATCGCCATGTGGCGGCGCTTGCGCAGGGGCTGCTTCTGCAGCGTGGCGATGCCGGCCAGTATGCCGTCCACGAAACCGCCGAAGACGATCAGATGGTCAAGGCGCGACTGGTAATCCGCCAGCGGCAGATCGCATTCGTCCTCGTAGGACATCGCGAAGGCCGCAGGATGGGTTCGAAGAGCCTCCAGATGCAGGCTGCGAAAAGCCTCGGCGTCGGACGCCGCAAGCTGCCTGATGCAGGGCGCGGCGTTCGGCTTTTCGGTCATGGCGATATTTCCATGTATCTACAAATAATGTAAATACATACGTCAATGGGCGGATCGATACAATCGCGAAAGACCTTGCGCAGCGATGCCCGCGCCCTGGCCGAGACATGCGCTGGCCGGAACAGCCGGCTGGCGGCGCGGCGCATCAGCCAGTTTCTGGATCACGCCTTGGAAGATTGCGGCCTGACCACGGCGCAGCTCGGGCTGATGGCGCAGATCGCCGCGGCGGACGACGACACGCTGGGGGCTCTGGCCCGGCGCACGGGTCTCGAACAGTCGAGCTTGTCGCGCAATTTGCGCACCCTCGAAAACGAGGGACTGATTGAGATAGCGGTTGTCGAAAGCGACCTGCGGCGGCGCGCCGTGTGGCTCACAGAGACCGGGGCGCGCCGGCTCGAGGCGGCGATCCCGGTATGGCGCCGGGCGCAGGCCAAATTGGCAAAGCACGTCGCGCCCGGCTTGGCACGACGTCTCGCGGATGAGGCCGAAGCGCTGATCGCGGACGCGCCCTAAGCGACGATCCGCGTTCGGTCGCCGCTCAGTGTTCCTTCCACGCCAGGCCTTCTTTTTCGGTGGGGTCCTTCAGCACATGGTTGACCTTGACGCCGGCGGGCACCTGGTCGACGACCAGCGTGTGCACCGGCACCGCACCCTTGTTGATGCCGTAGTGCCAGGTGTTCAGCATTTCGAGGAAGAAGGTGCCCGGTTTCATGTCGTAGCTCTTGCCGGTCTCGCTGTTCACCACCGTCAACGTGCCATCCATGATGTAGACGTAATGCGGGTAGAGATGCTTGTGCACCGGCGTGCGCATGCCGGGCGCAAACGTGCTGGAAGACACGATCACGGTCGGGTTCTTCGGCACTTCGATCTTCTGGCCGATGATCGTGGTGTCGGTCCGCGCGATCAGCCTGTTGGCGTTGGTTGCGTAAGGCGTGGCGGCAAGAGCCGCCGTCGAAAGGCACGTCATGCCGGCGATGCACAGCACCGCAAGAAACTTCGTCATCGATCCCTCCCGTTACTGCATTTGATAATCGATCAAAGCTGCAACAGCCGGAAACGATCAAGTGCCAGCTTCGCATCGTGTGATGCCTTGCGTGCATTGACGTTTCCATCGACTCGGCGGCGAATGCGCGCAGGGGCTTGGTTTGGCCTCAGGCGGTGCCTAACTCTTGAGAGGGCCACTGCGTCGCCGCTAAGGTGGACTTGCGGCAGGCCTGCGAAGGGGAGGGGCCGCGGGAAATTTGAAAACAACCTCGCTGGGTACCCCCCCGGGGGGATATCCCGAGAATCGAAAAACAATTCCGTTGCCGAGACCAAGCTGCAAAGGACACGAAATTGCCGGGGCTGTATTTCGAGGAATTTTCCGTTGGCCAGACGTTCAAGCACGCCATCCGCCGGACGGTAACGGAGGCGGACAACGTCCTCTTCACCGCAATGACCCATAACCCGGCGCCGCTCCATCTCGACGAGGAGTACATGAAGGGCACCGAGTTCGGCGCCCGTCTGGTGAACTCCTATTTCACGCTGGGGCTGATGGTCGGCATCTCGGTGCACGAGACGACCTTCGGAACCACGGTGGCCAATCTCGGCATGGACGAGGTGCGCTTCCCCAAGCCGGTGTTCCATGGCGACACCTTGCACGTCGAGACCGAGGTGCTGGAGCTGCGGGAGAGCAAATCGCGGCCCAATAACGGCATCGTTGTTCTGCTGCACCGTGCCATCAACCAAAAGGGCGAGGTCGTCGCCCAATGCAAGCGCACGGCGCTGATGCTGAAGAAACCCAAATGATCCTGCGCTCTCTCCTTTTCGTTCCCGCCGACAGCGAGAAGAAACTGGCGAAGGCGCGGACCTCGCCTGCCGACGCGCTCATTCTCGATTTGGAGGATTCCGTGGCGCCCGGAAGCCGCGCCAAGGCGCGTGGACTGGTGCGCGAGTTCCTGCAGGGCGAACGCCATCAGGCGATCTGGGTGCGCATCAACGCCGTCGGCGGCGGCGAGTATAAAGTGGAATTGGCGGAGGTCGCGGCAACGGCGCCGGTTGGCATCGTCGTACCCAAGCCGGATTCGCCGGATGTCCTGCGCATGCTGGACCGCGATCTGACCGAACTCGAGATGACCTATGGGCTGCCGCAGGGCGGCATCAAGGTGGTGCCTGTCGCGACCGAGACTCCGGCCGCCGTGCTGAACCTGATGGATTACCGCAATCCGCCGCCGCGCCTGGCCGCGCTCACCTGGGGTGCCGAAGATCTCTCCGCCGCGCTGGGAGCGTCCACCAACCGCGAACCCGACGGCGATTTCGTGTTCACCTACAAGGTCGTCCGTTCGCTGGCGTTGATCGCCGCCAAGGCGGCCGGCGTGGCGGCGATCGAAACGCTGCACGCCGATTTTCGCGACGCCAAGGGCCTCGAACGGGTGGCGCACATGGCCCGTCGCGACGGGTTTTCCGGCATGCTCGCCATTCATCCGGACCAGGTGGAGATCATCAATGCGGCGTTCACGCCGTCCGCCGGCGACGTCGCACAGGCACGGCGTGTTGTTGGCGCCTTTGTCGGCGGTGTGGGGGTGGCAAGTCTCGACGGCAAGATGCTCGACAAGCCACATCTCAAGCAGGCGGAGAACGTCTTGGCGCTGGCGGAGGCCATTGCGGCACGCAAATAAAAAAGAGGGAAGGCCTTTGTCGGCCTTCCCTCTTCTTCCCCGACGTCCCCTGTTTGCCCCAAGGAGACGTCTCTCGCGGTCCGCGTAAAAATTTCTATTGGCCGGTCGTGTAATGCACGATCTGCGCGTTGTTGCCGATCGCCGCCGATGTGACGCTGACCGTGCCGGCGACGTTGAAGACGTTGGCGGTGGTCGTCGCGTTGACGTTCGAGTGGTTGATCTGAACAGTGTTGACCGGCATGTTGCTGGCGTTCGAGTCCGCCTCGAACGAGTTGCCAACTGCTGAGTTGGAAAGACTGAAGCTGCCGCCGATATTGGCCGAGTTGACATAGGCGTTCGAGGACGGATCGACCGCGTCGCATTGCTGCGTGCTGTTGATCGCGGTGATCTGCGGATCGGTCGAGATGCTCGCCGAGTTGCAGGTTGCCTGCCCCTGAATGCCGACATTGCCCGCCACGTTGGTCACCTGCGCGCCCAGATCGGAACTGATGTCCACGGTCGAGGTGTACTGGTTGTTGGTGACATGCGTGTCGTTCATGGTCGTGATGTCGACCGCATTGCCGCCCGCCACCGACTGTACGCCGACGTCCGATCCCACATTGTCGATCGTCGTATGCAGCGAGGAGATCGAGGTGTGCAGCGCTATCTGGCCGTTGAGGATCTGACTGCCGCCAGACGTATCACTGGAGCTGCCCGCGAAGGCCTGCGTCAGCGGAAGCATCGCTATCGCTGTAGTAGCGATAAGGATCTTGGCGAGACGTGTCATTGTACTTCTCCTCGTTCATGGCGGTGGCTGCGGGCTGTGCGTATGCGGGTTCCGGCATTGGCCGGCGGTCGCCGACATCGGTGACCGGATCGTTGGCGGTGCCGAGATTGCTCGTGCAGGCCGATTGCGGCGCGTGATAGAGACGCGACATCATCTCCAGCACGGCACGCTCGATGACCGACCGTACGGCGAGCTGGATGGGTTCGAGGGCGCTTTCTCCGACGCTGGCGTCGAAGAAGGTCTGGCCCAGGAAGTCGAACACACCGGCCGAGATCTGACGGCCGATGATCTGCTTCTGGTAGGAGATGACGTCGACGACCTGCAACGTGGTGGTGTCCACAAGGCGCAGGTCGAGGCCGACATTCATGACGTACATCGAACCACCGATGGTGCCTTTGACGGCGTTGGTCGCAATGCCGCCACCGTCGGCGTTGGCGCCTTCGGAGCGGATGTTGAAGTTCAGCTCCGTGATGCCGCCGACCAGGTAGTAGTCCGAACCCGGGATCGAGCCGGCCATGATCTTGCGGTAGTCGCCGGGGCCATTCGAGCCGTCGGCGCCGATCAGCTTGTTGTTGGCGTATTTGAGTTCCATCTCGGCGACGGAAGTATCGAAGCGTTCGACCAGCGGCACGCCGGCCTTTGCCAGCGCACTCATCGCCATCAGGGCCGCGCCCTGGGTGATCTTGCGGCCGGAGTTGTCGCTCTCGGTCTTGCCCGTGTAGTCGGCTATCTGCCCGACGGCGATGCGTAGCGGTTTGTTGACCGTGTACCGGCTCAGGCACCGTAGCGCCGCCGAATAGGGAGTTTCATTGCTGATCACCGGCGAACCGCCGATCGGCGCGGTATATCGGCCGCTTGCCGTCGGTATCGGGCTGATGCAACCGCCCAGCGCAACCGCTGCGATCACAATCGCCAGAGACCTGAACATGTATTTACGTCCGCGCGGGGTCATGGGATGGGGCTCCCTTTCTTTCTACTTTAATGTCCGTTGAGGCTGACGGACGCGTTCTGATTGCCGTTGTTTGTCTGGCTGGAGTTGACGATGACGGTGTTGTTGCTGCCGACCGTGACGACATTGAGCGAGTTACCGATCGCCGTCGCGCTTCCGTAAGCGGTGCCGCCGGCGCCGACGCCAGAGCCGCCGTTTCCAAGTGAGGCGAGTGCGCTCGAGCTGATCGTGCCCATGCTCTGCACGCCGGTCTGCTGGCTGAAGGCCGAGCTGGTGAACTGGCCGTTGACCACGGACAGATTGCCGTTCGCGTCGCGCAGACTGGGGTTAATTGTCTGGTTCTCGGCGCCTGCCGACAAGCCGTACGGACTGTTGTAGCTCGCGGCGCTGCTGTAGTCGGCTGCGTGAGACACCTGCCCAAGCGCGATGGCGCCCAGTAGGGTCAGGCTGGCAAACAGAAGCTGCTTGATGTCGAACGGCATGTGCTGTGTCCAAAACTATCGCAGACGCCAATGAGCAACCGCCGTGCCAACACTTAACGGCCATTAAGACACGCAGACGTGCCAAACCGGTACGGTCGAGATATTTGTTGAAATCGCGGCCTGATCGTCTTTGATCTGGCGGACTGCATGCGCGCATGAGCCGCTTGCCGCGGAAAGTGCTGCGCAGGCGCTGCCATCGTATACACGCAGTTAACTTTTGGCGCCGCCGGATGTTCTGATATGGGACATGCGGCCCTTTGTGGTTTGGCGCACTGAACAACGGAAGACACTGTCATGGCCTTTCTACAATCCGCGCCGCCGCGTGAACCCTTCCTCCATGCCCCGGCATCGGTGCTATGGCTGATCGCAGCCCTCGTGCTTGCCCACGTTGCGAGAATTCTCGTGCCGGCGGCCCTGTCCGATGAAATCCTGATGCAGTACGCTTTTGTGCCGGAGCGCTACAGTGATGGCTTGGCCGCGGCAGGCGTCTTCTCACTTGCCGCGCCCTTCGTCAGTTACATGTTCCTCCACGCCAATTTCATTCATCTGACGGTGAACTGCATCTGGTTGTTGGCCTTTGGCCCGATTGTCGCGCGCCGATACGGGACTGGGCTGTTTCTCTTGTTCTTTACCCTCTGCGGCGTTGTCGGTGCCGCGACGTATCTCGCTTTCAATTGGGGTTCGCCTTCGGGCGTTATCGGGGCCTCCGGCGCCATTTCTGGCCTCATGGCCGCGGGTATTCGCATGTATCCATGGCCTGGTTTGACCCAAGGCCGCTCGATGGCTCCGATTTTCTCTTCTCCTGTCCTGCTTTTCAGCGCTTTTTGGTTCGGCGCAAACCTGCTCGCAGGTTTGACAGGGTTTGGGGCCGTGGGCGAGCTCCAGCAGATTGCGTGGCAGGCGCATCTGGGCGGGTATCTTACGGGGCTTTTCCTGGCAGGCGGGTTTGATCTACTGCGTCAACCACGGCCTGCAAGGGCGCCGGATATGGGTTGAAGGCCCGCCACGACTACCTATGTAATGGGTCTTGGGGCCGCAATCGTCTATGGCCCCGGAGGGCTTTTATGATGGCAGATACTTCCAGCGGTAGCGGGGCGCACGCCGTGCCTCCCGCCGGATCTCGTACCCCCTTTCCAGCAGTTCGCTTGCTATACGCCGTCGGCTTTGCTGTTGCGGCGTGGTTTGTGTTCTGGATCGTTGTCTCGCTCGCCATCGTTCAATTCGTGGTTATGGCGATCAATGGCAAAGCGGACGGCGATATCAAGAGCTTCTCGTTTCGCCTCGTGAAATACCTCACGGAGCTGCTTGCCTTCATTACGTTCACAAGCGACGAGCAGCCGTTTCCGATAGGCCCATTTCCGCAGGGAAACGATACGTCTGTCTAACGCATAAGCTGTCGCAGCGGCATTTTACAGTGTAAGAAAGTATTATCGCCACGCCGTTTTTCCAAATGTTTACAGCGTGTTATAAGACGTTGTCCGCACCGTTAGTTGGCAAATTACTGTGGCATAATGGGCACTAATTCTTCTGGAACTAGTCCAAACTAAATGACACCGGCGACAATTTCCTTGCCGCCTCTTTGTGCTTATCTCATGCTTCTCGGTGTCGAATTGCGCCACTGGGTGTGCTCGAAAGCGAGTGCAGGCGCAACGACATAAGGATCCTCGTCAGTGGGATCTCACCGGGGAGTTCGAAATGCTTGCTCAGCGTCGGATCGGGACCCTTGGGTCCCTCGCGTTTATTAATGCACTGCTCGTAACAACCGCGTTCACGCTTCCTGCTTATGGGCAGATTGAAGACGTGGTCGTGACCGCCGAGAAAAAGGCCGAAGACATTCAGAGCGTGCCAATTGCCATCACGGCATTAACCGGCGACGACCTTGCGGACCGGCAAATTAACACCTTCCAGGATCTTCAGTTCAACGTTCCAAGCGTGACGAACACGAAGACCAACTTCACCAGCTCCAACTTCGAAATCCGCGGAATCGGTGCAAGCGGCACGGGCGCGGCCACTGAATCCGGCGTCGCATTCAATATGAACGACTTCTATCTGAATGCGCCGGCCGTGGCTGAGACCGAGTATTACGACATCGACCGCATCGAAGTGCTGCGCGGCCCGCAGAGTACGCTTTATGGACGTAATGCGACCGGTGGTTCGGTAAACGTCATCTCGGTCAAGCCCGACCTTGAAACCTTCAGCGCTGCCGTCCAAGGCGAATACGGCAATTACAACGACATGAAGGTGAATGGCGCGGTCAACATTCCTCTCGTCGAGGACAAACTCGCGCTTCGTGTGGCCGGCCTGTGGTGGAAGCGCGACGGCACGACAACGAATCTTTATGACAACTCGAAGGTTGACAGCCGTGACCAATGGTCGACGCGCGGCTCGTTGCGGTTTGAACCGACTTCCGGCACGACGATAGACCTGATGGTGCAGGCTTCGAGCGAAGACTCGACGCGCATGCGGTCCCAAAAGTCGATGTGCGATTTCGATCCGTCCGGTGTTCTGGGCTGCTTGCCCGACAAGCTCGCTTACAACACGCCGAATATGAATGCGACGCTGGGCAACATCTCCGCGTCGCCTCAGGTCGCTGCGGCCGTCTTCGAAGGGCTGCCTGCGGGTCTGCAAGGTTACTACAACACCGTCGTGGCGCCGGCCCTTGGCGTCACGGCTGCTCCCGGTCTGACGGCCGGCGGTACCTTGTTCGCGGCTCTTGGCCTGGGACAGGCGAATCTTTCCGGCGCACAGGCGAGCGGGGTCAATCCCGCAAACATGCACCAGATCAACACCGACTTCGATCCGAAGTACCGGGCGAACGAATTGCTGATTACCGCACAGTGGAAGCAGCACCTGAATAACTGGCTGGATATGACGCTGCTGGGCGGCTACCAGCACGCCGGCGTCGACTCGCGCCAATCTTACTACAACACAGTCGGCAGCCCGATCATCTACTCGGCACAGCAAATTGCACTGATCAACGGCATGGCGGCGCTTCCGGGTGGCGGTCTCTCTTACAACAGCGCGCCATTGTCCAATTTCAATCTGATGCATCCGACATCGATCGGCGGCGGTCTCTACACGCTTTCGATACCGACATCGGCGTTTGATAGTGGGAACTCCGGCACGATCGGCGGTAACATCGCGGGGTATTCGGATCTGAACAGTGGTTCCGACCAATCGTCGGGATATGATGTCCAGAAATCTATCGAACTGCGGTTCAATTCGGACCTGAGCGGGCCGGTAAACTTCCTGTTGGCGGGCTACTACCTCAGCTTCAACAACAAGGTCGATTACTTCGTCAATGCCCCGGCGCTGGACTACGCAAGTCTGATGCTTGGCGCGTTGGCGCTGCCGGTTACCGGTCTCTTACCGCCCGGATCGACGCCGGGCGTGCCCATGGCAGCGGGACCTGCGTTCTATTGGAATGCGGAAACCTACACGCTAACGTCCAAGGCAGCATTCGGCGAACTCTATTTCGACGCCGTTCCGGATTTGCTCAAGTTCACCGCTGGCCTGCGATATACGGAGGATGACAAAGCCTCGACGGGACGCACCACGCTTTACAACGCGTTTGTGCCGGTTGGGACGACGAACCTTGACAGTCCCGTCCCCTACATTGCGACAACGCCGTTCGGCGGACTTCAGGGGGCGACGGCGTACACAACCCAGGTGACCAAAAACAATGCCGTGACGGGCCGCTTTGTCGTCGATTACACGCCAAAGCTCTCGTTCACCGAGCAGACGATGTTCTATGCGTCGTATTCGCGCGGCTATAAGGCGGGCGGGTCAAATCCGCCGCTGCCGGCAGGCGCTCCGGCGTCGCTGAACAGCTACAAGCCAGAGTTCGTCAATGCCTATGAAGTCGGCACGAAGAACCTGCTCCTCGGCGGAACACTACAGGCCAATGCCGACGTCTGGTATTACGACTACAAGGCATTGCAGGTTGCGGCGATCATCGACAAAGACGCAATCAACGAAAATGTCGACGCGACGCTTTGGGGTATTGAAGGTGAATTCCTTTGGGCGCCGACGGATCGTTGGCAGTTCAACATGACCGTGGCGAACAATCATTCGGACATCGGAAGCAGCTCCTTGGCTGATCCTCGCAATCCGACCCACGGCGATCCCAATGCCACTCTCATCAAGGATCTCGGCAGCGCGGAAACCTGTGTTGTGGCTAACGACGCGGGCTATCCGGATTGGACCACCGTGGCTGCAGGAACACCGTTGCCAGTCATACCGCCTGCGGCGGCTACACCCGGCGTGGCGCATTCGGGCTTCAGCAGTTGTTCGAACATTCCGTTGGTGATCGCCGGATTGCCTGCAGGGCTGGCGGGCCATTACCACTTTTATCCGAACGGGGAACCGGTCAGCCTGAAAGGTAACTCGCTGCAGAACATGCCGACCGGCTCAATCGGCTTCGGTGCCCAGTACACTATGCCGTTTGACAATGGGTTCAGCTTGGCGACTCGAGTTGACGGCTACTGGCAGTCCGACATGTGGGGCACCATCTTCAACGACAACCCGATCGACAGGATCAGCAGCTACTTCATCGCCAATGCGCAGATGCAGCTGAACGCGCAGGACAGCAAGTGGTATGTCCGCGCCTTCGTCAACAACATGTTCGATAAGACATACGTCACCGGCATGTATGTTTCCGATCCTGCAACTGGCCTGTTCACGAACCAGTTCGTCGGCCAGCCGCGCACCTTCGGTGTCGCTCTGGGCGCCAAGCTCTAGGCAGAATCAAAGCCAAAAATGCGGGGCGCCGGGAGACCGGTGCCCCTTTTTTATGTCGCGTGCCGCACTTGACGGCCTATGCCCCGCTTGCTCAACCGCGCGCCAAATTTGTCAAGGTATACGTAGATCGCCGGCGTGATGTATAGCGTCAACAGCTGCGACAGCAGCAGGCCCCCGACGACGGCGAGGCCGAGCGGGCGACGCGCTTCCGATCCGCTGCCGAGACCGATGGCGATGGGAAGTGTCCCCATCAAGGCGGCCATGGTCGTCATCATGATCGGGCGGAAACGCACAATCGCCGCTTCGTAGATAGCCGTCTCGGCCGGTACGCCTTCGTTTCGTTGCCGGGTTAGCGCAAAGTCGATCATCATGATGGCGTTCTTCTTCACGATGCCGATCAGCATGATCATACCGACAAAGGCATAAAGGCTCAGCGGCATCCCGAACAACCACAGCGTCAATAACGCGCCAACTGCAGCAGACGGTAATCCGGAAAGAATCGTCAGCGGATGCACAAAACTTTCATAAAGAATGCCGAGCACAATGTAGACGACCATGATCGCGATCACGAGCAGCTCCGCGACATTGCTCATCGAACTCTGAAAGGCTGCGGCCGTGCCCTGGAAGCTGGTCTGAACGGAATCCGGAAGATCGATCTGTCGTTTTACTTGGTCGATCGTCGAGACTGCGTCGCTGAGCGCCATGCCCGGCTTTAGATCAAACGAAACGGTGGCTGACGGCAGCTGTCCCAGATGGTTTATGCTGAGCGGCGTCGTGGTGGCGCTTATCTTTGTCACCGCCGTCAGCGGAACCAGCGCTCCGTTGGCCGCGGTTACGTAGAGGCGAGAAAGCGACGAGGCGTCGACCTGGTATCTGGGCAGCAGCTCCATGATCACCTGGTACTCGTCCGATGAGCCGTAGATCTGAGAGACCTGCTGTCCGCCGAACGCCGTTCCAAGCGCCTCTTCGATCGTCTGAGGCGTGACGCCGAGCGCGGCCGCGCGATCGCGATCGATGTTTACGCTAACGGTCGGCGTGGAAAGATAAAGATCGTTCGTGACGTCCTCAAATCCCGGCTGGACGGCGAGCGCCTGCGTCATGCGGGTCGCGGCGTCCTGGAGTTCGTTCAGATTGAGATCCTGTAGTGTGTATTGATACTGCGATTTCGACTGCATACCACCGATGCGCAGACTCGGCGGGTTTTGAAGATAGACTTTCAGGCCCGGTATCCGCGCAAGCTTTGGTCGAAGCTCTTGTATGATCTGATCGGCCGACAGGGGCCGCTGCGTGCGGTCCTTGAGGTGAATGATAATTCTGCCGGTATTCGAGTCTTGTACAGCCGACATGACGCCGTGAACGTTGGGGTCGGCGCTGACGATCCGTGCGGCCTCCTGCTGATATTTCACCATCTGCGGATACGAGGTTCCGTTCGCCGCCTCGGTATTGCCTCTGATCAAGCCCGTGTCTTCGCTGGGCAGGAAATCCTGCGGCATGACGTAAAATAGTGCCACCGTAGCAATCAGACTTCCGGCGAATACAACGAGAATTGTGCGCCGATTCTCCAGACTCCACCGCAAGGTGCGTTCATAGAATTCCTGCATGCTCTGGAACGTATTTTCGCTCCAACGGTAGAACGCGTTGTGCCGCTGGCCGCGCTCGTCTTTCAGAATACGGCTGCAAAGCATCGGTGTCAGGGTGATCGACACGACACCGGAGAACACGATGGCAAGAACGATCGTTACCGCGAATTCGTGCAGCAACCGCCCGACGATGCCGCCCATGAACAGCACGGGAATGAATACCGCGGCCAGCGAAATCGTCATGGACAGGATTGTAAAGGCGATCTCGCGCGCGCCTTTGAGGGCCGCATCGAAGGCAGTCTCGCCCGCCTCGACATGCCGCACGATATTCTCGAGCATCACGATCGCATCGTCGACAACGAAGCCGACGGATAGCGTCAGAGCCATCAGTGACAGATTGTCGAGGCTGTATCCAAAGTAGGACATGCCGGCAAAGGTCCCGATGACGGCAATAGGCAGAGCCAAAGATGGGATGAACGTCGCGGATAGCGTCCGTAGAAACACGAAGATGACGCATACAACGAGCACGGCGGCGATTATGAGCGTCAACTGGACGTCCCCCACCGATGCGCGGATGGAATCGCTGCGGTCGTGGACGGTCTCGAGTTTCACCGACGCTGGAAGTTGCGACAAGAAGTGCGGCAAAACCTGATTGATCTCGTTTACAACTTCGATGGTGTTGGAGCCTGGCTGGCGTTGGACGGCCAGAACTATGGCGCGCTTTCCGCGAAACCAGCTGGCGGTGCGGATGTTCTCGACGCTGTCCAGCACGCGGGCGACATCCTGAAGCCGGACCGGCGCGCCGTTTCGATAAGCCACGACTTGACGCGCGAATTCCGCCGCATCGTTCAGCTGGCCGTTGGTGTGAATGACGTTGGCGCGCGTCGGTCCATTCAATGTCCCGGTCGCGAGATTTACATTTGCAGCATTCACTGCCGCGGCCAGCTGGTTGATGCCGATCTGTCGTGTTGCCAATGCAGCCGGGTCGACTTGGATACGAACGGCATATTTTTGGGATCCGAACACGCTGACTTGAGCCACGCCATCCAGGGTCGACAGCTGTCGCGCCAGCAGCGTCTCCGCATAATAGTCAACTTGCGATAACGGCAAGGCAGGTGAACTTATCGCCAAGAAGAGAATCGGCGTATCGGCGGGATTCACCTTGTGCAAGGTCGGCGGCGTCGTCATCTGAGGCGGCAATTTCCGCAAGACCGACGAGATTGCCTGCTGCACGTCCTGCGAAGCCGCATCGATATTGCGGTCGAGCTTGAATTGGATAGTGATCTGCGTGCTGCCCAGCGTGCTCTCTGACGTCATCGAATCGATGCCGGCGATCGTGGAAAGCTGGGCCTCAATCGGTGTGGCCACAGCCGAGGCCATGGTCTCCGGGTCTGCGCCAGGCAGGTTGGCGGACACCACGATGGTCGGAAAATCGACGGCTGGAAGCTCGCTGACGGGAAGTGTGAAATAGCCAAAAGCGCCGAATATCACCAATGCCGCCATGACCAGTGTCGTCATTACTGGCCGAAGGATAAATGGCTCCGAGATATTCATTTGTCGTTTGTAGTTTCTGGCTTCTTGCTGTTGGCTCGAACAGCGTTGACCTTTGCGCCCGGCGTCACACGCAACTGGCCGTCGGTGATGACTTTTGCGCCCGGCCTAATCCCGCCCGAAACGGCCATGTCGGTTCCATCGTCAAACAGAACGTTGACCGGCTGCATGACGGCCTCGCCCGACGGTCTGACCACATACACATAACGTCCGTTCGGTCCGTCATTCACGGCTTCGCGAGGCACGACGGTCGCGTTCTTCAGCGTCTTCAAGCTGACCGCGACGTCTACCAATTGTCCCGGCACCAACCGTTGATCCCGATTGTCGTAGGTCGCACGCAGTTCGATCGTTCCGGTTTGGGCATTGACCTCGTTATCGACGAAATCGACCGGTGCGCTCAGCGGCGCGCCGTTCACCGCATGCACGTTGAGAAATGCCAACAGGGCGTGCGCACGTTCGCGCTCTTGGATCTGCGGCAGGTCGGCTTGCGGCAACGAGAACGCAACTTTCACGGGCTGAATCTGCGTGATAACAACAAGCGCGTTGGCGCCGTTTGCGCTGATGAGATTCCCGGGTTGGATGAGAATGGGCCCGGTTTTTCCATCAATGGGCGAACGGATTTCCGTGTAACCGAGATTAAGTTTTGCGATGTCTAGCGCACTGCGATCCGCGGCAACCGTTGCCGCCAAGCTCTTGGCAGCGGCATCCGCCTGATCACGCTGTTGAGACGAGGCGGCGTTTTGCGCAAACAACGAGTTATAACGCTTTTGATCATTCACGGCGCTGGCCAGCTGTGCCGAGTCTTTTGCCAGTTGTGCGCGGGCTTGTTCGAGAGCGGCCTCGAACGGCTTGGGGTCGATCCGGAAAAGCAGGTCGCCGGTGTGCACAATCTGCCCTTCTTTGAAGTTGGCCGCCATCAATTGACCTGAAACGCGCGCCGTCAGTTGCACGGTTGCGTTCGCAACGACCGTGCCGATGGTGTGTTCGACAACGGTGACGTTCCGGCTTACAGCCGTTTCGGTGACGACGGGTGGCGGCGGTGTTTGTCGCGCGGTCGACGCGCTGTCGAAAAAATACCAGGCAAGAGCAAGTACAATCAGCCCTGCGAGTATGCCGCCGATCAGGCGCGCACGGGTGCCAAGGCGCCCGAGAGCTTGCGGAAATCCCTGCACGCTCGCTGGCAAAACTTCAAACGCGTTGGCAAACCTGATGTTCATCACTCAGTCCTGAAGCTTGATTGCCGCGCGTGCGCCAGTGGCAGAGGGGGCACGACACGACTGGTAGAATTCCAATACATTATCAGTTGCTTCCGGCAATCTGAAATAACCCCGGGTAGAATCCCACTATGATTGTGGAAAATTGAAAGATCTCGCATCACTTCTTGCGCATTACTGCTTGGTTTTCGTGCAACCGTCATTTTGGGACTGCAGCCAATCGCGCGGGGCTGGCGCCGCGCCGATAAATTCGCTAACGCAGTAGGGTTGTCTTCGGGGGTCGCCGGGGAGGGGAACGAGGCATGTGGGGACAGAAGCACAAGAAGCTTGCGGTCGCGCTCACTTGTGCTGATTGGCGTCTGCATCAAAGGAAAGTTGATCTTAACAGCAGGCTCGCCAAACTGCTTGGCGTCCATGGCGTCGATCTGATCGCCGTGCCGGGCCCGGACGGTCTGACCAAGCCCGAGCGTAGCAGCGAATGGCAGGCGACGATCGGCCAGACCAAATTGCTCATAGGAGCGCACGCGCCGCGCGCCTTGGTGGTCGCCGCCCATCAGCGCTGCGCAGGACATCCGGTGTCCGACGCCGAACACGAAACCGACGTATTGGCGACGGCTAAAGCGTTGAAAGCAGAGACCGGATTTGACGGTCCGGTGCGCGCGGTTCTGGCGGTTTACCACTCGGATACGGCGTGGGCGCTTAAGCCGATCGGAGAATTCTGACCGCCAGTTGCTCCCGGAGGTTGCCGCCTCTATAAGCCAGCGCTTTGAGAGCGCAGGCCCATGGATATTCGTAATATTGCCATCATTGCCCATGTCGACCACGGCAAAACAACGCTGGTCGACCAACTGCTTAAGCAATCGGGCTCGGTGCGCGACAATCAGCATATGGAAGAGCGTGCGCTCGATTCCAATGATCTGGAGCGCGAGCGTGGCATCACCATCCTCGCCAAATGCACGAGCGTGGAGTGGGGAACAACCCGCATCAACATCGTCGACACGCCCGGTCATGCCGATTTCGGCGGCGAAGTGGAGCGCATCCTGTCGATGGTCGACGGCGTCGTGCTGCTGGTTGACGCTGCGGAATCGGTCATGCCGCAGACCAAGTTCGTGCTGTCCAAGGCCTTGAAACTGGGCCTGAAGCCCATCGTCGTCATCAACAAGATCGATCGCGCCGACGGTCAGCCCAAGGAAACGCTGGAATCGATCTTCGATCTCTTCCTGGCGCTTGAAGCCAACGATGATCAATTGGACTTTCATGTCCTTTACGCATCCGGGCGACAGGGTTGGGCGGTTTCCGAGCTCGAGCATGAACGCAAGGATTTGTCGCCTCTGTTTGCCCGAATTGTCGCGGATGTTCCCAAACCGAAGCCGCTGGCCAAGGCGGGCGACGAATTCCCCTTCACGATGCTGGTGACAACATTGGAGGCGGACCCGTATCTTGGCCGCGTCCTGACGGGGCGCATCGAAACCGGCGCCATCACCGTCAATCGCCAGATCAAGGCGCTGAGCCGCGACGGCAAGATCGTCGAGCGCGCCCGCGCCACCAAGCTGCTGGCTTTCCGCGGGCTGGCGCGCGTGCCCGTGGAGCGTGCCGAGGCGGGCGACATCATCGCCATCGCCGGACTGCAGACCGCGACGGTCGCCGACACGCTGTGCGACGTGCAGGTCGAGACCCCGATTTACGCCACGCCGATCGATCCGCCGACCCTGGCGATGACCATCTCGGTGAACGACTCGCCGCTGGCCGGCCGCGAAGGCGACAAGGTGCAGAGCCGCGTCATCCGCGACCGGCTGCTGCGCGAGGCGGAAGGCAATGTCGCCATCCATGTGCGCGAGACCGGCGAAGGCGCCTATGAAGTCGCCGGCCGCGGCGAACTGCAGCTCGGCGTGCTGATCGAGACCATGCGGCGCGAAGGCTTCGAAGTCTCCATCAGCCGGCCGCGCGTGCTGTACAAGAGCGATCCGGTGAGCGGCCAGCGGTTGGAGCCGATCGAGGAAGTCACCATCGACGTCGACGATCCCTATACCGGCGTGGTGATCGAGAAGATCTCCGGACGCAAGGGCGAGATGACCGACATGCGTCCGACCGGCGCCGGCAAGACGCGGCTCACCTTCTGGGCGCCGTCGCGCGGGCTGATCGGCTATCACGGCGAGTTCCTGACCGACACGCGCGGCACCGGCGTGATGAACCGCATGTTCCACGGCTACGCGCCCTACAAGGGCCAGGTCGCCGGGCGCACCAACGGCGTGCTGATCTCGACCGGCGACGGCGAAGCGGTGGCTTATGCGCTGTGGTATCTGGAAGAGCGCGGCAAGCTGTTCATCGTGCCGGGCACGAAGGTCTATCAAGGCATGATCATCGGCCAGAACGCCAAGGACAACGACCTCGACGTCAATCCGCTGAAGGCCAAGCAGCTCACCAACATCCGCACCACCTCGAAGGACGAAGCGGTGCGCCTGACCCCGATCGTGCCGATGACCCTGGAACAGGCCATCGCCTATATCGAAGAGGACGAGCTGGTCGAAGTGACGCCGCAATCGATCCGTATACGGAAGAAAGCGCTCGACCCCAATGCGCGCAAGCGCGCGGCGCGCGCCGCCGACGCGGACTAGGTTTTCGGCCCCAGCCCCAACCTCTTCGCGTACATCCTGTCGACCATGCGCTTGGGCAGCGTGCGGAGCATGATGTGCTGCAGCCTTCCGGGCGTCACCGTGTAGCGCGTCTTGGGATGGCCGGCGGTCAGCGCCTTGTGGATGACGCGGCCGAGTTTTTCCGGCGTCAGCCCCTTGCGTCCGGCCTCGAGCATGAAGGCCTTGATGGTGTTGAGCGCATCGACATAAGGCGTGTTCGCGTATTGCGCGACATCGACGGTGTCGGCCTTATCCCAGATCGGCGTCGCCACCGGACCGGGCGCCACCACGACGACGTCGATGCCGAAAATCATCAGCTCGCGGCGCAGGCTTTCGGACATCCCCTCGAGCGCGAATTTCGAGGCGTTGTAGGGACCGACGAAGGGCGAAGCGTTTTTGCCGCCGACGGAGGAGATCATCACGATGCGCCCCGGCCGCGTATCATGCGTTTCGCCGGGCAGGCCCAGCTTGCCCCGGTCCGCCATCAGCAGCGGCGCGAAGGCCTGGGTCACGATCAGCTGGCCTGTGACATTGACCTCGAGCTGGCGGCGGAACTCGTCGATGTTCAGATAGAGCAGGGGGCCCGGCACGGCGATGCCCGCATTGTTGACCAGGCCGAACAAGGTCTCGCCGCCCAAAGCCGCCGCGACCTGTTCGGCACCCTTGTTCACCGCCTGCGTATCGGTCACGTCGAAGATCAGCGGCACGAAATTGGCGCCGAATTCCTTCTTGAGCCGCTCGGCATCCGCCTCTTTGCGGACGCTGCCGAACACCCGGTAGCCCTTCTTGATAAGGATTTTCACCGCCCCCCAGCCGATGCCGGTGGATGCTCCCGTGACGACGATGCTTTTCATGCGCTCTTCCTCCCTTGGCCCGCGTACAATATAGGGGCAGCGCGAGAGGAGCGCGAACATGGCCATCGACGACGACATCACATTTGCGCACAAACTTGCCGATGCGGCAGGGGAGGTCATCCGCCCCTATTTCCGGTGCAAGATCGACATTGTCGACAAAGGCCGGGGCGAGGCGATGTTCGATCCCGTCACCGAGGCCGACAAGCGCGCCGAAGAGGCGATCCGCGCGCTCATCAAGCGCGAGCGGCCGGACGACGGCATTCTCGGCGAGGAATATGGGGAGGATGAAGGTTCGAGCGGCCGCGTCTGGGTGATCGATCCGGTCGACGGCACACGCGCCTTCATCACCGGCCAGACGCAATGGGGCACGCTGATCGCGCTCAACGAAGGCGGGGCGCCGGTGCTGGGCGTGCTCGACCAACCGGTGCTGCGCGAACGCTTCATCGCCACCGCCGACGGCGCTTTCGTGCATTCGGCCGAAGGCAGGACCAAGCTCGCGACACGGCCCTGCGCGAGCGTCGCCGAAGCCGTGCTGATGTCGACACATCCGTGGAATTACTTCGACGAATCCGAGCAGTTGACGTTCCGTGCTTTGTCGCAGGCCTGCCTGCTCACCCGCTTCGGCGGCGATTGCTACGCCTACGGCCTGCTGGCGATGGGCTTCGTCGATTTGGTGGTGGAAGCGCGGCTGAAGCCCTGGGACATCCAGGCGCTGATCCCGATCATCGAGGCGTCTGGCGGCATCGTCACCGACTGGCGCGGACAGCCCTGCACGCAGGGCGGGCGCGTCGTGGCGGCCGGCGACAAGCGCCTCCATGCGGCGGCGCTGAAGCTCCTGGCAGGCTAGGGCCATCGACACCGCCAGCCGCCGCAGTGCCGTGCGGACCTGCCGCCGAAACGCCCGCATCTCGGCGGTGTGACGGCCGGTCTTCAGCGCATTCCTGTTGCCCAGCGGTGCGCCGCCCACGCCCGCCACGGTCATCGGACGCGCGGACCGGAGGTTGTTTTCAAATTTTCCGAGGAGATCCCCCTCGAGGTTTCGTTGAGGGCGCACAGTTCGCGCACTTTGCGGCGCGCCTCGGCGAAGTCCTCATGCATCGCCCCGGTGGAGGGCCGCGCGCCACGCTCGTCGACACGCTCGACGATCGTTCGATGGCGCGTTTCGGGGATTTCGTCCCGCAGGCGCGCCAGCAGCTGATAGGCGCCGCAGGTCGCCTTGAACAGACGCGCGGTCGTGTTCATGACGTCCATGCTCGTCGAGATGTCGAGGCTGGGTATGTTGGCGAAATCGACGGCCTTGCGCAGCAGGCCGTGCATTTCGGAAAGATCGCCCATGAGCCGGTCGGTGGTGATCGGCATGCGGGCAGGATTGGCTTCTGCCGGATTGGCGCCGGCACGCTCTGTGTGTTCGCTCATGGCGCAATTGTAAGGCCGCTTCGGACGGCATGGATAAGTTTTGCCGAGTTCGCGTAAGCCGTTGCGCGGCCTGCGCGGTTTCGAATTCGCAAAATTGGATAAGTCCGGCGCGGTGCGAATCGGTCCTCGCCGCGGCTGCTGTTGGAGCGCCAATCAGAGACGTCGCGGCACCCTGCGATTCGCGATAACGTCGCCACACTTCAAATGTGTTGTTTCGATTTTTTCGAATTTCAAAGAAGGAACAGAAACGATGCGCTTTGTTTTGGATAAGTCGGACGAATTGAGCAGGCTTGCTCTGAGAACGGCCCTTATCTCGGTTGCGGCCACGGTCGTGCTGAGCATTGTACACGGCCTCCTGCAAGGAGACCTGCGCGCCGTGAACTACGGGTCGCCCTGGTACGCGATGGCGGTCACTTGGTGCGTGGATTTCCGCATCCTGTTCGAGCAGTTGATCTATGCCGGCGCCATCGTTTTCATCGGTGCGAAGTTCATCGAGACGCGCAGCATCTTCACCGTCGGCTTCGACAAACTGGACGCAGCGAAGGTGAGCATGAAAGGTCCCGACGACGACAACATCGTCTGGATCGGCCATCGTTACGGTACGCGGATGGAAGCCGACATCGTTGCGACGACGATCGAGAGCCGGTTGAAGGAGAGTGTCAGTTAGATACGCGACCACTCAGTCCTGACTTGTCATGGCCCACGACAGTGGGCCATCCAGATGGAGCGGCATCGTTGTTGAACGAATGGATTTGATATTACGAAACGAGATCGTGTCGCCTGGATGGCCTGCTATTGCAGGCCATGACAGCATGGGCGGCGGCAAGAGACGGCAATCCGCCATGCAGAAACACTATTGGACATATATTCTGGCGAGCGCGCGCAACGGCACGCTTTATGTCGGCGTGACCAACGACATTTCCAGGCGCATGTGGGAGCATCGCGAAGGGCTGGTTCAGGGCTTCACGAAGAAGTACGGCGTGAAGATGCTGGTTCATTTTGAAATATTCGAGGATGTGAATGTGGCGATCCATCAGGAGAAACTTTGGAAAAAATGGAAGCGTCGTTGGAAGATCGAGCTGATCGAAAAGCATAATCCCGAATGGCGGGATCTCACCGAGACATTAAACGCCTAGACTGAGCTCATCTGGATGGCCTGCTGTTGCAGGCCATGACAACCGATTCTAGGAAGGCAACTCCCCCGCGAAATCGTCGAACGCCTGCCAGAAACGAGCGCGGATGGAATCGTTCTCCTGCAGGATCTCGTGTTCGGCGTCGGCGAGTTCCACATAGGTTCCGTGCGGCAGGCGGCGGGCGAAAGCGCGCTCGGCCTCGACGCGCACGATGCGGTCCTTGCCGGCGCCGCAGATCAGCACCGGCGTGTGAATCGCCTCGGCAAAGCCCGGCGCCATCACGTGTTCCATCGAGCGATAGGCCGCTTCGATCCAGCCCCAGCTGGGGCCCGCCAGACGCAGCGGCGGATTCTGCTTCAGGAAATCCTGCGTGCGCGCGAAGCGGGCGCGATCGGAGGTGACGAGCTGCGTATCGAAATTCACCAGGAACGGATCGCGCGCCGCCATGCCCCAGGCGAAGGCATCGGATTGTCCGGCGAAATATTGCAGCGCCGTGACGGCGCGCGCCAGCGGCGCCGGATAGCCGCGCGTGGCGATCGCCAGCATCGGCGCGGTGAGGGCGGCGGCGGAAAACGCGCCGGGCCGGTCGTGCAGCGTGCGCAGAAGATTGTGTGCGCCCATGGAATGGGCCAGCGCCAGCGGCGGCCTCGGCGAAATCGGTTTGACGATCTGTTCGAGGAAACTCGCCAGATCGTCGTCATATTGCGCGAAGTCGGCGATGTGCGCTGTCAGCGGATCGCCGAGCAAGCGGGCACTGCCGCCCTGGCCGCGCCAGTCGAAGGTGGCGACGGTGAAGCCGCGCGCTTGCAGCTCGCCGATCACTTCGAAATATTTTTCGATGAACTCGGTCTGGCCGTGCAGCAGCACACAGACGCCGCGCGTGCTTCGAGGCTCCCCCGGCGTAGCGCCGGGGTCGCTCCTCAGCATGACGGGGTCCGCTTCGAACACGGCGGTGCGCAGCCTAGTGCCGTCGCGGGCGGTGATGAAGCGGGGAGAGAAGGGGGCGATACTCACGCTTTCCTTCCCCGTTTACGGGGGAGGTGGCGCGTAGCGCCGGAAGAGGCGCCCCCTACGCCGCCTGCGGCGGCACTCCCCCCGCGAGCGGGGGGAGAAAGAGACCGCACCATTGATGTACGCCGGATTATCCCCGCGCCTTTTGCAAAATGGGGCCGAGCTTCATGGCGAGGCCCATGTCGCCGGCGACGCGCAGCTTGCCCTGCATGAAGGCCGAGGTGCCGTCGAGCTCGCCTTTGACCATTTTCTCGAAGGTCTCAAGGGTGACGGTGATGGTGCAATCCGCACTCTTGCCGGCGCCGTCGCTGACCGTGTTGGGCGCGGCCTTGCCGTCGATATAGACGCTGCCGGCGTCGCCGAAATCGAACTTGAGCGTGCCGCCCAGTCCCGAATTGGCTCCCAGACGGCTGCCCATCTCGGTGATGATCGTTTGTACCTGTGGCGTGCTCATGGACATCCTTCCCACTGTGAGTCGCGGCCGCGGCCGCCGGTCCGTTCCGCATCCCCAAGATACGGCCGGAAACGAGCTTAATTGAGCATTTGTCAGTCTTTGTGACAACAGGCATGCTGCGGTGTCGGGCATAAGCTTGACCATGGGGCAGGGAATTACAGCGCATGGCCGTCACACCGGATGACGACGCGGATCAGGCCGGCGCGGTACGGCGCGATCTGCTGGGCAATGTCTGCTTCTATTTCCATTTCGCGGTGATGCTCTACATCGTGCTGGGATGGCTGGTGCCGTTGCGCGGGGCGCTGGTTTTCTATCTCGTCTTCGTGCCCGGCGTGGCGCTGCAATGGCAGTTCAACAAGAACGCCTGCGTGCTGAACAATCTCGAATCATGGCTGCGCACCGGCAGTTGGCGCGATCCGGGCAACCGGGAAGAAGGGCAATGGCTGCTCACCCTGGTCAAGGATGTCACCGGGCTGCGCTTCACTCCCGCCCAGATGGACGCTTTCACCTACACCGTGCTGGCGCTGCTGTGGGGATTAGGGCTGTGGCATCTGCTGGGGTGGTGAGGCGTCGTCCGTTGCGCGATGCGGCTCGACGAAAATCATGATCGCGCGCGTAGCCGTTGCCGCGATGTCCAAGAGATCGTTCGGGATACCGCCGGGCGTTCAATCATCAAGTTCCATGAGCGGTCGAACACCCGCGACCGAAACCTTGGTCCGCACGGTTTCGGTCATGTCCGTCCCCCCGGATACCCCACCTCGCCTATAAGTAGAGTGTATAGCGGTTGGCCGGCAATGCCTCACCCCCTTGAAGCCGGTTTTTCCGATCCCCATCTAAGGGAGTGCCGGGAGGCCAGTTGGCTCCCGACAAGGAAAACGGTCCTGGCCGCGAGGCAGGACTTCAACCAAACGCTTCTAGGAGGTTTGACCATGCGTGCATTCGATTTTTCCCCCCTGTTCCGGTCCACGGTCGGCTTTGACCGCCTGTTCGACCTGGTCGACAGCTATGCCGAGCAAAGCGCCGGCTATCCGCCCTACAACATCGAACGTTCAGATGAGACGCATTATCGCATCACCGTCGCCGTCGCCGGTTTCGCCGAAAAGGATCTGAATGTGGAAGTCCGCGAAGGCGTGCTTTCCGTCACCGGCAAGCGCGACGAGGGCGATAAGTCCGAAGACAAGGGCTTCCTCTATCAGGGCATCGCGGGACGCGCCTTCGAGCGCCGCTTCCAGCTCGCCGAGCATGTGGAAGTGCGCGACGCCAAGCTGGAGAACGGCCTGCTGCACATCGATCTGGAGCGGGTGATCCCCGAGGAGAAGAAGCCCCGGCAGATTCCGATCAACGGTCCGGCGCTGAAGACCATCGAAGGCAGGGCCCACGCCGCCTAAGCGGACGGCGGATCGTTACAATAGATTTAAGGAGGCCAGGGACGGGAAACCGTCCCTGGTTTTTCTTTTTGGGCGGCTATGTTGTAATCCTGCGGTCCACCTCTGACGTTTGGCTCCCATATGCCCAGTTGGCAAAGCAGTTTTTTCACCCGCTTCTCGCGCATGGGCAAACCGCGCGCGGCGGATGCCGACACCGACATCGCCGAACTGCGCCGCCAATACACCTATCTGTCCGACCGCTTCGGCGCGGTGCCGCGCGACGCGGTGTTCGAACCGGCGTCGCTGGGGCCGGTCAAAGGCGAATGGGTGCGCACCGACGCGTCGGCGCCGCGCCGGCTGATCCTGTATTTCCACGGCGGCGGCTACATCGCCGGTTCGCCCGAGACCCATCGCGCGCTGGTGGCCAAGTTGGCCCATGCCGCGGAGGCCAGCGCCTTCACCGCCGCCTACCGGCTGGCGCCGGAACATCCCTTCCCGGCGGCGGTGCGCGACGGCATCGATGCCTACCGGCAATTGCTGGCGCGCGGGCTGGCGCCGCAATCGATCGTGCTGGGCGGCAACGGCTCGGGCGGCGGCCTCGCCTTCGCGGTGCTGCTGGCGATCCGCAACGCCGGGCTGCCGATGCCCGCGGCCTGCGTGGCGATGTCGCCCTGGGCGGACCTTTCGCTGTCGGGCTGGAGCGTGCTGCAGAACGCCAGGAACGACACGGCGCAATCCTGGGACCTGTTGTTCGTCAGCGCGCGCCATTATCTCAAGCGCGCCAATCCCAGCGATCCCTATGCCTCGCCGGTGTTCGCCAGCTTCAAGGATTTCCCGCCGATCATGGTGCATGCCGGCAGCATGGAAATGCTGCGCGACGACGCTTCGCGGCTGGGCGACCGGGCGGCGGATGCCGGCGTGCCGGTCAGTGTCGAGATTTATGACGGCATGCAGCACTGCTTCCAGGCCAGTCCCTATGTGCCGGAAGCGCGGGTGAGCCTGCAGCGGCTCGGTCAGTTCATCCGTACACGGACACCGATCATACAGGCGGATACGCCGCCGGCGGCGGCGCAGGGTTAGCCGACGGCCACGCCGTGCTCGATGAACATCGCCGGCAGCTTGGCGCCGGTGAGATCGGCGTCTTCGGATTGGGCATCGCGCAGATTGGCGTCGACCAGATTGGCGTAGCCCAGATCGCAGCCGGAAAAATTCACGCGTCTGAGATCGGCGCCGCGGAAATCGGCATAGCGCGCCGTGGCGCGGTCCATGCGCGCCGGCAGCAGGCGTGAATCGGAAATCATCAGCGGTCCCATGCGGGCATCGCGCAGGTCGGCGTGGTTCAGATTCGCGCCGGAGAGATTGACGCCGCGCAAATCGGCGCCGGACAACCGTACGGAGCGCAGATCGGCGCCCTGCAGATTGCTGCCCTGCAACGACGCGCCTTCGAGGTCGAGGCCGTAGAAGATGGCGTCGGGTGCGATCAGCGCCGTCAGCGGACGGCCGCCCAGCGCGGTGACCTTGCGCAGGTCCATGCCGGAAAGATCGGCGGGCTTGCCTTCGCGTCCGCTGGTTTCGACCCAACGCGCATGCGCTTCCAGGATCTCGTCGATGGAGGCGGGCAATTGTTTCGGCTTGCTGCCCGCAGCTTCGCTGGTGAGCACATTGGTCATGTCGGCGCCGTCGGTGACGGCGAAATCCATGCGGGTGCCGACCAGCACCGCGCCGCTGAGGTTGGCGCCCGCGAGGTTGCAGCCAGAGAGGTCGGCATTCTCCAGATTGGCGCCGGTGAGACGCGCCTGGCGAAGATTGGCGCGCGACAGCCGGCAGTTCTTCATCATGGCGTCGGTGAAATCCGCCTGCACGGCGATGACGCCGTTCAGCTTGGCGCGTTCGAGATTGGCGGAGTTCAGCAGCGCGGCCGGCAGTTCGGAGGGACCGACATCGTGCTGCAGCACGCGCAGGTTTCCGTATTTGTCCTTCTCGGCAATGGTGCCTTCGCGCAGATCCGCCTCGTAGAGATCGGCGCCGATGAGATTGGCGCCGCGCAGGCAGACGCCGCGCAGGTCGCCGCGGCGCAGACTGGCATGCGTCAAATTCGCTCTGCGCAGATCGGCGCCGAAAAAGCTCGCCGAATCCAGACGCGCATTCGCGAGATTGGTCTCTTCCAGCACCGCGCCGGTGAAGTCGGCATCCGCCAAGTTGCGGCCAGAGAGATCGAGGCCGCTGAGGTCCGAAAAGGCAAAAACCGCACGCGCCCCGCCCATCCGTCCGGAATAGAGCATCTCGTGTCTCGCCGCCGCTGCGGAGGCATCTTTCTGGCTAAGTTTGGTAAAGCTCTTGCGAATGATCGCGCTCATGGACGTCTTGCTACCGGCACGTTAACAATCCTGAAGGCCCATTCTTCAGCCAAACGGCCTAACACCTGATTAAAAAGCGAAAATTTGCGTTTGCCCGCCGTCAACGCTAGGTGAGGCGGTGAAAATTGGTTATGGTCCCCGCCGGCCGGCCCGTCGAACGAGGAAAATCGCTCCGCTCTGACACACTATGTTGCCAGGGACGGCCCTTTTTGATGCCCCGACGGAATGGCCACAGGCCGCACAGACGCAAGAGGTCAGACTTGAGCAAGCGTATTTTGATGCTGTCCGCGGCCACGGCCGCGCTGCTCGCCGGGCAGGCATTCGCCGACACCGACGTGACCAAGAGCACCAGCACGGCGCTTACGACGGGAAGCCTTCCGACCAGTGCCCCCGGCACCGGCAGTGCGGGTAACGTCACCATCGAATCCGGCGGCGCCGTCAACGTCAACGTGGCCGGCACCTATACGAGCGGCACCTCCACGCTCAACGCCGGCGCCATCACGGTGAACAGCGACAGCTTCGTCTGGAACAAGGGCGCTATCGCGAACTCCAGCAGCTCGACGCCGACCGGCATCCTGGTCGACATGACGACGAATCCCAATCCGCTCAGTCAGGGCACGACGGTCAATCCGAACAGCTACGGCATCGATTTCGCCAATGCCGCGACTCTGAACCTGACCGGCTCGGGCACCACCAAGCGCGGCATCTGGCTGAGCAACGCGGCGGATACGACGGCGCTAAATTCCTACACCTATACCGGGCCGATCACGTTGGAGAACGGATCGAGCATGACGATCAACGGCGACAACAGCCAGGGCATCACCATCGACCCGCGCATGACGCTTGCCGGCAATCTGACGATCGGCGGCACGATGGCCTTAACCCAGACAACGTCGACCTCGACCTCCCTCTCCAATCTTTACGGCGTGCTGTCCGAGGGCACGATCCAGGGCAATCTTTCGGTGATCAGCGGCGGCGGCGCCATCACCGTGACGGGCGCGGGCGCCCAGGGCATCGCGGTCGAGGGCGGCGGCATCAAAGGCGGCGCGCTGACGATCGGCGGCTCGGTGTCGACGATCGGCTTCACCGGCTATAACTCCAACGGCACGATCTCGACCTCGATCACCTCGCACCCGGAAGCGGGCACGGCCCTCACCGTTGCGGCCAGCGTCGACAACGGCATCGCCATCCTGGGCCCGGGTTACAGCGGCGACACGTCCGTGCCGGCAGCCGGCCTGTCGACGCAGGGTACGTCGGCGACGCTCTATATCGATCCCGGCTTGAACGTCTCTGTAGCGCAAACCACTCCGCTCACCATCGGCGTCTACAGCCTCAACGGCACCGGCGATCTCAACGATCCGGGCTTCAGCTTCTACAACCGCGGTTCCATCTCCGCGGCGCCGACCGATCCGAACTTCCTGACCGGTGACGCGCATAACGCGATAGCCATGCACATCGTCGGCTCGTCGGCGTTTCCGACCACGCTGACCGGCGGCATCTTCAACTCCGGCTCGATCTCCGCGGCGACCAGCAGCAGCGGCGTGGTGGCGCCGTCCACCGCTGCAACGGCGGTCCTGCTCGACAGCTATACGAATCTTGACAACGCGACGTCGAATTACAACGTCACGACCGGTACGGGCAGCGATCCGAGCCTTGCGGCCAAGAAGGCGTATGTTTCCTTCACCAACCCGGGCGATCAGGCGGCCTTCGTCAACTCGAACGCCACCGGCGGCGGCAACATCTCGGCCACGGTGTCCGGCACGCGCGGCGGCGTCGCCAACGCGCTGGTCATCGGCGCCAACAGTTCGGTGCCGTCGATCATCAATTCCGGCAAGATCAGCGCGCAAACGACCACCTCCGATGCGACGCTCAACGGTTCGCTGGCCAGCGGCGGCAATCCGGTCGCCGCTTATGCGATCGAGGATTTCTCCGGCACGCTGACGTCGATCTACAACACCGGCACCATCTCGGCGGTGGCGGGCGTGAACAACGGGACGGCCACGCCGACGGCCTTGGACAACAACGCGCAGATCGCCTATGCCATCGTTCTGTCGGGCAACACTGCGACACCGTCCGGTTCCGGCGTCACGATCACCAACCAGGCGACGGCGACAGCCGGCGCCGCCATCACCGGCAACATCATCTACGGCACCGGCGACAACCAGCAACTCATCATCAACGGCACAGGCCCGAATACGCTGGCGACGGTTGTCGGCGATGTCGCCTTCGGCAACGCCGGCGCCGGCCTCGTCCAAGACCAGCTCAACATCGGTGCTTATGGCTATCTGAACGGCAAGGTGACGGCGGGCAGCGGCCCGGGCGTGGCGGTCAACGTGGCGGGGAACGGCATATTGCTGCTGCAGAACGACACGACATCGCTCAATGCGAACGGCGTCACGATCGCCTCAAACGGTGCCCTGAGCCTCGGCGTCTCGCAATCGCTGACCAGCACCGGCGTGATCGACTCGTCGGGGGCGGTGAACATTCAGTCCGGCGCCAAGCTCGGCGTGTCCTACAACAGTTTCGTGCCGCAAGGGGCGCGTGACTTCGTCCTGATCACGGCGCCGCATAACGAGCTGACCGTCGATCCGGCAACGATCAACCTCGCCAACAGCTCTCTGTCGAGCACCTGTGTATCGAGTTGCTCACTTCCGTATCTTTTCGCGACTGCCGAACTCCAGCAGACGTCCGCCGCGAGCGGCGACGCGCTCGTGCTCCACGTCATTCCGAAGACGGCGGGCCAGCTGAACCTCACAGCCGGCAGCTACGCCAACACGCCGCTGGCGGTCGCCGGCGGTGGAACGAGCACGTTGTTCGATCTCGCCAACACGGCCCTGGTCAACGACAACACGTTGGGCTCGGCCATGGTCAACGGCATCCACAACGCCAAGGAAGCGCAGACGGCCTACGACGCCTTCGCGCCGAACGTCACCGGCGGCAGCCGCGCCATCGCCATTTCGATCACCGA
>JAGWJY010000002.1 GCA_028865545.1 Alphaproteobacteria bacterium | reverse complement strand
GGTCCCAACGGTACCACCTGGGAGGTGAAGCGATGAACGCGCGCGCATTCCGCTTTACCAACCCTCCCCTTGAGGGAGGGTCGAAAAATCCTAAGGTCCGTGAGCGGCAGCGAACGGACGCGCAGGATTTTTCGGGGAGGGGTCCGGGGCTTCTGCATTCTACCCCTCCCCGAAATTTGCTCGCGCAAGATGCTCGCAAATTTCGACCCTCCCTCAAGGGGAGGGTTGATCTCCCCGCGAGACTTCACGCCACCCGCGCTGCTTTGTCGCGTTTGGAAACCGCCGTCGCGACCCCATATCAAAGCTTCGGGCAAAGACCCGTGTCGGGTCGTCTTCCGGCCCGTACCCCCCTCCCCCCCGGGGGGGAATATGGCGAATCCGAAAAACAATTATATTGCCGAAGCCGCCGTAAGCTCTTGGAACGAAAGGGAGTGGCGCCATGAGTAAGGAACGCCTCTACCTCTTCGACACCACGCTGCGCGACGGCGCCCAGACCCAGGGGGTCGATTTCTCGGTGGAGGACAAGCGCCAGATCGCGCTCGCCCTCGACGCTCTCGGCCTTGACTACATCGAAGGCGGTTGGCCCGGCGCCAATCCCACCGACACCTCGTTCTTCTCCGAGCGTCCGCCGCTCAAGCGCGCCCGCTTCACCGCCTTCGGCATGACCAAGCGCGCCGGGCGCAGCCTCTCCAACGATCCCGGCTTCGCCGCCGTGCTCGCCGCCGACACCGATGCCGTCTGTCTCGTCGGCAAGACCTGGGATTTCCAGGTCGACGTGGCGCTGGAGATACCGCGCGACGAAAACCTTGCCGGTATCGCGGAGTCGATCGCGGCGGTGAAGGCCAAAGGGCGCGAGCCGCTGTTCGACGCCGAACATTTCTTCGACGGCTACAAGGCCAATCCGGAATACGCGCTGTCCTGTCTGCAGGCGGCGCATGACGCGGGCGCGCGCTGGCTGGTGTTGTGCGACACCAATGGCGGCACCATGCCGGAAGACGTCTACGAGATCGTCGAAGAGGTGAAGACCGAACTGCCGCAGGCCAATCTCGGCATCCACGCCCACAACGACACCGAACAGGCGGTCGCTGTCAGTCTGGCCGCCGTGCGTGCCGGCGCGCGGCAGGTGCAGGGCACGCTCAACGGCCTCGGCGAGCGTTGCGGCAACGCCAATCTCTGTTCGATCCTGCCGACGCTGTTGCTGAAGGAGCCTTACGCCCAACAGTTCGAGACGGGCGTGTCGCTGGAACAGCTGGCGCAGATCACGCGTATCTCGCGCCTGCTGGACGAGATCCTCAACCGCGCCGCCAACCGCCACGCGCCTTATGTCGGACCCTCGGCCTTCGCCCACAAGGGCGGGCTGCATTCTTCCGCCATGCTGAAGGACACGCGCACCTACGAGCACGTGCCGCCGGAAACCGTCGGCAACAAGCGCAAGATATTGGTTTCGGATCAGGCGGGACGCTCCAATCTTCTGTCGCGGTTGGCCGATGCAGGCATCGACGTCGATGCCAAGGACCCGCGCCTGTCGCGCCTGCTGGAAGACATCAAGCAGCGCGAATTCCTCGGCTACACCTATGACGGCGCCGAAGCGTCCTTCGAACTTCTGGCGCGCCGCGCCTTGGGCGATGTGCCGGACTATTTCGACATCGACAGTTTCCGCGTCATCGTCGAGAAGCGCCACAACGCCGTGGGCGAACAGGTCACCGTTTCGGAAGCCACGGTGCGCGTCAAAGTGGGTGGAGAGACCTTGCACAATGTCGGCACCGGCCATGGTCCGGTGGATGCGTTGAGCAATGCCTTGCGCCGCGACCTCGGCAAATACTCGGCGGTGCTGGAGGACCTGGTGCTCGTCGATTACAAGGTGCGTATCCTCACCGGCGGCACCGAGGCCATCACCCGCGTCATGGTGGAGAGCAAGGACGGCAAGGGCGCGCGCTGGTCCACCGTCGGCGTCTCCGAGAACATCGTCGACGCCTCCTTCGAGGCGCTGGTCGATTCCATCTATTACAAACTGTTGCGGGACGGCGTGCGGGCCTGACCTTGCGGAACGCATGGCTGGTTTGAAAACACCGGCGAGCGGAACGGCTCGGAACCGTTTAGAATGGATTCATGTCGAAATCGGATGACATCGCACCGCCGAACGAGGCGGCAGGCATTCTGCTTGCCGGTTCGGCCTATGCTTTTTGGGGCGTTTTCCCGCTTTACTGGGATCTTCTGGCCGTCGTGCCGCCTTTCGAACTGGTGCTTCATCGCATGTTGTGGTGCGCACTGTTCACCGCGGTCGTGACGGCGGCGCGCGGCCGGCTGCGGACGGTATGGCGCACCGTATGCACGAAGCGGCTGGTTTCGGCACTGGCCCTGTCCGGCGTGCTGATCGCCATCAACTGGACGATCTACATCTGGAGCATTGCCACGGCGCAGCTGGTGGAGGCGTCGCTCGGCTATTACATGACGCCACTGCTGTCGATTGCGCTCGGTGTCGTGATGCTCGGCGAGAAGCTGTCGCGCTTCCGCCTGGCGGCCCTGACGCTGGCGGCCGTCGCGGTCTGCGTCATGGCGCTGCGCCTCGGCCATGTGCCGTGGATCGCACTCGGCCTGGCGCTGAGTTTCGGCTTCTACGGCTATGTACGCAAACTGACGCCGGTCGACTCGCTCGACGGGTTGACCATCGAAATGGGCCTGTTCTTCCCGCTGTCGCTGGGCTCGATCGCGTTCTGGGCCTGGAGGGGAACCGGTGTGTTCCCGTCGGCGCATCTGTCGATCGATGCATTGCTGCTACTGGGCGGACCGGTGACGGCTCTTCCTCTGGCACTGTTCGCCGCCGGCGCACGGCGCGTGCGCATGACGACGCTGGGTTTCCTGCAATATCTGGCGCCGACCATCACGCTCCTGCTGGCGACGCTGTTCCTGGGCGAGAAGTTCACATCGATGGACGCCGCCGTCTTCGGTTGCGTCTGGGTGGCGTTGCTTCTGGTGGGGTTGGAAGGACCGGTGGCGCGCTCAGTCGCGCGCCAGGGCGCCTAGCGACTCGGTGATCGCATCCATCGCGGCTTCCGGGGTTTCGACCAGCTTGTAGAACGAGCGGATCGCTGGCTTGGCGAAGCCTTCCGCTACGATGTGCTTCATCAGCGCTTCGAGCGGCGCGAAGTAGCCGTCGATGTTGACCACCACGACCGGCTTGGGCAGGACGCCCAGCGACGCCGAGGTGACGACCTCGAAGAACTCGTCCATCGTCCCGGCGCCGCCCGGCAGCAATACAAAGGCGTCCGACATCTCCAGCATGCGTGTCTTCCGCAACTGCAGATCGGGCGTGATGATCAGCTCCTTTTCCCATTCCGGCGGCTGTTCGATCCAACTGAGAAACTGCGGCATGATCCCGGTCACAGGGGCCCCGCCATCACGCACCGCCCGGGCGGTCTCGCCCATAAGGCCCAGCCCGCCGCCGCCGAAAACCAGCGAAAAGCCGCGTTCGGCGATCAGCCGGCCGAGGGTGCGTGCTGCGACGGCATATTGCGGCTTGGCGCCGTGGGAGGAACCACAGAATACGCAAATGACAGGCTTGTTTTTTTCCATGACTCTTGTGGACTTGCGGTGGGACCCCCATCTTCCTAAACAGGTTTGCGAAAAATGACCACGTCCAAAAGGTAAGTCCCCGTGTCGCGCTGGCTAATGCTGATCGGTCTGGTGGCGCTTGCCGCACTCGTCGCGGGGTTCCTGATGTTTGGCGGCGCGAATATGGGGAACTGAGATGGCTCGTCCACTGACCGAAGAGGGCGACGGCGCTCCGTCTTTCCGCCCGCTTTACATGCTGTTGCCCTATCTGTGGCCCAAGGGCAGGGGCGATCTCAAGGCGCGCGTCGCCGCGTCGTTGGTTTGCATGGTCTTCGCCAAGATGGCGACCGTGCTGGTGCCTTATCTTTTCGGCCGCATCGTCGATTCGCTCAACGGTCCGATGAAGGTCGCCGCGGCCGGACTTGCTCTGATTGCCGCCTATACGCTGGCGCGCATCCTGATGCAGGCCTTCGCACAATTGCGCGACGGCGTCTTCGCCAAAGTCGCCTATCACGCCCTGCGCCAGGTCGGCGTCGCGACCTTCGCGCATGTCCACACGCTGTCGTTGCGGTTTCACCTGGAACGCAAGACCGGCGGACTGTCGCGCGTGATCGATCGCGGCACCAAGGGCATCGACACGCTACTGGGTTTTGCGATCTTCTCGATCTTTCCGACGATCCTCGAACTGGCCTTCGTCACCGGCGTCATGCTCTGGAGGTTCAACGTCTGGTTCGCTTTGACGACAATCGCCATGGTCGTTGCTTATATCTGGTTCACCTTCGCCATCACGCGCTGGCGCATCAAGTTCCGCCGCGAGATGAACGCCAGTGACACCGAGGCGAGCACCAAGGCGGTCGACAGCCTGCTCAACTACGAGACGGTGAAATATTTCAACAACGAACAGCACGAAACGCGCCGCTTCGACAAATCGATAGAGAAATACGCCCAGGCATCCATCCAGACGCAGATTTCACTGTCCGTCCTCAACACCGGCCAGGCGATCATCGTTGCGCTGGGGTTGGCGGCGATCATGGCGTTGGCGGCGGTGGGCGTGGTGCGCGGCCACCTGACGGTCGGCGACCTGGTGATGGCCAACTCCTATCTGATCCAGCTCTATGTGCCGCTTAATCTGCTCGGCACGGTCTATCGCGAGATCACCCAGGCGCTGGTCGACATGGACGCCATGTTCCGTCTGCTGCATCAGCCGCAGGAGGTCGTCGACAAGCCCGACGCCAAGCCGCTGAAGGTGACGGGCGGCGAGATCCGCTTCGAGGACGTCGTCTTTTCCTACGACCCCGCACGCACTGTGCTTAAGGGCATCAGCTTCACCGTGCCTGCCGGCAAGACCATCGCGGTGGTCGGTCCGTCCGGCGCCGGCAAGTCGACGATTTCGCGCATCCTCTACCGTTTCTACGATATCAAGAGCGGCAGCGTGACCATCGACGGCCAGGACATCCGCGATGTGACGCAGGCCTCCTTGCGGGCGGTGATCGGCATCGTTCCGCAGGACACCGTGCTGTTCAACGACACGGTACGCTACAACATCGCCTATGGCCGCATCGGCGCCAACGAAGCCGAGATCAAGGAGGCCGCGCGTCACGCCCAGATCGACAAGTTCATAGGCGAGCTGCCGCTGGGCTACGACTCCATGGTGGGCGAGCGCGGCCTGAAGCTCTCCGGCGGTGAGAAGCAGCGCGTCGCGATCGCCCGCACCATCCTGAAAAATCCGCCGATCCTGCTGCTCGACGAGGCCACCTCGGCGCTCGACACCCACACCGAACGGGAAATCCAGAGCGCCTTGCAGGAGATCTCCAAGAACCGCACCGCCTTGGTTATTGCCCATCGCCTGTCGACAGTGGTCGACGCCGACGAGATTCTGGTGCTCGATCACGGTGAGATCGTCGAACGCGGCCGGCATGACGACTTGGTCGCCCGCGGCGGCGCCTACGCCTCGATGTGGAACAAGCAGAAAGAAGCGGCCGCAGTTCGCGAGCGCCTCAAGGAAGTCGAGAACGACCCCGCCGTGGCGCCCGGCCTGGCGCGCGCCGCACCGATCCCCGCCACCGACTGACTATTCCGCCGGCTGGGCGTCGACCTGCGGCGCACGTCCGAACAGGCGCATCAGCATCCGCCACAGGAAGCGGAATGCGCCGCCGATCGCCCGCAATGCGGATGCCATCAGCCAGATGAAGCCGCGATCGGTCTCGCGGATGCGCTGGGGCAGCGCCAGCATCGCCGGCACCAGGCCGAGGGTGATCATCTTCGAGAACGCCAGGCCGAAGATCACCGCCGTCGAAAGCTGGACCCACATCTGGGGCGTCGGCGCTCCGATCGTCACGGTGCGCGCCCAGAAATCGATCTCGATGGCGAACATCATCGGCAGCAGGCCGCCGATCGCCGTGATGGTGGTAAGAAACACGGGCCGCAAGCGCTGGGCGCTGGAGCGGATCACCGCCTCAATGGGTTCCATGCCCGATGTCCTGAGCCGGTGATAGGTGTCGATCAGCACGATGTTGTGGTTCACCACGATGCCGGCAAGCGCCAGCAGCCCCGTTCCCGTCATGATGAGCGAGAAGGTCTGGCCCATGACCAGCATGCCGAGCAAGGCGCCGATCACCGCCATGATGACAGCCACCAGGATCAGGAAGGTGTGATAGAAGCTGTTGAATAGCACCAGCAGAACCATGGCGATCAGGAACAGCGCCATGAAGGCGGCCACACCGAGGAAGGCTTGGGTTTCGTCCTGGTCCTTGCTGGAGCCGCCGAAGGTCGCCCGCACATCGCTGGGGAACGACTGCGCGGCCATCCAGGTCTTCAGCTTGTCCATCTCCGCGTTCGGCAGGATGGTGTTCGGCTTCATGTTGGCGCGCACATGGTAGACTCTGTGTCCGTCGATGCGCTCGATGGAATTCGTCTGCCGCTCGGCCTTCAGCGTCACGAAATTGCTCAGCGGAACCATGGCGCCGGTGTTGGTGGCGACCCTGAGATCGTCGAGCGCATGAATGCCGCGCGCCTGGCTGGGATAGCGCACGCGGATGTCCACTTCGTTATCCGAATCGTCAGGGCGATAGCGGGCGATGAAGATGCCGTTGGTGACCAGCTGGACGGCGGTGCCGATCTCCTGCGCGTTGACGCCGAACCGGCTCGCCATCTCGCGGTTGATTTCCATGTCCCATTCGATGCCGGGGAGAGATCTGGTGTCCTCGACGTCGCGCAGCTCCGGCTGCTTGTCCATGTGCCGGCGGAGCGCGTCGGTGACCTGCGCCAATTCGGTGTAGTTGTCCGAGGTGACTTCGATATCGATGTCCTTGCCGTTGGACGGGCCGCCGCCTGGCTTGGTCACCTCGGTACGAAGTCCCGCCATCCCCGCGGTCCGCTTGCGGATTTCCTCGAGGATCTCATTACCGGGGCGGCGCTGATTATAGGGCTTCAGCTGCACCATGACGCGGCCGATGTTGTCGACCGGAGCATCGTCATTCCCGGATTTTCCGGAAGTGGCATAGATGTATTCGATGCCATCTATGCCCTCGACACGTTTCTCGACGCTCATCACCAGATTGCGCTGTTCGATGGCAGACAGGTTGCCGCGCGCCGACACATAGACGTTGGCGAAGTCGGGGTCTGTGGTGACGAAGAATTCCACGCCCTTGTTGAAGAAGACGAACGCCACGAGAATGAGGACCGCGACGCCCAGTGCGCCGCCGATCACCTTGCCCGGATGGCGCGTCAGGCGTTCCGCCAGATGGGCGTACCAGCCGGTAATGCCGCCGATCTGCCGCCAGTCGCCGGTTTCCGACGCTTCGATGGCTTTTTCGTGCGCCTCGTCGCGCAAAGGCGGCTTGCCGAAAATGCCGCCCAGCACCGGCAGAAAGATCAACGCCACGACCATCGAGGAGCTGAGCACGATGATCAGCGTAATCGGGAAATAGCTCATGAACTTGCCGACGATGCCCGGCCACAGCAGCATCGGCAGGAAGGCGCCGATCATCGTCGCGGTGGCACTGACCACCGGCCAGAACATGCGGACGGCGGCCTCGGCGAAGGCTTCGCGCGGCTTGTGGCCTTCGGTCATTTTGCGGTCGGCGTACTCGACCACGATGATGGCGCCGTCGACCAGGATGCCGACGGCCAGCAGCATGCCGAACATGATCATGAAGTTGAGCGTCATCCCGAGGCCGTTGAGCACCAGGAAACTCATCAGGAACGAGGTTGGAATGGCCACGCCGACCAGCAGGCCGGAACGAATCCCCAGTGCGGCCACGATGATGATCATCACCAGCAGAACGGCGAGCAGGATCGAATCCGACAACGACCCGAGCTGGTCCCGGATATAGGTGGACTGGTCGAACATGAAATTGACATGCACGCCCGGCGGCCAGGTCTTCTGAAGACGCTCGGTGACGGCGCGCACCTGCTCGTTGTTGGCGATGATGTTCGTGCCGATGCGCCGGGACACGTCGATGGCGACGGTCGGTTGTCCGTTCATCCGCGCATATCGTGTGGCGTCGTAGAACGTACGATGGACATTGGCCACGTCCTGCAGCGTGACGGTGGAATCGGCCGTCGACCGGATGGGCAGATTGAGAACGTCCTGGGCCGTGGCGATGACGCCGGGAACCTTGACAGCGAAGCTGCCGTGTCCCGTGTCGATGGAACCCGCTGCAATCAGGCTGTTATTGGCGCTGACGGCGTTGAATATCTCCGCCTGGGTGATGCCGTAGCTTTCCAGCTTCGCCGGATCGATGGTGATTTCCAGCAGTTCGTCGCTGGCGCCCGAAATGTCCGCTTCCAGCACGCTCGGGATTGTCTTGAGCTCGTCGCGCAGATTGCGCGCAATATGGGTCAGCGTGCGCTCGGGCAGGTCGCCGGACAGCGCCACGGTGATGACGGGCTGTGTGGCCGTGTTGAATTCCATCACCACCGGCGGGTCGGCTTCCGGCGGCAGGCGCTGGCGGGTGGAGTCGACCTGGGCACGGACATCCTCCAGCGCCTTCTGCTTGTTGAAATTGGCGACGAATTCGAGCACCACGGAACCGCCGCCTTCGTGCGCGCGCCCGGTCATTTCCTTGACGCCCTCGATCGAGCGCAGGCTGGCTTCAAGAGGTTTTACCAGCAACCTTTCGCTGTCTTCGGGGCTGATCCCCTGATAGTTCACATAGGCGACGATGTAGGGGATCGGGATGTCCGGGTCCGCCTCTTTCGGAATCGTGATGAAGGCGTACACGCCGGCGATGAAGACGACGAAGATCAGCGCCAGGACGGGACGCGTATTTTGTACGGCCCATTCGACGATTCTGGTCATAGCGCCGCCTCGGCCTTTTCCATGACCGACTTCACGTGCTCGCCGTCTGTGACGAATTCCTGGCCGACAGTGATGACGTCGACTTTATTCGGCAGGCCCGCCACCCACATGCCGGTCGGTCCGTCGGAAATGATACGCACCGGCAGAAACCGCACGATGCCGTTCTTCACGGTGCGCACGCCGACCACGCCGGAATCGTCGAGGACCAAGACGCCGGGCGAGATTTTCTGCGCGTAGAGCCTTTTGACGGGGATGTGGATGTCGGCGCTGACGCCGTCGCGCAGTTTGCCGTCGGGGTTCGGCAGTTCGACTTCGACGCGGAAGGTGCGCGTCGTCTGATCGGCGCGGTCGGCTACAAAGCGCACCCGGCCTTGCACCGTCTCGCCCGTCACCAGCGTGGCGCTCGCCTCGTTACCGACCGCCACCTCGCCGACTTCCTGTTCGCTGAGCGTGGCGACGGCCAGGAACGGTTCTGGCGCGATCACCATGGCGCACTTGTCGCCGACTTTCATGTAATCGCCGACATCGACATAGCGATCGTCGACCACGCCGTCGAACGGCGCGCGGATATTGGTATTGGCGAGCTGGATGTCCATGGTTGCGGCGCCGGCCTTCGCGGCCTCATACGTCGCCTGCGCCTGCGCCAGCTGCGTCTTGGAACGGAAGCCGTCCTTGTAGAGATCTTCGGCGACCTGCAATTCCTTGCCGGCTTGCGCGACCTGCGCCCGCGCTTGGTCCGCTCTTGCGCCCCGGTCGTTGAGCTTGATCTCGCAGAGCACCTGGCCCCGCTTGACATGGTCGCCCTTTTCGAAGTGCAGGGCTTTCACCACACCTTCGACTTCGGCGCGCACATCGACTTCGTGCAGGGCCTGTGTGCGGCCTTTCACGGTAATCGTCGCATCGCGCAGTACGGCGTTGAGTGCCGCCACGCGGACGCTTGGGATCTGGGCAGCCGTCTTGGCCTGCGCCGCGGCACCGTCGGGCGCCGCTCCCCCGGCCCGGAATATCCCGGTCGCCAGCCACAACGTCACGACAATGGCGATGCCGAAGGCCCACTGATATTGCGGCTTCATGGCCAGCCAGAAGCGCGGCATGACGCGCGCATAGGCTCCCTCGATCAGCGACTTCAACCTTGCGAACACGGGTTTCTCCACCTACTCGGCCGCTTCGGCCGTCTGTACCTCGAGTTCCACGCGGTGCTCGCGCAGATAATCCAGAATGGCGCCATAGGCCGCACGGCCCAGGCCAGTTGCGAAATGCTCACCCCGGCTTTGCGGCTTGGCGCCCGCCTGCTGTAGCTGCGTGAGCGTGTTTTCAGTCTGCGCCGTATAAGCGTCGAGCATCTGCGCGATCCGCTGTTCGGGCAGAAGGTCTGCAAACTTCATTGCGAATGCGAATGGCCAGCGATGGCAGTCTTGCGGCAGCGGCCCCATAAGGGCGGCGATGAAAGCGCTGCGGCCCGCTTTGGTGATCGAATAAACCTTGCGGTTCGGCTTTTTCTCCTGAACTTCGGCGCGGACCGAAACCAGCCCGTCCTTGGTCAACTTATCCAGCGCAGGATAGATCGAGCCGAAACTCGCTTCGACGAAATGACGATAACCGCCTTCTTCGACGCGTTTTTTGATCTCGTAACCGGTAGCGTCGGCACGAGTCAAAATCCCCAAGCAGATCGTTCGGACGTCCATGGCCCCAGCCGCAGTCTATATTGGCCCGATATAGATCAACCCTATATCGGTATGAATTGTGGGGATTCAATGGCTGGCCGGACTGCCGCCAAAACAGGGCAGGCTTGCGCGGAACGAAGACGCTTCAACTAGCGGGAAATCATGGATTTCCGCCGTCCCGCGCAAGTCTGTTTCGTTTCGTGTCAGACCACTTCGACGCGGTCGACTTCGACGCCCTTCATGCCTTGGCGCGTGGAAAAGCGGATGCGCTGTTCCGGTACCAGGGCCGCGAGCCCCGACCGACGCAACGCACTGGCATGAATGTAAACGTCGCCGCTGCCGCTGTCGGGCATAACGAAGCCGAAGCCTTTTTGGTCGTTGAAGAATTTGACCGTGCCTTCGACCATCGGACCACTTGGCCCTGCATCGCGGTAGCCGCCGCCACCGCTGTTGAAGCGGTCTCCGCCACCGCCGAAGCGGTCGCCACCGCCAAAACGATCGCCGCCGCCGAAGCCGCCTTTTCCACCTCCATCGCCGAAATCGCGACGCGGGCGCCGCGGCGGGTTCGGATCCGCCGTGCTGGTATCCACGGTATGAACGGTTACGACCTGAAGCCCGCGCGGAGATTCCTGCAGGTCGCAAACGATTGTCGCTCCTTGAGGAAGATTGGGAGTGCCGAGCGCTGCCAGCGCCGAGGCGTGACAGAATGCGTCGCCGCCATTTTCAAGCGTGATGAAACCGTAGCCTTTGGTAGCGTTGAACCATTTGACTGTGCCCTTCACGGAAGCCTGCGCAAGGGAATGCGAGTCACCATTATCAAAGTTTGCCATGAGTATGCCGATGTGCACCTGCCGGACATGATCCCACGAGCGCTCCGGCTCATCCGGCGGCGGCCCGGTGCGTCACTTGGCATCATGCCTAAAGGAAAGGCTGATCTGCAAGCCAGTCTAGAGCAGTCTTCGCGTGCGGCATGCGGCGGTAAGACCTCAGGCTCGTGTAATTACTGACAAATTTAAAGTCCTTCGGTGTCATTCTTTTGCAAGCATAAGCGAAGATTCGCACGGCGCAGGGGGAGGTGCGCACCTTCTTCGCAGTTGCATCATAATTTTCCCGCCGTATACGTGCGGGCGGCGGCAGATATGCGAGGGGTGCGCACTTCATGTCGCGCGAAGTGTGGCCTGTGGATCATGGCGGCCCGTCAAGCGGCGCGACCACAATTGAGAACACCACGCCGCTTTACGCGACGGTTTCACGGGATCGCCTCCAAAAGCGATTTCGCGGACTGGACGCGAATGGCATGCCGTTCTGCGGCTCGCGCGCAAAATTTTTTGACACGAAAAAGCGACGCGCTCGCAAGTTCGCGATTAAGCCCAGGGAAAATTTTCGAAAAAATATTTTCGTCGCCCTCTTGAAGCGGCACGCTCGATTTACCACATATTCTATATCACCACATTTGTATACGAACAGAAGCCGCCGCGACGCGGTCGGTGTTCGCATGCATTTTTTTTTAAGGAGTTCAGCTTTCCGGCGAGGAGTCTATCCAAGGTGAAGTCAAAAAGACCGTTTACTCATCAACTCGTCCATTGGATCGCCAGATAATAAGAAAACTCGTTCGCATCCTGCGCGTGCTGCAATCCTCGGCCGGCAGAAAACAGCAGGTGGTAGTGGTCGGTGAAATCGAAAATACCGCCGGCGTTAAATCCGGTGGTGTCGCGTCCGCCGATCGTATCTGCGGTCTGATGGAAGATCTCGGCGCCGAGCGCGAGATTGTCGGTGACCTGCCGCTGGAGCAGCCAGCCAGCGAACCAATAGTTCTGATTGCCGGGGCCCGGATTGATCCAGTAGCCGCCACCGCCATAAGTGGTCCAGCGGCCAAAATCTTCTTGCACCCAGATTGGGATGTATTCGCGCGCGTAGCCGCTGCCCAAAGCGAGTTTCGGATCGCCGGTCGGCACTTCCAGCAACGGGAACATGCCGATCTGCAGTCCATCTTTATCGATGAACCGGTATTTCGCGCCGAGTTCGATATCGCCGACGCCGGTCTGTGTCGGCCCGCCGCTGGGGGCGTCGAACGCCAGCGGCACGATGACATGCAGTTGGAGGTTTGGCGCCGCGCCGTAATTGACCTCAGTGCCCGCTAGCGTGCCGCCGAAATCGCCTTTGACCTGGGTGGCCGCCGAGAAAGCGTAGACCTCCCAATGGTGAAGATCGACCGGTTCCGGGTCGTCGGTGATGAAGGGCGGGCCGGCAAGGGCGGGCAGGGCGCTCATGGCCGTGAAGGCCGCAATCGTTGCAATCAGGCGGAAGGAGCATGGAGACCATGTCGCGTTTTTACGCATATGCCTTTACTCGCGGCTGTCGGCGAACTCGCCCGCAGAATAGCTGTCGAGGGTGCGAACGTCAGCACGCCGCGTTCACTTGCGCGCGAGAAGAGTGTCGAAATTTGTCGTCAGAACGGCCAGGACAGCCAGGAATCGTGACAGGTGTTGGCGTGCTCGTCGACGTCGCCGCCCCAATGGGCGATGCAGGTCGCGTCACCCGGCGCGTACAGCACGTTGCCCAGCACGCGGCCGTGCACATGACCGTCGATCGCCACCGCCGCGCGGCGGACATTGGCGACCATGTTGTTTTCGACCAGCGTCCGCCCGCCGTCATGATCGCCGGCCAGAGGGTCGACGGCAAAATCGGCGAGCGTGTGCGGCGGAAAGGCGGCGGCGGGAGAAAGCCTGATGCCGACCTTGGCGCCCACGACCTTGTTGCCGTTGATCAACGCGTCCGCGCCGTAGACCGAGATGCCGTTTTCACGGCTGTCGGTAACGACGGTGTCGGTGACCTGCGATTGCGCGCCCGGGGCGATGACGATTCCGTCTTGGTTCTTCGAGAGTGTCAGGCGCCGGAGCGTGACGCTTCCAAGCCCGCCCGGCATCAGCACGACGCCGGTGCCTGCCTCGCTGACCTTCGTGTCGCTGATGTCGAGTCCGTGTGTTCCGGCGGAGGCCGCAATGCCGACTTTCCCCCCGATCAGGCTGCCGCCATCGACGCTGCCGTCCGTGCGGACGAGCGACAAGCCGACGCCGTCATGGCCGGAGTCGATGTCGATGTTCAGATTGTGAAGCTCGACCTGCGCGCGCTCGGCATGCACGCCTGATCCATCGGTCTCGATATGCGTCGCTTCGACGGTCAGTTCGCCGGACTCGTGCACATCGATGGCCCAGTCGCGCGTGCGCGAATCGATCAGGCTGTTGCGCACGACGACATGTCCTGCCTGGACGGCAACGCAGGGTGCATCGCGGCCGCGTGCGATGAAGCGGATGCCGTCGATCGTCAGCGTATCGCCGAGCGGAATGTCCGCCAGCAGGCATGGCTGTCCGGGCGGCGCCTGTATCACCGCCTGCTTGCTGCCGCCGAAGGTGGCGATCGTCATCGCGCCGGGAATGTGGACGCTCTCGACACACGTGGCGCCGTCACCGGGAGCGAGGATGAGTATGGTCGCGTTGGGCGGGGCGTGCCGAACCGCTGCTTCTATCGACGGAAACATGTCGCGATGCTGCCGGCTGCAATCGACCAGAAGCGCGTTGCGTTCCGCATACTCCAACGGCCGGCCGCCGGGTCTGCCGCCATGACCGATGGCGTGCCCGCCGCCGCCGTCGCGGTGGCCGTCATAGTCGCCGCGGCAGCCGTCCCGGGAATCGCGGCAACCGATCTCCGGCACCGGGTCGTAGGGGTCCAGCAGTGCCGCCGTTTCGCTGGCGCGCGCGCCGGCCGGGCGTTCGCCATACCAATCTGCCTGAGCCGGTGCGGCGGCCAGCCAAAGCATAGCCGCGAAGAGAATTATGCTGCAGCAAACGGCGGGTACGCGGCGCAAGTATGAGGTCGCGCTCATGATTATCTCCTTGCCGCGTGGTCGGGGCCATCGGCCTGCGCCAGCAGGTCCTTCAATTCGCTCCGCGTGGGATTGAAGCCGGCCAGCGCCGAATCGACGAACAGCCGTGCCGCCTTGTCCTTGTCCTGGGAAACGCCGTCGGGGCCTACCTTGTAGAGCACACCGAGATTGTAGAGGGCCTCGCCATAATTCTGCTTCGCTGCCTTGTCGAACCAATCGCGGGCGCGCACGAAGTTCCGCGCCACGCCAACACCCTTGGCGTACATGATGCCCAGGCGGTTCTGCGACTCCGCATCGCCGTCGACAGCCGCCATCTGGATCAGACGCACTGCTTCCCGCGGTGCAAGGAAGCCTGTCGGCTCGAAGTTGAGCGCACTTTGAAATTTCCTGATCGCCTGCGCGACGGCGAAGGGCGGCGCCGGGCCACGCGACCTGCGCAGCAATCCGCGGAAGGTCAGGGCGTCCTGGATCGCGTAGAAAGGTATCTCATGAACACGGGCAAGAGCGACGCGCTCGGCGAAATTGGGCTCGCTCTGATCACTATGCGGTACGCCGCCGGCGGTCGTGCCGGGATAGAATTCGAAGGGTGGTTCCCAATTGCGGGCGCGCGCGGCCGCCATCGCAATGATGCTCGAAACGTCGCCGTATTGCGACATGTAATCGATCTGCGAGCTGGCATAATCTTTAGCCAGCGGATGGCCGAGGTCGGCGGCAATGTCGAAATACATCAGCGCTTCGCTGTCGCTGGTCGTGATCACCGAGGGAGGATCAGTGTCGGAATATCCGCCGGAATACCAGCTTCCGGAGCCGCTGTAGTTTCCATAACTGCCGCTGCTGTAACTGCTACCGCCATAGCCGCTGCCGCCGGAATAGGAACTGTTTTGACTGCCGTTCTGATCGCCACTCGCTCCGCCATAGCTACCGACGCCGTTGTCCGACGGAGCCATGGAAACGGATTGCGAGCTGGAGTTGTTGTCGATGCTCACTCTCGGTGGCGTGCCGAAGGAAGTCGATCCGCCACTGTAACTGGACGATGTGTCGACCGCCGACGATTGGCCGGACGAATCCGACGGATACAAATCTTTGGGCTGCCAGTATTTGTGCGGCAAGTACGGCGTGCCGAACAGCCAGTGGCTGATGCGCCGCCACAGCCTGACGACGTACCATTTGTCCTGGGGGTCGTACCGGTAGACCATCGGCGACGGCGTATTACAGTCTACTGTGTTGCAGGGTGGTGGGTAATAATAATGGTTCTGCTGATGCAGCATGCCCAGCGTGATGAAGCCTTCGGCGCCGCGGCTGGACAGGATATAGATGATACGTGCGTTTGCTTCCTGCCGCTGATCGAGCGTAAGCGACGCGAATGTCCGCCGTATGTCGGTGAGCGCCTGCGCTCTGATATTGTAGAGGGTCGTACCAGCCCGATCGCTGTTGACGGGATAGTTATGGCCCGGCCTCAGCGCCAGGTAATACCAGACATAGGCCTCGATGGGGTCCCTGAAACTCGGATCTTTCGCGTAGATGTCGCCGAGCTTGATCTGCGAAAAGAAATCGTCCTGCTGCCAAGCCGCCCGACGCCAGATCTCGACGGCGTCCTCCAGCGTCTGGCTCTGCTTAGCTTCTAATCCGTCGGCGTAATCGGCGAACGCCTGCGTGGTGAGAGGAAGAGTCGCGAGAAAACCACACGACAATATGCCGACGATAAGCGTCGATCTTATTATGCCAAACCGTTTGGCTACGCCGGCGCGGCGTTTACCGACGAACGGCAACGGTGCGCCATGACTGGTACCCGCCACACCACCCCCCAACTCGGTGCACAAAACCCACGTCAATACTTTGTTAACTATTAACATTTGGCGGCGCGATTTACTACGCCAAATCGACATGATCGCCGGAATTCAGCCGGTGCCTGGCAGTTGATGGTTAAGATGGACGGTTGGGTTTGCTCACATTATTGTCACGTGCAAAAAAAACGAGAGGCGCGAGAAATCTGCAATCGCGCTTCATCCGTGCACGGTGCGGCCACGGCTCCGCCCGCTTCTTGTCGGCAGCCGGGGACGCCTCGAATCAAACAAAGCCATTGTGAAACCTGCAGAATCAGTGACTTACCTTTTGGAAATTCAGTTGTCCGGCACTGACCGGCAAGTCTCGCGCCATGCGCGATAAGGGAGAAGAAATGGGCATGTTTGGGTCTGCCAAATACGGTGTTCTGCTGTGTGCGATCTTGGCCACGGTCGCCGGAGCGCAAGCGCGGCCGGCGATGCCGCGTTACGACCACATCTTCGTCATCATCGACGAAAACAAGTCGGCCGACGCGATCATCGGCAACAAGGCTGCCCCCGAAATCAACAGCTTGGCTAAGGAATATGGCCTGGCTACCCGGTATTACGCCGTCAGCCATCCGAGCGAGCCGAATTATATCGCGCTTGTCGGTGGCGATACGTTTGGGATTGCCGACGACGATGCCTATTACTGCAAACCGGGCATGAGAGCACCGGGCTGCGGCCAATCCGGCTATCCGACCTATGTCGATCACACGATAGATGCGCCGAACTTGGCCCAGCAACTCGATGGTCTCGGCATTAGCTGGAAAGGATATTTCGAGAGTCTGCCGCAGCCCGGATCGCCGGCTTATATCTGGCCCACACCGAAGCAGCCGGTGAACGGCGTCGCTTATCCTCTGTATGCGGTCAAGCACAACGGCTTCATGAACTTCAAAAGCGTGCAGGACGATCCTCGCCGCGCCCAGAAGATCGTCGGCTTTGACGCCCTGTATCGCGATATCGCTGGGGGAACGTTGCCGCATTTTGCGTACATTGTTCCCAATCTCTGCAACGACATGCACGGGGTCTACGGCCATGACGCGCCGTCCGATTGCTCCGATACCGACGGTTTGATCACGAGCGGAGATCAGGCAATCAAGCAGATCGTCGACAAGATCATGCATTCCGCCGCGTGGCTTGAGGCAGGAAACGCGGCTATCGTCATTACCTTCGACGAGAGCGACGACGACCGGCCGGACATCCGCGCGACGGGGTGCTGTGGCTCGGGAGCGCACGAGCCGGGTAGTCCGGGTGGCGGTTGGGTGGCGACGATCGTTGCAACCAATCACGGACCACGCCATTTGATCGATGCCACACCTTATAACCACTACTCGCTTTTGCGCACGATCGAGGCTGGACTTGGAATTCACCGTTTTGTGGGCCACGCCGCGGATATCAAAAAGGGCGTCGTCAGCATGACGCCACTCTTTGCCGTGGCGAAGCAATAATCAGCGAGCCGTGATCTTGGCGGCCCAGTCCAGCGTCGCCTGCGTCTGTGCGCCGGGAAATAGAGGGGCGAGGAGCGTTCCTTGCCCATCGGCCTCTATGTCGATGGCAGGAACCCAATGGCCATCACGCGGGTCATACCAAGACCAGCGATAGTGGACGTTTGGAGAAAAACCCGTCAGCTGCGGGCGTACCGAATGGAACTCGAAGTACAACAACGCGAGGTGTCGGTCGGGCGTGCGCATCATGTACGACCAGCCGTCGAGCCCATCGGCGACCGCTTTCGGGCCGATGCGCGGGTGGAGATCATCGGACGCGAGCGTCAATTGTTCGTAACGGCTGCCGTCCGACAGCATGAAATCACGCAGGTACTGCAGCTGCCCGCCGGCCGGGTAGCGCAGCGCCTGCCAGATATATGGCCGCCAGCCTTCCGCTTCGCCGGTTGTCGTCACGTCATAAGCGCCAGTGCCGTAGACATGTCCGGCAAGCGCTCCGGACAGCACCGAGCCGTACATCATGGCGCGTGCGAAGTAAGTGTCGCGCGGCGAACCCGGTGGCGGCGTCTCACCGCCCGGCCGATTGATGGCGTGGTTCCAGCCCGAATAGTAAGGCTCGAGATTGGCGACGGGGTAGGGCGGATCGAGGCGGAAGATCTGCTCTATCATCGGATAGATGCCGTGGTTGCGCGGATTGTTGCCGACCGATTGCATGGTCAGCCACGGCGATTTCGTGCGGTCGCCGAAGCGCAGATAGGTGGAACTGTCGATCAAACTGGTGACGGGCTGACCAAAGGGCAATGGCCCATAACTCTTCAGCCAATTATTCAGAGCGGCGTTATATTCGTCGGCCGTGAGGCTGTAGTCCTTCGGTATCCAATCGAGATGGATGCCGCTGAAGATCATGTTGTAGGCGCCGTAGCGCGCCGCCAGATATTCGACATAGCGAGCATAGGACGCATTGAAATCAAAATAGGCCTTCCATGCGGGACCGGTGTCGCGTCGCACCGGCTCGAACACCGGGACGAAACCCTGCTGCGAGAGATAATCCATCTTGTGGTCGAGGCTTTGAAAATAAGCGGGATTGATATGGTCGTAATCGGGCAGGCCGTCGCGATCCGGAAAGATGGCGAAAGAGAGGTTGCCGTGCTCGTCCTGCATATCCTTGGCCGTCGTGGTCGCGCCGTCGGCGGTGCTGATTTTGGCGCCCGGCGCCCAGACGCCGAATTTTTCCCAGGCGTTGCGAAGATAGACACCGTCCTTGTTCTTATAAGTGGCGCCGTGGCTGTCCGCCGCCCAGTTCGGGAATGCGCTGATAAAGCTGATGGAGTTGAAGCCTTGCTGCTTTCGATAGGCCACGGCGTCTTCAAAACTGATGCCGGGCCCCGGAACGTAATCGGCCGGCGGTTCGGCACCCCCGCGCCACGGCAGCCGCCATGTCGATGCCGCGAGCCATGTATCGCCCAGCAGGAAGAACGGCGTGCCGTCGGCATATTCAAGCACATGCCCTGCCGGATGCACGAAACCGCGCCTGTTCGGGTTGTCTTTGATCTCTGCCGGCGTCCATGCAACGGCACGCAGCGCGCCTGTGCCGCCGTTCAGACCTGGATCATCCGGCTGGTTCGAACCTGTGGTCCAGGTCCAATCGCCCGGTGCCGTGGCGACGAACCGTATTTTGAACGTGTGTCCGCCATCCCAGAAACCGTAGACGCGTTTGTCGAAGCCCGGACCTTTCAGATCGATCCAGCATTGCACTTGGGTGTAGGGATTGGCGTAGTCGTGCTGCGCCTGCAGTATGATTTCCTGCATCGACCACACATGGGCTTCGCCGCTTGTCAGCTCCGCGCGCGCCGGAAAGATAAAGACCGAAAGCGCGAGCAACACTATGCCGACCGCACGCGACAAAAAGCGCGGCACAGCCGGCATCGCCGTCACCAGTTGTACAACGTGCCGTCTTCCAGGCGGTTCACCGGAAGATAGGCGCGCTTGTAGGGATATTTGGCGGCTTCCTTCTCGTCGATGTCGACGCCATGGCCCGGCGCTTCGCCGGGGTGCATGTAGCCGTCCTTGTAGCTGTAGGCATGCGGGAACACGGTCTCGGTCACGGCAGCGTGATGCATGTGCTCCTGTATGCCGAAATTCGGAATCGAGAGATTGAAATGCAGCGCCGCGCCCATCGTGATCGGCGACAGATCGGTGGCGCCGTGGCAGCCGGTGCGCACGTGGTAGAGGTCGGCAAGTGCCGCGATGCGCCGCAGATGCGTGATGCCGCCGGCATGCACGACGGTGGCGCGGATGTAGTCGATGAGTTGTTCTTCGATGAGTTGCTTGCAGTCCCAGATCGAATTGAAAATTTCGCCGACGGCCAGCGGCGTCGTGGTGTGCTGACGGATCAGGCGGAAGGCGGCTTGGTTTTCCGCCGGCACGGCGTCTTCCAGCCAAAACATGCGGAAGGGTTCGAGATCCTTGCCCAAACGTCCGGCTTCGATCGGCGTCAAACGATGATGTGCGTCATGCAACAGATGAACGTCCCAACCCAGCTTGTCGCGCCCGGCTTCGAACAGCGCGGGCAGGGACCGCATGTATTTTTCGGTCGACCAGAGATTTTCGGTCGGAATATCGGCGTCGGCCGGTTCGTAAGGCTTCTTGTCCTTCGGTACGCCATAGGTCGACTTGAGGCCGGGAACGCCTGCCTGCAGCCGCACCGCCTTATAGCCTTGTGCCATGTAGCCGCGTGCCGCTTCGATAGTTTCTTCGATTGTCACGCCGTTGGCGTGACAATAAACCATCACGCCGTCACGGCTGGCGCCGCCGAGCAACTGATAGAGCGGGAGGCCCGCTACCTTTCCTTTGATGTCCCACAGCGCCATGTCGACGGCGGCGATGGCCGACATCGTTACGGGCCCGCGCCGCCAGTAAGCGCCGCGGTAGAGATATTGCCAGATGTCCTCGATCCTGTGCGCGTCGCGCCCAATCAGGCAGGGCACGACGTGGTCGTTGAGATAGCTCGCGACGGCCAGTTCACGCCCGTTCAGCGTCGCGTCCCCAACGCCATAGAGGCCGTCCTCCGTCTCGATCTTGAGGGTAACGAAATTGCGGCCCGGGCAGGTCACGATGACCTTGGCGGCTCTGATCTTGGACATGACGTATTACCTCGTGACGGTGTGAGCAGTCTGCTGGGAGCCTAAGGCCGCAGCCTCCGCCAGGCTGCGACAGAGTTTCATTTTATCGATGGAATTTCGCCCATTTCTCTTGTCCGCCCCAAGCATTGGGTTTTCGGTTGCTCTCTGTTACCGCTACCATTACACTGGATCAATAGGGCAACTTCCAGGCTTTCACAAAGAATGCTGAACCGCGTGCCTGCATTGCATCGCGTCATGACATCGCTGCACCCGCAAATTCTTTTCGCGGCGCCGAGCAGAAGGTAGGCGCCGGGCCCGAGAAGAATCGGACGTGAACACGAACATCTAAAATCGATCCTGGACATAACCAAATAGCCCGGCGGAAAGCCGGCACCGGGGGAAAAGAGGAAACAATGATCCAGAAACTCAAAGTGACCGAGAAGATCGGTTTTGCCTGCGGCGACTTGGGCGCGAACTTCGTATTCCAGTTCATGATCGCGCTGCAGGTGACCTACTATGTGGACGTCTTCGGTCTTGCACCGGACACCGCCGCCACCATGTTTTTTGTGATCGGCATTGTCGTGGCTTTCGTCAACCCGATCATGGGCGTGATCGCCGACCGAACTCAAACAAAATGGGGCAAATTCCGCCCTTGGCTGATCTGGACGGCCGTGCCGTTCGGCATCATCGGCGTGTTGACCTTCACCACCCCCGACATGTCTCCAGCCGCCAAACTGATCTACGCCTGGGTCACCTACGGCCTGCTCAGAATCGTCTACGTGATCAACAACGTGCCCTACGCGTCACTCAACGCGGTGATCAGCGACGATCCTGATGAGCGCAACAGCGCCTCGCAATACCGCCAGATCGCCGCCAACTCGGCGGGCTTCATCGTCGCGAGCCTGGTTATTCCGCTGATCAACGTCTTCGCCGGCGGCTCCAAAAACCCGGCCGATCTGGCGCGCGGTTACGAATACACCATGGGCATTTTGATGCTCGTTGCCATGGTGTTGTTCGTCATTGCATTCCTCACAACGAAGGAGCGGGTCCTGCCAGACCCTCAGCAGAAGACATCGTTTTCGCAAGATCTGGCCGATCTTTTCGTCAACAAAGCCTGGATGATCCTGTTCCTGGTGACGCTGTTCTATTTCACCGCGCTGGTGATGCGCGGCAATGCCATGTTTGCCTACTGCTCGCTCTACCAGGGCGAAGGGAGCCTACCTTCGTGGATGCATGGCCCTTTATTCTCCTGGGTGAACGGTTTCGGATTGGCCTCGCTCCTGATCGGCGTGGCGTGTTCGAACTGGATTTCGGTGCGCACCGGTAAGCGTCAACTCTTCCTCATCAGCATGCTGCTGACTGGCATCTTGACCGTGGTGCTGATCTTCGTGCCGCCGCATAACGGCATGACCGTGATCGGCCTGGAGATCGCGCGCCAGTTCTCGTTCGGCATCTCGGGCCCGGTGTTGTGGTCGATGATGGGCGACGTCGCCGACTACGGCGAATGGAAGACGGGCAGGCGCGCCTCCGGCACCGTCACCGCCGCGGTGGTGTTCGCCCTGTGGGTCGGCCTGACCATCGGCCAGTCGCTGGTCGGATGGATCTATGGGTATTATGGCTACTTGGCCAAGGCGGTCACGCAGACGCCCGAAGCCATCCACGGAGTGGTGCTGACCGGCGGACTCTATGCCGGTCTTGCGTTCCTGGTCGCAGCCGCACTGCTGCTAATCTATCCCCTTAATCGCGAAGAGAATACGAAGATCGCCAACGAACTGGCCGAACGTCGCAAGAAGTTCGTGTCATAATCATAGCCTGCGCGGGGCTCCCGGACGGGAGCCCTGCATGGCACGTAGCTGCGTGCCCGGCCTTCATCCTCAACAAACAGCGTCGGGAGAAAACCCATGCCGAAATTGACCGGTCCAATCGGCTTCAATGCCCAGCACTCACCGATGGGCGCTTTCATGAGTTTCACCTGTGGCAATCCCGGAACCAAGGGCGGCATCGGCCTGCAGATCGGTTCGCCCGCCGACCAGGAAGCGTTCATCGGCGTGATCGACGGTGATCGCTATGCCGATGCGACCCTGAAATGCCTGCCGTTCTATATCGGCGCGGCCAGCACGGCGATCGAGGCCTTCACGGCGGAAACTGCCGGTCCTTCCGAAGCCAATGTGCGCCCCGATGCCGAACCTTTTGCCGAAAAGGACATCGAGCGCTCCTACGGTTGGGCCAGCGACAGCTGGGCTGCCGGCGATCTCACCTTCACGGTCTATTCGCCGTTCGGCGCGATTCCCAATCCGGCGAAGGCCACGAAAGAGGAAATGCGCGACGGTCTGCGCCCTGCCGTCCTGGCCCATCTCGTCATCGACAACAGCAAAGGCAAGAAGCCCAAGACCGGCATTTTTGCCCTCAATCATTCCCGCCCCGGCCCGCGGATGATCACCGATGATCTGGGCAAGAAGACGCGCGTGGGCTTTGCCTTCCGGCGCGAAGCGGGCGTGGCCGCCGAAGTGTTCGACATGACCGACGGCAAGAAGGGAGCGGCGATGGCGCCGTTCGGCTTCATGCGCTGGTCGGCCACCGACGGCATCCGCGAGAAATACAATCCCGTTCATCTGCTCGGCTCCTGCCCGGGCGTGGGCTTCGAAGTGCCGGCGGGCAAGTGCTATGTGATGGTGATGGCGATCGGCTCTTATCTGGAACAGCCGGTCACCACGGGCATCAGCGGCAAGTATCTCTATACCCGCTACTTCTCTGATCTGACCGACGTGCTGAAGTCGACGCTGGATCGCGCCAACAAGCTGAAGGCCGTCGCCGTGGCGCTGGACAAGAAGCTGGAAGGCTCCAAGCTCTCCGACGATCAGAAGTTCATGATCAGCCACGCCACCCACAGCTATTACGGCTCGACCCAGCTTCTGGATGTCGACAAGCAGCCGTTCTGGGTGGTGAACGAAGGCGAGTACTGCATGATGAACACGCTCGACCTGGCGGTCGACCACGTGTTCTGGGAACTCGACCATAATCCGTGGTTGGTGAAGAACCTGCTCGACAATTTCGTCAAGCATTACAGCTACACCGACGAGGTCAAGATCTACAAAAGCGAGGTGACGCTTTCCTCGCATGAACACGATCCTTCGCAGCCCCCGCCGCCGCCCGATGCGGCGCAGCTGGAGCGGCCCTATGACAAGAAGAAGGGCGGTCTTTCCTTCTGTCACGACATGGGCGCCCACAACAACTTCTCGCCCAAGGGCCGGTCGAGCTACGAGCTCGCCAATCTCACATCGACCTTCAGCTACATGACCGTGGAACAGCTCTGCAACTGGACGCTGACGGCGGGCTGCTACATGGCAAAGACAGGTGACAAGGCGTGGCTGAAGAAGAACAAGAAGGTCGTGGAAGAATGCCTGACCAGCATGATCAACCGCGGCGGCGAGGTCGGCTTCGCACAGTTCGACTCGACCAAGACGGCCGGCGGCCAGGAAATCACCACCTATGACTCGCTCGACCATTCACTGGCCCAGACGCGCAACAACGTCTACATGGCGGTGAAGAGCTGGGCGACGTATCGGGCGCTGGCGCTGATGTTCCGTGATCTGGGCGACAAGAAGAAGGCAGCGAAGTGCCAGGAGCTGGCGGAGAAGGTCGCAAGCTTCGTCTCCGAACAAGCGGTGGATGGCATTCTTCCGGCGATCTTCGAAAAGACCAATCCCGGCTACCATTCCCGCATCCTGCCGGCGGTGGAAGGCTGCGCTTATCCGCTCTACTTCGCCAAAACCGGTTATGCCGGCGTGAAGCCTGCGGAAATCTACGGCAGCGCGGCGGAAAAGAAGATGTTCGCGGTCTTGAAGGAACACACCAGGAAGCTGCTCACCGATCCGCAGCATCGCAACACCTTCGACGATGGCGGCATCAAGCTCTCCTCCACCTCCAACAATTCGTGGATGAGCAAGATTTCAATCTTCATGCATGTGACGAGGAAGGTGTTCGGTCTCGACAAGGACCCGGCCGTCGCCGCGGTATTCAAGAAGGCCGATGCGGCCCATGTGAAGTGGCAGACCGTGGGCAGCGCCTATTGGGCCTGCTGCGATCAGATCGTATCGGGTGAGGGTAAGGCGAGCCGCTATTATCCGCGTATCATCACGAGTGCACTCTGGCTGGATTGATCTTGCGGGGAAGTCGACTCTCCAAAGGAAAATTTACGAGGATAAAAGAACGTCCAATGCAAACACGTCGCTCGGCGTTGCAGACCATTATTCTGGCGGGCGTTGCTGGTCCGTCTCTGCTGGCCGGTTTCCCGGCGGTGGCCGAGGAAGTCAAATCTCTGAAGGCCGCCTACAAGGACGACTTTGTTGTCGGCGTAGCCATGAATGCGGCGCAGATCGCCGGCAAGGATGCGCTCGGCGATAGTATCATCAGGGCACAATTCAATTCCATTTCACCGGAAAACTGCCTCAAGTGGGAGAACGTTCATCCCGAACCGGGCAGGTACGATTTCGTCGTACCAGATCAGTACGTTGCCTTCGGTGAGAAGAACGGCATGTTTATCTTGGGTCACAACCTGGTTTGGCACAGTCAGGTTCCGGACTGGGTATTCCACGATGACAAGGGCGATCTTCTCACACGCGATGCCCTGCTCGCGCGGATGCAAGACCACATCCGCACGGTCGTCGGTCGTTACAAAGGCCGGATTCAAAGCTGGGATGTTGTCAACGAAGCGCTGAACGACGACGGAAGTCTGCGCCAATCGCTATGGTATAAGATCATCGGCGACGACTACATCGCCAAGGCGTTCCAGTACGCACACGACGCCGACCCGGAAGCTCAGTTGAACTACAACGATTATAGCTTGGTGGATGAGTCCAAGCGTCATGGAGCTGTTGCGCTTGTCACGAAGCTGAAGGAACAGGGGATTCCCGTTGCCACTGTCGGCATGCAGGGCCATTACAACCTTGATTGGCCGTCCGCCGAACTTGTAGATGCCACGATTTCCGATTTTGCGAAGTTGGGCGTAAAAGTTGCCGTCTCCGAGTTCGATATCGATGTGCTGCCTCCGGCGACCAGTCAGCACACCGCCGACGTGGCCCTCAATATCAAACAGAACCCCACACTGAATCCTTACGCCAACGGTTTGCCCGATAGAGTCCAAAAGCAGCTTGCGAAGCGCTACGGTGACCTCTTCGACGTTTTTGTAAAACATCGTGACGTCGTCAACCGGGTTACCTTCTGGGGTCTCACCGATGCTGATTCCTGGAAGAATGACTGGCCGGTCAAAGGGCGCACCAATTACCCGTTGCTCTTCGACCGTTCTGGCCAGCCCAAGCTGGCGTATTATGCAGTCATTCGCGCGGCAAGAAAGTAAGCTTGGCGCAGACTGGTCCACCGCTACGGTTTGATGGCGGACGCAACGCGGACACGTTGCACTGCATTCACAGCACGAACTGGTATTCCCGTTCGCAGTATTCGAAGTAGTCGAAATCGGCCGGCTTGGCGGCACCCGAGAGATCCTGGCACGCCATCCCGACAAAGGCGCCGGTGAAATTCGGTGTGCCCGGCGCGGCGGCCTCATCCGAAAGGATGCTGGCGTCGAACTGCTGCGGTAGGCGCTGCCAATTTTGGCGCTCCAAGCGGTAGAAGAAATAAAGGCGCTCGAAATCAACCTCGACCCGCAGGTGCACGGGCTGGCCTGTAGGAATCGGTATGGGCGGTGTGAAAGCGTCCGCTTGCGGCTGGTCCGGCAGAGCAGACATCACGCGGATGTGTCTTCCAACGACCTCATCGTGGGAAACATGGAGATAATGGAATTTTGTGCCACCATAATAGCAGATCAGGCCTGCCATTTGCTGAAAGTGCTCCGGTTCGAAGGCCACCACGGTTGAGGCGCTGAAGCAATGCGCCTGCTGGCGTCTGGCGACGAGAGACTGACGGAACAAGCTTCCCATGCTCTCTCTTCCGTACAGGCGCAGGTGGCCTGGACGTTCCGTCAGGCTGAACAGCTCCTCGGGGTAAGGAGTGCGCAGCCATTGGAATGCCATCGGCAGGGTCGGTGTGTCGAAGTCTTCGCGATCAGGCGTCGGCGGAAAGACGTGCGCCGGCAAATTTGGCGCACGGCTTCTTGCAGTCGGAATGCCTTGGGCGTCGAGCGTGCGAAGCCAGCCGTCTGCGCCCCACACCATGGGTTGGATTGCCGTTTCGCGTCCGAGCGTGCAGCGACCACGGTTCCGCAATGGCCGGCCGCAAAGATAGACCATGTAGGTCTCGCCATGCTGCGTTTCGACAAGATCGGCATGGCCGGCGCGCTGCAATTCGACATCCGGGCGGTTTCTGGAACTCAAGATGTATTTGTCGGGATGAAGCTCGTAAGGTCCGGTTATGTTGCGTGACCTGGCCATCGTTACCGCATGATTCCAGCCGGTGCCGCCTTCCGCCGTGACAAGGTAGTACCAGCCGTCGCGCTTGTAGAGGTGCGGCGCCTCGGTCAATCCCAGTTCTGTGCCTTTGAAGATTGTCTGACGCGCGCCGACCAGTTTCCGTTCTTTGATGGAGTATTCCTGCAACACGATGCCGCCGAACCGGTTCTGCCCTGGCCGATAGTCCCACAGCATGTTGACCAGATATTTCCGGCCGTCGTCGTCATGGAACAGCGAAGGGTCGAAGCCGCTGCTGTTGAGATACACGGGATCAGACCAGTCGCCGTCGATCGCCGGGCTGGTGACGAGATAGTTGTGAAAATCACGCAGCGAAGCGCCAGATGCACCGCCGACCGTCGTGCGGCCGTAGCGTTTCACGTCGGTGTATATCAGCCAAAATTGGCCGTCGGCATTTGTCAGGCAAGGTGCCCATACCCCGCAGGAATCTGGATCACCAAGCATGTTGAGTTGGCTGGCACGGCGCAGTGGCCGTGTCAGAAGGCGCCAGTGTACTAAGTCCCGCGAATGGTGGATTTGGACACCCGGAAACCACTCGAAGGTCGACGTTGCTATGTAGTAGTCGTCGCCTGTGCGCACGATTGACGGGTCGGGATTGAATCCTTTCAGGATCGGGTTTCGAATTTCCAATTTCGGCATGATTTACTCAATCCTGTTGCGGCGCTCGCACAAGAGCCCAAAGAATGCTGGCTCCAATCAAGTCGAACACGCCAAGTGCAACAAAGAATGGCGTGTAACCTATCGTCGTAACGAGCCCACCGATCAATAGGTTGAAAAGCAGCAAGCCGAAATTGCCAAGCGTGCCCTGCATGCCGGAAATGGTACCAACTTCGTTTTTCTTGAACAGGTCGGAGGCCATGGTGATGACCGTAATCGACAATGTCTGATGTGCGAATCCTGCCAAGCTGATCAGTGCTATGGCGACATAGGGGCTCTGCACAAACCCGGCAAACGCCACGCCGGTCATCAGGCATGCACCTAGTGTGAAGGCCCAGCGTCGGGCGTCTATCAGCTGGACGCCGCGCTTTTGCAGTGCCAGTACGACAACCGGCCCGAACATGCAGCCGAGATCTGCCGCCAGGAATGGCACCCAGGCAAACAACGCAATTTGTGCGAGGTCGAAATGGCGAGCTTGGCTCAGATACAGTGGAAGCCAGAAGGTCAGCGTGCCCCAAGTCGGATCGGCAAGGAAGCGCGGCAGCGCGATGCCCCAGAAATTGCGCTGCGCCAAAAGTTTCAAGACCGATGGGCGGGCGCTGTCAGCTTTCAGAGCCTTTTCTTGGCCCGACATGATGTAACTGCGTTCTTCGTCCGACAGTGCCGGATGCTTTTCCGGCGGATTGTAGAAGAAAAGCCAAAGGGCGACCCAGACGAGGCCCAGTCCGCCGGTGATGACGAAAGCCGTCTGCCAGTCATAGGTGAGGATGGCCCAGACGACGAGCGGCGGGGCGGCCATCGAGCCGACGGAGGCGCCGATATTGAAAATGCCGCCAGAGAGCCCGCGCTCCTTCGCCGGGAACCATTCGGCCGTCGCCTTCATGCCGGTAGGCATGACCGAGCCTTCGGCAAGTCCGAGTGCGCCTCTCAGCCAGGCGAAGGCCTGCCAGCTGTTCGCCAACCCGTGGGCCATGCAGATTAGAGACCAGACGAAGCAGAAAATCGCCGCGCCGTATTTGAGGCCTATGATATCGAGTGCGTACCCGGCCAACGGCTGTAACATGATCGTGCCCTGGAAGGCGCTAGTAATCCAGGAATATTGTTGCGTGGTGATGTGCAGTTCCGCGAGTATGGTAGGTGCCGCGACCGAGAGCGTGCTGCGGGTGAGGTAGTTTATAACCCCACCCAGCATGACGAGGCCGATGATCCACCATCTCAGGCCAACGACCTTGCGCTTTGTCATCTTGCGTGCAATTTCCGCGAACGTGTGTGATGCCGTATCGCTTTTTTGTTGTGTGATTGCTCGATCGGCAGATCGAACGGACCGGCAGGCAGTCTTGCACCGTCGGCAAGCGTACAGATCGGACCGTCGGCCCAGCAGTAGCGCACATGCGTCGGCGTCAATCTTGGCGGAACGGCCAATGACACGCGATCCGCTTTGATATGTGCCGTCGCGTAGCGGCATGACGCTTCGGTCGTGCCACACAGTTCGAAGCCGATGGGCTCGTTGGCGTTATAGGCGACGAGACCTTTTTCGATGTCCGTAAAGGTCACCACAATGCGGTTTTTGTGGCGTTGCGCACGTAACGCGGTCGGCCCGGTGGGGATGATGTCTTCCCCGTAGACGAGGTGGCGCGCGGCAAGAGCAAGGCGCCTGCCGACCTCTTGTTTGTTGACAGGATGGAGATTGGCATGATTACCGATGTCGATCGTCACGACCAGTGCTGCATTCTTGTCGTCCGCGACCGTCGCGCGCTGGGCCTCGCGCAGCTGCGCCCAACCTGACGGGCCAGGGTTGGTCGGCGGCGCTCCATAATCAGGGAGCTGCACGATCAGGAACGGTAGGTCCGCATGAAATTTGCTGCGCCAGTCTGTTATCATGTTGGATAGCAGCGCTTGGTAAGTTGACGGTTCGCCGGTATTCGACTCACCCTGGTACCAGACAACGCCGCGCAGTGTGTAAGGCTCGAATGGAGCGATCATCGCGTTGTAGGCCACGCCGAGGCCGGCGACGCCTCCCCAAGGTGCGCGGGGCGCCTGTCCGATGCTCGGGGGCACAACGTTGTAGCGCCAGGGACTATTCAACGGGACGGAGGTGCCATCTTGCAGTTGTATCGCGCGGCTTTCCTGCGGGCCAAACATGCCGCAGCCGCGATAGGTGCACAGGACATTCAAGACGATCGAATTTTCGCCGGCATGAAGGGTGTTGGCTGGCAGCTTGTAGTGACGCGGCGTCCCATAGCCGAACGTGTCGCCGATAAAATGCCCATTGATCCACGTCTCGTCCTCTTCGTTGACGTTGCCGAGGGAGATGTCCGTGCCTTGTGCCGCCTGGCTTGCGGTCAGCATCACTGTCGTTCGGAACCAGACATTACCGGTGAAATTCTTGAGCGCGGGGATGCCCCAATTCGTCCAATAGCCAAGTTCGGCAGGAGCTTTCGGCCAGCTGTCGTCTTGAAAGGTGCTGCTCCACGGTTCGCCGCTGACTGGTGCTGGCAGATGCGCCCGCCACCATACCTCGAGGATATTGCCCCAGTGCTGGATGGCGGCTTTCTGATCGCTTGCGTATAGTTTCAATGTATCTAGGCCATCGTCATAACCGCCGACCTTTCGGAGTGCGGCGTCCCCCATAAATGTCTTGATGTTCGCGCCGCTCCATGCCGAGAAGATAAGGCCCATCGGGACGTTGACGTGACGCTGCAGATCACGGGCAAAGTAATAGCAAGTTGCTGAGAAGTCGGGGACCGTCAGTGGGCCCGCGGCCAACCATTTCACTGGTGATATGAAATGTTCGAGCGGCGCCGCGCTCGTGTCGTTGCTTACGGTCAGCAAGCGGATGGTGTCGTTGGCCGAAGTCGCGATCTCTGAACCGGCGTCCATCGTCGCCTTCACCGGAAGGGCCATGTTGGACTGGCCAGAGCAAAGCCAGACATCGCCTACCAGCACATCGTTGATCGTCTCTCCTGTGCCGGAGTCGGTATGAGCTGCGAGCGTATAGGGCCCACCGGCAGGCATAGCGGGCAACGTGGCATTCCAGTGGCCCGCGTCGTCTGCCGTTGCATGCACATCTGCCTGTGCGAGGGTTACGGTGACATTTGTCCTGGGTGCTGCATCTCCCCAAACTTCGATCGGCTTATCACGTTGCAGTACCGCATGGTCCTGGAAGACGTCGGCGAGCAGCGACGCGGCAGAGGCGGACGAGATGGGCAGCGCCGCGGACATGCAGAATGCGGCCGCAGCGACGAAGTAGAGTTTTCTCACAAGTCCCTCACTGAGTTTTTATTTATCGGATGCAAATCAACGCGCATGAATGTAACGCCGAGCGAATGTCAGAAAATATGGCCAATTCGGCACCGGCGTGTGACCTTGATGGTGCTGACGGAATGCAATATCACCCGAAAGCAGCGGTGTGCCTATAGGCGGGAATGCGTCACTCTCCAGCCCATTTTTCCCAAGCAGTTTGTAGACTGGTCCAGCCGCTGCCGCGGCCATGAACATACCACGCGCATCCACCCAGCCATCACCTGCATGCGGTGAGCCACCACTGATGAATACCGGACGCGGCGCACACATCGCGATCAATTCATGTGCGTCAACCGGCAGATCCTTTTCCGTCAGTGGGCCTGCATATTTGAGGAAATTACCGGCCATCCAATGGTATTCGCCAACTCCCGCGAGATTCTCCAAGGTTTCGCCGAAGTTACGCCGCAGCAGCTTGGCGCCGCCCGCGCCAGAGGAACTGATATAGCCGATGGCGATACGAGGATCATAAGCCATGGCGATGAGTGCAGCCTTGCCATAACGCGAGTGACCCTCGATTCCGATTTGCGAACCATCGACCAAGCGATCGCTCTGAAGATAGTCGACGGCGCGGCTCGCACCCCACGCCCAAGCGCGTAGCGCACCCCATTGGTCCGGTCTGCGGGGCTGTCCTTTGTTGACCAAACCGATGATGCCGTGGGTTAGGTCTGCACCATCGTCCGGCTGGACGCTGGTGGGAATGTACTCGGCGTAACCCCAGCCCAGAGCGAGAACTTCTTGTCGCCAATCTGGACCTTTTTCCATACGGTGGATCATTTGCGCAATTTTCCCGGTCCAAGCCAGTTCCATGATCACTGGTACTGGGCTAGCTGCCCGCGCTGGCACCGTGACGTTGAGTTGAATGTCGACGTTCACGAAGGGGTAGGACTTATTGTCCACGTGCCCAACGACGCGCTCGGTGATCACGCGATATTTGCCGATCATCGATTGGGTTGCGCCGATCAGTTGCCAGTGGACGGCTGGTATCTTGGCCGGGACGTGACCGTAGATATCGCTGTCAAACAAAGCTTCGATCTGTGGACGCCGTTCGTGCCACCACTGCGCCGCTGTTGTCACCCATTGTCCATTATTGAGGCGCAGCGGATCAGGGAGACGTGGGTAGGGATTTGCGCGCGTTTCATCGTAATTCGCCGCATTGGGCGCCGACGGATTGTTTCCGTCGGCACCGGGCCGCAGGGACTTGATGTGCAACAAATCCATCAGGCGTTGATGATCTTGTTCTGCGGTCAATGCGACGGGCGGCCGCAAAATTGCTGCCGCGCAGAGAGGGGACGTCAGCCCGGTTGCCAGCAATGCAAGCGCCGCGGCGCAGCAAATGTTGCGAATATCAATCATTAGCGTATCCCACTGAAATTACGGCGTGGCTTTTATGAATGTCTCTATGCGGCAAGGATAACCGCGAGCACGGCTCGATGTGTCGGGCTTGGCCTCACAGCAATGTGATTCATCGCATTCCGTCGATGGCGGCTGGTGAGCCGCTGTCGTTGACCGATGACCGGAGAAACTCGTCGACAGTTTGATGAGGTAATGCCAGTCGAGTGGCATCTCATGTGCTCCTCGTCTTGAGACATTGTTTAATCAAGTCCATCGTCTCCCTCGCCTCATTTTATCGCCTCGAAGGAGGCGGCACCTGGTTGAGCTAGGCGCGTGAAAATGGTACCGCTACCATACCGGAATTCAAAAGAGAAAAAGTGAAAGGGCATGGACGCCTGTGCAAAACGTTGATGGTGCAGCGCAGCAGCTAATTGCTGCATTGCAGAGGGCTTTTGTCGCCGCTCTGCTCGCTTTGAGCATGGCCGCGCCGACGAATGCGGCAAATATGACGTTGTTCGATGGCAAGGCCGTCGCTTCGATCGTCTATGACGCGTCGGGCGGCGTTCCGATCGCCAAGGCTGCAGAACTCCTCTCACACGACCTCACATCACTGTCCGGGCACAAGCCGGTTGTGACCTCGAGTTTGACGGCAGCTAACGGCGCTGCCGTGGTGATCGGGCTGGCCAGTTCGCCGAAGATTGCCGCCATCCTCAAAGCCAACAACATCAGTACCGATCCAATTGATGGAAAGTGGGAAACCTACGGTCGGGCCGTGATACCGGCGCCATGGAACCCGAAGGAGAAAGCACTTCTTATATTCGGCTCGGACACGCGCGGCACGATTTGGGGTGTGATCGACCTGACGCGCGAAATGGGCGTCTCGGCGTGGGAATGGTGGGCCGACGTAAAGATTCGCAAAGTCAACCATATCATCGTCGACGCTGCGCTCACCTACTCCAAGTCGCCGTCGGTCAAGTATCGCGGCATCTTCCTGAACGATGAGGAATATGGCCTCTTTCCATGGGCGTCCAAGACCTACGATCCCAAATTCGGCAACATCGGTCCGAAGACCTATGCCCGTATCTACGAGCTGATGTGGCGGCTAAAGGCCAATACCATCTGGCCCGCCATGCACACCGTGACGAAGGCCTTTGATGCGGTTCCAGGCAATCCCGAGACGGCAGCCGATTACGCGATCATCCACGCCAGTTCACATGTCGAGATGATGCTGCGCTCCAATCCGCACGAATGGGATCCCAAGACGATGGGGCCCTACAACTGGATCACAAACCGGGATGAGATGATCCAATATTGGAAGGGGGCCGTGGACCAGTGGGGGAAATACGAAAATCTATACACGGTAGGACTACGTGGGGCGGATGATTATCCCATGGCCGGCGTTAAGACGCCGGAGCAGATGGCGGATGTTCTTAGTGACGTCATTGCACAGCAGCGCAACATCCTGACGGATGTGCTGCACAAGCCGGCAAGCGAGATTCCGCAAGTTTTCACGCCCTACAAGGAAGTGCTGCCGGCCTACAACACTGGCCTAGTCAAACTGCCTGGTGACATCACACTCAACTGGCCGGACGACAATTTTGGATACATCCGCCGCCTCTCTGATGCCAAGGAACGCGAGCGGTCAGGTGGCTCAGGCGTCTATTATCACATCTCGTATTGGGGCGGCCCGATGTCCTACCTCTGGCTTGCCTCCGAGGATCCCGCGCTGATGTGGGAAGAGATGACCAAGGCGTATCACTTTGATGCACGCCGCATCTGGATATTGAATGTCGGCGACATCAAGCCTGGCGAGTTTCTGACCCAGTTCTTTCTCGCAATGGCATTCGACGAGAACGCATTCGACAACATCTCGAGTGTTCGCGGCTATCTGAAAAACTGGGCGACTGACGCGTTCGGATCTGACCGCGCCGAGCAGGTCGCGAACATCATGTGGAGCTACTACAAGCTCGCCTTCGACCGTAATCCGGAATTCATGGCGTGGTCGACGGCTTTCCCCGAAACCGCGGTCAGCCAGACGCAGTACAACATGCTTGATTTCGGCGACGAGAATGCGCGCCGGGCCGACGCCTACAGGAAGATCATGGACGAAGCCAGGGACCTGATGTCCAAGATGCCGGCCGATCGCAAGGCCGCCTTCTTTCAACTGGTCCAGTATCCAGTCGATGCGGCCGGGGACATGAATATTCGCCAGCTCGCACTCGACAAGACGATCACCTATGGGCTGCAGCGCCGCGAGAGCGCAAACACATATGCCGCAACAGCAAAGAAGGCACAGGCCTCCATAGATGCGGAGGCGCATTATTACAACGACGTTATGGAAGGCGGAAAATGGCGCGGTATGATGGGCATCCATCCGCACGACTTGCCGGCCTACGATTCTCCGCACTTGCCAGAATGGAGCAATAACGGCGACAGGGGTTGTGGCTGGCAGACCGAAGGCGGCGGCTATTTCGCTGGCGGCGGCTGGCCGCAAAGGCTTGCCACCTTCCAGCGGGAGGTGCCGCGGCAGCGCTATCTCGACTTCTTTGTTACAGGACCGGTCGCGGCCAAATGGACCCTGAAGCCGACCGTGCCGTGGATCACGGTAAGCCAGAGTTCCGGAAGCCTCGGTCCGCAGCGGCTAGAGCAACGCGTCTGGATTGGGATCGATTGGTCCAAGGCGCCAGACGGCGCCACGGGCGGCATTTTGGCGAGTTGCGGCACGACCACGGCGCATATGCCGATCACGGTGCGTACAGCACCGGCCAATACCGTGCAGAACGTCTCATTCCTCGAAGATGACGGCATAGTCTCCATCTACGCAATCCATGCGGACGAGATGAGCGATGGCTGGGAGGTGTTGAACGGTCTCGGGCACACGGGCGCGAGCCTGCGCACCAACCTCGATATGGCGTCGATCAAAGCGACGGATCCGGTGGACCTCAAGAACGCGCCGCACGTCACCTATCGCTTCGCCACGGCGACCACTCGGGGTTACGACTTGATGCCAGGCGAAAAGGCGACGTTGCGCGTATTCGCTCTGCCTGTCCTACCCATTACGCGCGAAGACGGCATGCGCGCGGCGGTCTCGATCGACGGCGGACCGGTCACCGTGCTCGACTTCAATGCGGCCGAGTTCACAGATGTCTGGCGTCAACATGTCCTAAGCAACACGGCGGTCGCCAAGGTGCACGATTTGGAGCTAACGCCGGGCGCACATACGGTGACAGTCTACGGACTAGATCCCGGTTTGATTCTGGACCGGATCGAGATCGATTTCGCTGGCGCGCCGCGCGCCTATGGGCCTGTCCCAGAAACGAGGATCGTGAAATGAGCGAAATCTCGCGTCGTGAATGTGTAACGGCGGCATTGGCTGCTGCGGTCGGCTGCGTTCCGCTGCAAAACGCAATGGCGAAGAACGGGCAGGCGGCCGGTACGGGGGCCGAGTCACTAAACGGGGTCGCGCAAACAAAGGGCCTCCATTTCGGCAGCTGCATCGGTACCGGTAGCACCAAGGGGGAACTCGCCCTCTTGCCTCCAGCAGTGCTGGCGAGGCCTCGGCGCCCGGTCCCCTTCGACGATGCGCGCATGCGCGCCCTCATGGTCGAGCAGTGCGGCATCCTCGTGCCCGAAAACGAGCTTAAGTGGTACGTGGTGCGGCCGGAATCGAACAAATTCGACTTTCGTCGAGCAGACATTCTGGTCGACTTCGCGACGCGCCATCGAATGGCGGTGCGCGGACACAATCTGTTCTGGAACGCGACGCGGTGGATGCCGCGCTGGCAGGACAATTATGACTTCGGTTCACGTCCGGCGACAGCAGCCGAGCGCATGCTGCGCGACCATATCTTCAAAGTCTGTCGTCGCTACGGCAAACGAATCTTCAGCTATGACGTGATCAACGAAACGATCAACCAGCAAACGGGCGAACTGAACGACACCGTGTTCACCAAGCATCTAGGCTGGAACCTCGTCGATATCTGCTTTCACGCCGCACGAGAGGCCGCGCCTCATGCCGAACTGGTCTACAACGACTTTCCGAGCTGGGGCCCCAACGGTACACACCGTTCGGGCATCCTGAAGCTATTGGACTATGTGAAGAAGAGAAACCTGCCAGTCGATGCTCTCGGCGTGCAGGGGCACATCGGATACGGCACCACCGGTGGCGGCCCGGGGTCCGAACGCGACGAACCGGCGTGGCGCAAGTTTCTCGACGACGTGACGAGCATGGGCTTCGATCTCCTGATCACGGAGTTCGACATCAACGACAAGAGCGCCCCAACCGATATAGCCGTCCGCGATCGCGCCGTGGCGGATGTGGGCAAGGCGTATTTCGACATCATGGTGAGCTATCCGCAGCTACGCTATGTGATGGTCTGGGGATTGGTGGACAAGTACAACTGGCTGCAGGAATTCATCCCGCGTGCCGACGGTTTGCCACAACGGCCGTGTCCCTACGACGACAACTACAACCCAAAGCCACTTCGCGACGCCATGGCGGAGGCCTTCCGTTCGGCACCTGCGCGGCCTGCAATGAACATAAAGCCGGCATAAGATGGAGCAAGGCATGACGATGGATACCAATCGACGTCAAATACTTGGTGGTGCAGCGGCCACGGTGGCAGCCGCCGGCTTGAGCAGTCCAGCCTTCGCGAAGCGGCGGCCCTATCGTGTCGGTGCTATTGGCTGCGGCTGGATGGGTAAGGTCGATCTCTACGCCCTGATGCAGGTCGCTCCGGTGCAGGTGGTCGCTTTGTGCGATGTCGACCAGCATATGCTGGAAGACGCCCGAACGCGTATCATGGCCTTCCCAGACTCGCTGGTAAAGCAAACCCATCAACCCGAGCTTTATCACGACTACCGCACGATGCTGGCCAGGCACAAATTCGACATCGTGATTATCGGAACGCCCGACCATTGGCACGCCTTGCCGGCCTTGGCCGCAATGAAAGCCGGCGCGCATCTTTATCTAGAAAAGCCCATCACCCTGGATGTTAGTGAGGGACAAACGCTTGTTGCGGCGGCGCGCGCGCATAACCGTGTGGTTCAGGTGGGCACGCAGCGGCGCACGACGTCCTGCCACATCGAGGCGCGCGACAAGGTTGTGCGTGCCGGCCTTCTCGGCAAGGTCGGGTATGTGGAAGTCTTCGGCTATTATCATCAGCGCCAGAAAAGTTTCCCGCCGCAGACGCAGCCACCCGCGTATCTCGACTGGGATTTCTATTGCGGCCCTTCGCCACTGATGCCTTATCACCCGAACATTCATCCGGTGAATTGGCGCTCGTTCCGGGAATTCGGGAATGGCTACATCGCTGATCTCGGCGTGCATATGGTCGACACCTGCCGCTGGATGCTCGACCTGGGCTGGCCAAAGCGCGTCTCGTCGGTCGGCGGCACTTACGTCGACAAGGACAGTATCGCGACGGTTCCCGATACCCAGACTGCGCAGTTCGAGTTCGACAATCTGCTCATGTCCTGGGGAAACCGGGAGTGGGGTACCATACCCGACGGTCCCGCGGGCGGCTGGGGCGCCAACATCTACGGCGACAAAGGTACGCTCAGGATCGGGTCGGTCAACTATGTGTTTGAACCGGTGCCCGGCCAGGGGTCGCGTCTCGCCGGCGACATGTCGGCCGAACTTGCGGCATTTCCGAATGACAAGCTGCTGCCCAGTTCCGATCGCCAGCTGACGGCGCTGACACGTTCCAACATGCGCGATTTCATCGCCGCCATCGAAACGGGCGGAAGACCTGCCGCGGACGTCGAGCAGGGCTATATCTCCACCTCGTGCTGCATTCTGGCGAACATGTCGATGGATCTCGGGCGCGGCATTCATTGGGACGCTCAACAGCAGCGGGTCATCGGCGACGAAGAAGCGCAGAAGCGACTGGCACGCACCTATCGCGCGCCATGGATTCATCCCGTGGTATCGGGCTGATCTGAGCACATTCCCATCACCTCATCTGCTGTGTACGCCGACCTGTTCGAACAAATCGAGGAATTCGCATGAAAGCCACTTCATATCTTCGCGGCCTTGCGGTGCTGATCGCGCTTTGCTGTTTTTCCGCCGCTGCCCAGGCCGAAGACGGCTACGAGCTCTGGCTCCGCTACCATCCGGTGGAAAAGCAGTGGCTCGGCCAATATCGGGCAGCGGCCGATGTTCTGGTGACGGCGGGAACCTCGCCAACGGCGCAGGTCACGCGCGAAGAACTGGTGCGTGGGCTGAGCGGTTTGCTCGATCGCAAGGAGCCCGTCGGCGATTCCATCCGGCGCGACGGCGCGGTGCTGTTCGGAACTCCGGCAGATTCCAAGACCATCGCCGGCCTGAATTTGCCGCTCGGTCAGGTAGGCGGCGAGGGCTACATCATCCGCAGCGTGGTGGCGAAGGGCCACAAGGTCATCGTCATTGCCGCCAACAGCGATGTCGGTGTCCTCTACGGTGCCTTCCGTTTCCTGCGTCAGATCCAGACCCGTCAACCGCTCGACAAGTTGGATATCGTCTCCGCACCGAAAGTGAAGTACCGCCTGCTCGATCATTGGGACAACCTCGACGGCACGATCGAGCGCGGCTATGCCGGGTTCTCGATCTTCAACTGGTGGGAACTGCCGGAATACGTCAAGCCGCGCTACATGGATTACGCGCGCGCTGACGCTTCGATCGGCATCAACGGCGCTGTCCTCAACAATGTCGCCGCGAATGCCCTAATCCTCACTCCTCGCTATCTGAAGAAGGTAGCCGCGCTGGCCGATGCGTTCCGTCCTTATGGCATCAAGGTCTACCTCTCCGCCCGCTTCAGCGCGCCCATCGAGATCGGCGGCCTCAAGACCGCCGACCCGCTTGACCCGGCCGTACGGGCTTGGTGGAAAGCGAAAGCCGACGAAATCTACCACTATGTTCCGGACTTCGGCGGTTTCCTGGTGAAGGCCAATTCGGAAGGACAGCCCGGTCCGCAGGACTATGGCCGCACCCACGCCGATGGCGCCAATATGCTGGCCGAGGCGCTCAAACCGCATCACGGCATCGTCATGTGGCGGGCCTTCGTCTATTCGGACAAGGTGCCGACCGATCGCATCAAGCAGGCCTATGACGAGTTCGTGCCGCTGGACGGCAAGTTCGACGACAACGTCATCCTGCAGGTCAAGAACGGTCCGCTCGACTTCCAGCCGCGCGAACCGTTCAGCCCGCTGTTCGGCGCCACACCCAAGACCAACATGGGACTCGAGGTGCAGCCCACCAAGGAGTATCTCGGTTTCGAGACGCATCTCGTCTATCTCGGCACGATGTGGCAGGAAGTGCTGCAATCAGACACCTATGCACGCGGGCCGGGTTCGACCGTCGCCAAGGTCATCGACGGCTCGCTGTTCGGCAATAAGAACACGCTGATGGCGGGCGTCGCCAATGTCGGCACCGACCGCAACTGGTGCGGCGGCACCTTCGACCAGGCGAACTGGTACGCCTTCGGCCGTCTGGCGTGGAATCCGGATCAATCCGCGGAGGAGATCGCCAACGACTGGGTGCGCATGACGCTCACCACAAACCCGGCGGCGGTGACGCCCATTGTTGCCATGATGATGGGATCGCGCGAAGCAGCCGTGAACTACATGACGCCGCTCGGGCTCGCTCATCAGATGGGTACCGGCCACCATTACGGGCCCGGTCCGTGGATCGACAATGTCGGTCGGCCGGACTGGAACCCGGTCTACTACAACAAGGCCGACAAGGGCGGCATCGGCTTCGATCGCACACCCACCGGCAGCAACGCCGTTGCGCAATACGCGCCGCCGCTCGACAAGGAGTTCACGGACGTCAACACGACGCCCCAGAAATTCCTGCTCTGGTTCCATCATCTTCCCTGGACCTATGAGATGAAGTCCGGCCACACGCTGTGGGACGGGTTGGTGATGCATTATACGCAAGGCGTGAACACGGTGACGGACATGCAGGCAACCTGGGCCAATTTGAAGCCCTATATCGACCCGGAGCGCTTTGCGCAGGTCACGGCCTTCCTGGAGATCCAGCACCGGGACGCGCAGTTATGGCGCGACGCCAGCATCGCCTATTTTCAGAGCCTCAACGGGCTTCCGCTTCCGGCGGGATATGCGGCGCCGGAGCATACGCTCGACTACTATGAGTCTCTGGCGTTTCCCTATGCCCCCGGTAACCCAGGCATGACAGCGGCGCCATTCGTCAACAGCGCCAAGGCGACGCATATGGATATGGCGCCGAAGGCGACGCCAACAGACGCGCACTAAGCACCTCTCCATGGCGGGCCTCGTTTTTACTGAACGGGGTCCGCCCATTTTTTAAGGTGTGGGCCGAGGTCTTGTCCGGCCGAGCACCTCAATCAAATTTCTGCCCGCACTCCGGATAGACTCGTCCCGCCGATCGGGAAGGGGTTTTTTCGCGCTATGGGTTGCCGTGCGCCCTAGGGTGGCATGACCATTCGCCGAGTTTTATTCCATTCCGTCTTCATACAAGCCTCCTGCCCGATGCCGGGCTCTTTCAGAATTGGTTCCACGTTTGAAGGCCGCGCGGCAGCGCAGCGCCATAAGCAGCAGTCTCGCGCCGAGCGGCGATGGACGCCGCCGCGGAGAACTCTGCCTGCAAATGTGGGGATATAACTTATGTGGTAATTCGACCGTGTCGGTTCAAGGGGCGCGCAGAAAACATTTTGGGCTGCGACAAATTTCGTGAAACGCGTTTGATGTCATCGGCCAAGAGGCCGCCGCCGCGGGCAACAATAGAAATCCAATCAGACGCACCTGCAGAAAAAATGATTTTGGGCAGTCCAATATGCGGCATCACGGCCGCTGTTCGTAGTCATTTGTGTGATCCGTCGCGACACGCTGCATATCAGTCGCACTCACATTTACTTCATTATCACCCCTTGCCATTCGCGATTGATAATCAATATTGGTTTTATATGCGATTTCTATTCATAATCATTAGTATTCAATAGAGTTGTTATGGCAACACTACTTGGCAATATCATCTCTTGTCTTGGTAGTTTCTTGACGAGACGCAAGCGCTCGACTTTAATGCCGACATGGTACCGCTACCATATTGAAATGGGAGCGCGACCGAGCGGGGCGGGCATCGGAGATGGCTCCCCCTCTACGACAAGCAAGTTGGCGCGGATGCCGACCTGCGCGGCGAGAACGCAAAAAAACATCTTAGGGGAGAACCGAATTATGCATCCGACAGTGGATAAACTAAGTGGTCGCGCCAGGACGATGTTGCTCGGCACGACGGTTCTTGCAGGGTTGGGAATGGCCGCTGCAGCGGTCGCACCGACCTTCGCGCAGGACGCAGGCGGTGCGATGGAAACCGTCGTGGTGACGGGCTACCGCGCAAGCTTGACGGACTCGACAAATGCGAAGAGGGCATCGGTCGGGTTTACCGACACGGTCTTCGCCGAAGACATCGGCAAGTTCCCAGACACCAACATCGCCGAGTCGTTCAACCGTATCCCGGGCGTCACCATCAGCCGCGACATCGACGGTGAAGGCGTTAACATCCAAATCCGCGGTCTCGGCCCCAGCTTCACCAAGGTGCTGCTCAACGGCGCCCAGGTGGCAATGGGATCAACCGGCACGACGGACGCGCAGGGCACCAACCGCGAAGTCGACCTCAACATGCTGCCGTCGGAGTTGTTCACGCAGTTGACGGTCAACAAGACACCGTACGCCGATCTGCTCGAAGGCGGCGCGGCCGGCACGGTCAACATGCGCACCATGCGGCCCTTCGACAATCCGGGCATGCACATCACCTATTCGGCCCAGGGCACCCAGTCGTCGAACGATCATACGGCGGTCGGTGAGCACGGCACCTTGATCGTCAGCGACACCGAAGGCCCCTTTGGCGTCCTGATCGGCGTCACCGGTCTGGTCAACCCGGTGTACACCACCGGTTTCGAAACCATCGGCTGGACGACGCCGAAGCTGAATGCGGCGATGTGCCCGGCAAATGACTGTGCGCCCATCGGCGGCGGCAACTGGACGATTCCCGCGACGGTACCCGTCAACGTCACGACCGGTGGCCTCGTTCCGGGCGCGACAATCGATAAGGCCATGTTGTTGGCGCTCAACCCCGGCTTGACGGTCGAACAGCTCGGCACCGCCCTGATCCCGCGCCTCGGCCGTCCGATGTTCGAGCAAGGCACGCGCAGCCGTTTTAACGGCGTGGTTAGCCTCGAATATAGGCCAACCGACAATCTGCACTTCTATGTGGACATGATCGGTGGGCGCCTCGACAACAATCTCAACCGCAGCGACATCGACTGGGTCGGGCGTAACGGCTCGATGATCCCGGAGAACCTGAAGCTCGATGCCAACGGCGTGGTTACCAGCGGCACGTTCGCGAACTCGCAGTTCTTCCTGGAAGCCCGTCCCTACAAGGAGAAGGAGGACTTCCTGAGCATCAATCCCGGCATGGAGTGGCAAGTCACCGATCTCTTCAACGTCTCCCTCAAGGCGAATGTGACGCGGAGCCACTTCTTCCGCGACTCACCGACGATCTTGGTCAACACGCCGGCCAGCAACGCGACCGCGCCCACAATACCGGGCACGCCGCTACCGCCCACTGGCGGCGCGTTTGTGACCTACACGAACAATGGCGTCCCGACAGAGGCGTTCAACATCGATCTGAACAACCCGGCGAACTTCGTGTGGGCCGGTGGTCGCGTGAATATCCAGGACGAGAAGCGCTACGTTTACACCAATGGTGTGCATCTCGACATGGAGTACGGCGGCGACGAGATGAACGTGAAATTTGGCGGCGCGTTCGACGAGGCCTACCGCAACATCATGGGCTACGACAACAGCCAAGCGTGGCAGAACGCGGTCTGCGGCGACAATCCCAATGTGTACCTGCCTGGGCCTAACTCGGAGCCGGGATGTAATGGGTTGGTGCTCACGGGTACGCAGACGCCTGGCACGTCGATCGGTGGCGGATTGCCGGCCTATCCAGGCTATGGTACCTACTACAGCGTCGGCATGCCGACGTTGACGTGGGCAGGCTCCTATATCCCGCAGGCAAACCTGGCAAACTACCTCTTGCCAGGGCCGGCCGGGTTCATCACCGCCAACTACGCCAAGATCGAGCGGGACGCACACTTTGCGGCGTTTGACTACCCGAACGCGCCCAACGCCACCGGCGCCAACACCGGCGCCAGCGCCGGCTTGGTCGACGAGAAGAACTGGGGCATGTACGCCGAAGCCAACGGCATCCTGCACCTGGGCGACCGCAGTCTGAAGTACAACGTGGGTCTGCGCTGGGTGGAAACACACCAGAGGATCGGCGGATATGTGTCCCATGCCGATCCGCGTGACGCGGCGCCGTACACGGTCCCTGCAGATGGCGGCAAGTATCCGAACTACAACACATGGACCCTGACGCAACACACTTATCAATCGTTCCTGCCGTCGATCAATTTGGCTTATGAAGTGGCGGACGACTTCGAGGTAAGGGGTTCCATCTCGCGCACGATGACGCGTCCGAATCCGAGCTCGATGCTTCCAGGCGTGAACTTCGGCGATCCGTCGGCGGCGCAGGCCACCGTCGGCAATCCGGATCTCGCACCATTCTACTCCAACAACATCGACCTCGGCGCCGAACTCTACACCGGCGGCGAAGGTTATATCGGGGCGTCGGTTTTCCGGAAGGGCATCAGCGGATTTACGATCCTCGGCAACACCACGGAACCGTTCTCGTTCCTGGCGCAGTACGGCATCACCTACTCGACAGCGAATCCGACGCAACAGGCGGCCCTGCAGGCCAGAGGCTGCACGTCGGACACCAACTGCAACACCACTGTCATCATTCAGAAGCAGGTCAATGCCAACGGTCTGGAGACCATCAACGGCGTCGAAATGGACATGGTGCAGCCGCTTGACTTCCTGACAGACCCGTATCTGGGCTTCACGGGGTTGGGCGTCACGGCCAACTTCACGATTGTCGATCAGAAGAGCAGCGGTGCTGCTCCCGCGATCGCGACCGGCGTCGCGCCGTACACCTACAACCTGACAGGCTACTACGAGAACGGCGGCGCGATGCTGCGCATGTCGTATAACTTCACGGCTCGGGAGTATAATTCGGGTTCGAACCAGAACGGCATCTGTCTGCCGACTGCGACGTCCGCCGGGTGCCCGGGCGGTGCGTATCTCTTCCAGCAGCCCTACGGTCAGGCTGACTTCTCATCCAGCCTGAAACTATCAACCCTGTTCGGGACCATTCCATCGGATCCGGAACTTACCTTCGACATCCAGAACGTGTTCAAGGCGAAGCTGAAGGCGACCTTCCAGTATCCGTCGGCTCCCTTCACCTATTACAATCAAGGTAGTCTGTACCTGATTGGCATCCGCGGTACGTTCTAGTTCGCGTCAGTATCTTCCGCTGCTCCTCTCCGAGTACGGGAGGGGCGGCGGGCCCCCTGTTTCCTGTTCCCTCCCATGAGCGGTACCCAGAAAATGGTACCGCTCCTTTTTTTTTGGATTTTCACTCTGTAAGGTGCTTTATCTACCAATCAGACAGGACAAAAAGCATGCCCACGCCCAAACAGGCCCGGCTGACGCCACAGACCCTCGGGGCGCTGCGAGCGGGTGTGGAAACGCCGGCTTACGACCGCAGCGCAACACAGGTCGGCATCGTCCATTTCGGGCCTGGCGCGTTTCATCGCGGGCATCAGGCCTGGTATGTCGACACCCTGCTGAAACGCGACCCGCGCTGGGCGATCTGCGCCGCCGAACTGCGACCGCCGGGGCTGGCGGCGGCTTTGATCCCGCAGGAGCGGCTTTATGTCGTCGCCGAACTGGACGCCCAAATTCGTTTCCGGGTTATCGGGTCGATGAAGGAATATTTGCTGGCGTCACAGGATGACGACCGCATCTTTGCCAGGCTCATCCAGCCACAAGTCAAACTGGTGACGCTCACCATCACCGAAAAGGGTTATTGCCTGGCAGGTGACGAACTGGACCTGCAGCATCCCGACGTCATCCACGACCTTGCTCATCCGACCACGCCGAGAAGCGCCATTGGCTGGGTGACGGAAGGCTTGGTGCGGCGCAGAGCCGAGGGGGTGGCCCCCTTCGTGGCGATCAGTTGCGATAACGTCGTCGGCAACGGCCATAAGTTCCGCAGCGCGGTCATGGGTATGGCCAAAGCCCGCGGCGACAAGGACCTGGAGTCCTGGATTGCCGGCGAAGTGCGCTTTCCATGCACGATGGTGGACAGCATCACGCCGGCGACGGACGACGCGCTGAAGCAGAAGGTGGCGGAATCGGTTGGGCTGTATGACGACAGTCCGGTGCAGCGCGAGGCCTTTCTGCAATGGGTCATCGAGGACATCCTTGGTCCGGACGCCCCCGATCTGGCGAGCGTCGGTGCCAGCCTGACGAACGACGTCGAGGCTTACGAGCAGGCCAAGATACGCCTCTTAAACGGCGCACATTCGACCCTAGCCTATGCGGGGCTTTTGGCCGGCCACACATCCGTGGGCGAAGCCATGGGCGACGCGCGTCTTGCCGGCTTCGTGGCGCGGATGATGCGCGAGGACATCACGCCGACGCTGCGCGGCACGCGCGGGCTCGAATTCGAGTCCTATATCAATGATATCCTTCAGCGCTTTCGAAATCCGGCGCTGACGCACCGGCTGTACCAGATTGCCTCGGACGGATCGCAGAAGCTGCCGTATCGCATCCTGGGGACGATTATCGATGCCTTGGCGGCGGGCCGGCCGATCAGGCGGCTTGCGGTCCCCGTCGCGGCGTGGATGACGTTTGTTGTGCGCGAGGCGAAAGAAGGACGTCCGCTCAATGATCCGCTTGCCAAGGTGCTGGCCGATGTCGGCAAAGGTTGTGTCGGCAAGTCCGGCACCGATCTGCCGCGCTTTCTGGCAGTGAGAGATGTCTTCTCGGCCGATCTGGCGACGGAGCCGAAGTTCGTTTCGGCGGTCGGTGCAGCCTATGAGGGACTCGACGCCTTTCTTGACTGATCAGCATGGTTATCCGTAGTTATTCTTCGGCGCTCACGTAAATCAGAGTCGTTTTTCGCTTCGGCGCAGGTTTTATGGGCATTTGTGTATTTACGTGATCGTGCGGTTCTATATGATAGCGCTACCAAGAGCGCCGCAAAGAGCGCAGCCCGCGGCTGTCAGAGACTGATTTTGGGCCTTTTTGGGAAGGGTCGCGGGGAGCAGGGAAAGATTATGTATCTCGGCATTGATGTCGGCACGTCCAGTGTGAAAGCAGTCCTGACGGACGACAAGGATCGTCTGGTGGGACAAGGTTCTGCGGCGTTGACCGTCGAGCGGTCGCAACCGTTGTGGTCTGAGCAGGACGCGGACAGCTGGTGGCGCGCGACGGTCGAAGCCGTGCGGTCTATCCCCGAAAAGGATCGACGTGCGATCAAGGGCATTGGTCTCAGCGGCCAGATGCATGGCGCGACGCTGCTGGACGGCGCCGATAAACCGTTGCGGCCCGCGATCTTGTGGAACGATGGCCGCTCGGAAGCAGAATGCGCCGAACTTGAAAAGCTGGAACCGCACTCGCGCGAGATCACCGGCAACCTCGCGATGCCGGGTTTCACTGCGCCCAAGCTGCTCTGGGTTAAGAACCATGAGCCTGACGTGTTCCGGCGCACCGCGACGGTGCTGTTACCCAAAGATTATGTGCGGCTGAAACTGACCGGCGAGAAGGCGTCCGACATGTCGGACGCGGCGGGTACGCTGTGGCTGGATGTCGGCAAGCGCGACTGGTCCGACGCGATGTTGAAAGCGACGGATTTGAAGCGATCGAACATGCCGCGCCTGTTCGAAGGCAATGCGCCGACGGGCAAGCTGCGTGCCGAGGTGGCCGACGAATTGGGCATTCCGCGCGTTGTTGTAGCCGGTGGCGGTGGTGACAACGCCGCCAGCGCGGCCGGACTCGGTGTGGTTATGCCGGGCCAAGCATTCCTGTCGCTCGGTACCTCGGGTGTGCTGTTCGTCGTGACGGACAAGTTCCGCCCGAACCCGGCGAAGGCGGCGCATGCCTTCTGCCATTGCCTGCCGCAGCGCTGGCATCAGATGTCGGTGATCCTGACGGCCGCCGCGGCACTCGACTGGGTGACGCATCTCACCGGTTCCAAGCATGTCGTCGACACGGTTGCCGGCGCAGAAGCGCGCGGCCTGCGCGCCGACTCGCCGATCTACCTGCCTTACCTGTCCGGCGAACGTACGCCGCACAACGATCCTTACGCGCGCGGCGTGTTCTTCGGTTTGACCGCAGAGACCACAGGCGCCGATCTGGCGCATGCCGTGCTTGAAGGCGTGGCGCTGGCGTTTGCCGACGGGCTCGATGCCTTGCTCGAAAGTGGCGGCACGATTGGCGATATCAGCGTCACGGGCGGCGGCGCACGTCTGCCGTACTGGGGCCGCATATTGGCATCGGCGTTGAATCTGCCGCTGACCTATCGCGAAGGCGGTGAAGTCGGCGCGGCCTTCGGTGCGGCACGGCTGGGACGGCTGGCCGACACCGGTGAGGACCCCGATACGGTTTGTGTCGCGCCCAAAGTGACCCGCATTGTTCAGCCGGACACCGCACTGCGCGAACAGATGACCCGGCGCCGGCCGTTGTTTGTCCGCCTCTATCAGAATCTCAAGGGATCTTTCAGGGAGTTTGCCAGATGAGCCTCTTTTCCGACGTTGCCCCGATTCGCTTTGAAGGCGCGGACAGCACGAACGACCTCGCCTTCAAAGTCTACGACAAGGATCGCATGGTGATGGGCAAGCGCATGGCCGACTGGCTACGCCTGACCGTTTGCTACTGGCACTCCTTCAACTGGCCCGGCAACGACATTTTCGGCGCGGGCACGCTGCCGCGTCCATGGCTGGGCGCGACAATCACCCAGGCGATGGCCGAACAGAAGGCAGATGCGGCGTTCGATTTCCTCTCCCGGCTCGGGGTGCCCTATTTCACTTTCCATGATGTCGATGCCATGGCGTCGGCGGACACGCTGGAAGAACACGGCGCCAACCTGCAGCGCATCGAGGCGGTGATCGCCGAGAAGATGGCCAAGACCAAGCTGAAGCTGCTGTGGGGCACGGCCAATCTGTTCAGCCATCCGCGTTATGCCGGCGGTGCGGCCACCAACCCGGATCCCGATGTTTTCGCCTTTGCTGCGGCCCAAGTGCGCTTCATCCTCGAAGCAACGAACCGGCTCGGCGGCGAGAACTATGTTCTGTGGGGCGGCCGCGAAGGCTATGACACCCTCCTCAACACCGACATCAAGGGCGAGCTGGACCGCTATGGCCGCTTCCTGTCGATGGTCGTGGAGCACAAGCACAAGATCGGCTTCAAGGGCACGATCCTGATCGAACCCAAGCCGTTTGAGCCCACCAAGCATCAGTACGATCGCGACGTGGCGGCTGTGTACGCCTTTCTGCAGCGCTACGGGCTGGAGAAGGAAGTGCGGGTGAACATCGAGGTCAACCACGCCACGCTCGCCGGCCTGGACTTCGAACACGAAATCGCGGCTGCGCTGGCTTACGGCATATTCGGCTCGATCGACATGAACCGCGGCGACGCGCGCAACGGCTGGGACACGGACCAGTTCCCGAACAACGCCCAGGAAATGACGCCGGCGATGCTGCTGTTCCTGCAGGCGGGCGGCTTCACGACAGGCGGGTTCAACTTCGATGCCAAACTGCGTCGCCAGTCGGTCGACCCCAACGACCTTTATATCGCCCATATCGCGGGTATCGACACGCTGGCGCGTGCATTGCTGGCGGCCGAGACCATCATCACCGAGAAGCGCCTCGCCAAAGTCCAGCAGGAGCGTTATGCGGGCTGGAGCGGCGCCTTCGGCAAGAAGATTCTGGCAGGTGAATACAACCTGGCATCGCTCGCCGACCACGCGGTGAAGACGAATCTCGATCCCAAGCCGAAATCCGGCAAGCAGGAACTCTGCGAGAGCATCATCGCTTCAAGCTGCAAATTCTAAGGGCGTCCGCCTTAGCACTGGCCCCTCATGCGCACGTATGGGGGGCCTTTTTGTTTCGAACGGCGCGCCGTTCCGACGGATCAGTGTGGAGTCGTGCCCGTGGCGGACGTGCCCAGGTGCGGTTCGGCGCGCCGCTCCAGCCAGTCGGTCAGCGCGGCGGCGGCCTTGGCGCAAGACGTATTCAACTCATGCGCTAGCCTCCCTATGGCGTGCGCCTCGCCGTCTTTGCAGGCCATCTCGAATTTTCGTGCCACAGCGCTCGCCTCCATCGCGCCGACATTGCCAGCCATACTAACAAGAGCATGCGCTGTGCGGGCGGCGGCGGCAAAGTCGCCGTTGACCCTGTGCTCCTCGACCTGTGTGAGATGACTGGCGGCCTCCGCCAGGAACAGGCGCACGAGTTCTATGACCTTCGCGGTGGGCAATATGCCGGTCAGTTCCGCCAGCTTGGCGTCGTCGAGCACAGGGGGAGCGGATGCCGCACTGACTGCACCGACAGGGGCCGCCTTTGGCGGTAGGTGATGTGCGCCAAGGACTCTCGCCGGCAGCGCCGCAAGCTTTGCCAGCAGCGATTTCCCATCCACGGGCTTGGAAATGTAGTCATCCATGCCGGCGCCAAGATATTCGGCGCGGGCGCCGGTCATCGCGTTGGCGGTCATTGCGATGATGTAGACTTTGCCCGCCGGCGGCGGCAATGCACGGATCTGCTTTGTGGCTTCGATGCCGTCTAACTCCGGCATCTGAACGTCCATCAGAACCGCGTCGTAGTCCTTGCGTCGTACGGCGTCGACGGCTTGATGGCCGTTCTCGGCAATGTCGGTGTGGTGGCCTGCTCTGGCCAGTAACGCCGTCGCAAATACTTGATTGATCTTGTTGTCCTCTGCGAGAAGCAGCTGCAGTGGCGCCGCGGCGGCCACCGTCGGCTCTGGCCTTCCGGCTTCAACCGGCTGGTCGAGCATCTGACCATTGTGCATTTCGTGCATGCGAGGAGCGAACAACCTCTTCAAGCAATCAGCCAAATCCTGCTGGCGGATCGGCTTGTCCAGAAAGGCATCGATAGTACGCAAAGCCGTCTTGTTGATGCCATGCGGTCCCGCCGACGACATCAGAACGAGTTTGGTCTCGCGGAGCTCTTCTTTGGCGCGGATGCGTGCGGCCAGTTTGTCACCGGACAGGCCCGGCATCATCTGATCGATGAACGCAAGATCGTAAGGACTACCCTTGTGCCACGCGCGCTCCAATTCCGCAGCTGCCGCAAATCCATCAGAAGCGCTGGCAATACGCATGCCATACGCGCCGAGCTGGCGCTTCAAAATCTCGATGTTCATCGGCACGTCGTCGACGATCAGGACGTTCAGGTTTTCCAGCTGCGAAAGCATTGGCGGGCGCTCCGGGAGCGTGCTCTCGGAGCGAGTAAGGCGCAGCTCGACCCAAAATGTGGACCCCGCGCCGACGAGACTGGTGACGCCGATTTCGCCGCTCATCAACTCCACGAGCTGCTTGCAAATCGCCAGCCCAAGGCCAGTGCCGCCATAGCGGCGCGTAACGGAGCTGTCGACCTGGCTGAACTTCTTGAACAAGCGTTCGCGAAGATTCTCCGGGATGCCCATGCCCGTGTCGGCGATTTCGAAGCGCAGCACATGGCTTGCGCCACTACCGGCGTTATCATCGGGGTGCGCAAAGACCTGCAACGAAACGCCGCCCTTTTCAGTAAACTTGATGGCGTTGCCAAGAAGGTTGAGGAGCACCTGGCGGATGCGCGTTGGATCGCCGCGGTAGGTGCCGCGCGAGGCGTGGTCAACGAAGACGCCAAGATCAATGCCCTTTTCGCGCGCCCGCCCTGCCATCAGCCCAGTTGCGCTTTCCACCACGCCTGCCAGATCGAAGTCGATGTGTTCGATTTCCAGCTTGCCGGCCTCAAGCTTCGAAATGTCCAGAATGTCGTTGACAATGGTCAGAAGCGCCTCGCCGGACTCGCGCACGACTTCGGCAAATTTGCGCTGTTCCTCATCCAAATTGGTATCCATCAGAAGCCCAGTCATGCCGATGATGCCGTTCATCGGCGTGCGGATTTCGTGACTCATGTTGGCAAGAAATTCGCTCTTGGCTTGGTTGGCTCTGTCTGCGATATCGCGGGCTTCCGCGAGTTCGTGTGCCTGCAGAGCGAGGCGAGCCTCGCTTTCACGGAGGTCCTTTTCGGCCTTGTGGCGGCGTGTCTCATGCAGCAGGAGGGTACCGAGAATCGTGGCGCCGAGAATACCGGATGCAAAAGATGGAAGAGCGGAGTCGAGTGTCGCCGCCAGTCCTTGAAAAGCCCACAACGCGATCAAGCTAATCGCCGCCGAAAGAGAGCCCAAGACGGGCAGATGGAGATAACTCACATAACCGGTCTGTGCATTCTTGCGGCCGTCCAGAAAGAAGCGTAGGCCGATGCCGGCCGCGGTAGAGGCAAGTGACGCGGCAAAGCCGGCATTGTCCATGGATCCGCCATGCAGCACGGGAAAAAGCTCCGCAGTGATGGCAATAAGTGCCGCCGTGACGGCCGCGGCGGGCCCCGCAAGCAGTCCGGCCAGACCCAAAAGGATCGTCTGGCTGCCGGTGGAAGCGCCGCCGGCCATGTGCACCGGAAGCAGCAAAGCGACGGCGGTCGCGCCGCCAAATAGAGTGCCAACGGCCGCACCCATCGCGAGACTTGAAGCCGGTCGCAGACGCATGGCCATTGTACGTATCGGCCCGTAAGCGATCACAGCTGCTGCGAAAACGGCGAAGTTCAGCAGTGCTTCAACGATCGTGATCTGCCAGAAAATGTCCATCGTTTCCGTATCTTCGGTGTCTTGTTGGACCGGTTAGCGGTTTAGCGTCAACGTTGCGAATATCTGCCGTTCGATATATGGCCCTGACGTCTGACGTTGCGCAGACTGCAGCAAGTTCTGCCCCGACACGGAAACCGTCGCCCAATCCGTCAGGCGGTACGCCAGTCGACCGTCGAGCGACGCGTAGGTGCCGATGGGGACCAAGTAGGTGTTGATTCCGGTCGTTTGTAGGCCGGAGACGCGGGACTGATAATTGAGATAGGCGTCGACTTCCCAATTCCCGCTTGCCCAGCCGATATTGCCTTTGATGAGATGTTTCGGTGTCGTGTGTTCGTAGTCGACGTAGTCCATGCCACCTTCTGCAAAGGGCAGGAAATTGTCTTTGACGAATTCGGCGCGATAGCTGAGCGACCACCGCCAGTCTCTGTCGAACAAGCCGCCGGCGATCAGCTCCAAACCGTTGGCATCGGAGGAGCCGATATTGGCCGGCGCGGCATAGAGGCTGGTCAGGGTCGGAATGAAGCCGCCGCCAACCGACACAATGTTATCTGTATGCTGATGAAATGCGCTGAGCTGCAAATGGGCATCCAGCGTCGGCAAGTCGTGATCCCAGGCGAACTCGTAATTCGTCACAGCCGTCGGTTTGAGAAACGGCGTTCCGGTCACCTGCAGGTAGGGCAGGTCGATGAGCAGCGATCCCGACTCGACCAGATTAGGAAGCTCGACGCCGCGACTTGCCATAAGCCGCAGTTTGTCGGCTGGACCGACGACCCATAACACACCACTGTTGAAACTGATCTGCGTCGTCGAACGCTCCCAATCCTGATTGGTGAACGGATAATCGGCGGGTATTACGCCGCTTCGCTGCCATATCAGATTGTCGACGCGCAGCGCATTGGTCAGCGACACGGCCGGCGTGATGTGCCAGTTCCACATGCCGGACCCGGATATAACGTCATAAGAAACAGTGCCGCCCTTCATCGGCGTCGTGTCAGCGGTGTTGTGGCGATATTCGACAGCCGCGCGCAGTGTGTGATCGGCGCCCAGATTGAAGACATCTTCGGCTTGGACGACGGTTACCTGGTTGTGCTGCGAAAACACTCCCAACGCGGGATTGCCGGTGCCGCGCCAGGAAATCCAATTGGAATACGCGGTAAGCTTGAGCAGGCCAATGCTGGTGTCGGCTGTCAACTGGCCCTTCACCGAGTTCGTTTCGTAGTCGGAATCCTGCCAAACATAATCCGGCGAGACTTCGTTTTGCCGTGCATGCGTATGACTACCTTCGAGGCCAAATTCGACGTTATCCGCCAACTCGAACACTGAGTCCGCATCAATGGACATGCGGCCGTTCGCCGTGCGGGGAGGGCCGGCCATGGCCAACGGAATAGACGTCGCGAATTCGTCATCCGACCGCAACCCTCCCGAAAGGCGCAAGGCGCCGAGGTTGCCCAATGGCATTGTCGTGACGCCGGATATTTCCGCCAATCCCTGCGTTCCCGAGCGGACGGATACCGTGTTCACATCATCGTAACGCGGGTTGTAGGTAATGATGTTAATCACGCCCCCGACGGCGTTGAAGCCGAACAGCGCTGAATTGGGACCCTTCACGATCTCAATTTGGCGGATCGCGCTCAATTCGACGGGCAGGGCGCTCCAAGGTATGAATCCGTAATAGTCGGCATAGACCTGACGGCCGTCGATCAAAACCAGTGTCCTGGCCGCATATGCCTGATTGTACCCACGGACCGAGACATCGGAATTGTCGTTCGCCCATTGCATCACGTCGACACCGGCGACATGACGAAGGATACCGGGAATATCACGCGCGCCGGACCGGCGAATGTCATCTGCGGTGACGATGATCATGTTGGCCGGCACCTCGGTGGCTCGCTGAGGCGAACCGGTTGCGCTGGCGGTTACCGCCTCGCCAAACAGCTGTTCGAGCGAACCGTAGTCCATCGACTGGGCTCCTGCGGACCATGCAGAAAGGGCCAAGGACGCGCCGATCGAAAGCGTGGTCCACATGCAGGTGTGGGCCCTACGCCGCTCGCCGGTTTTTTTGCGGAGACTCACGGTCATCTGCGTTTCACCATCATCGTAAATACGGAAGAGAATCGCGCGTTGACTGCGGAAGCCAAAGCGGTATCGAGCACGATGTTCACGGCCGAACCTGCTTGGATCATCAATACGCAATACTTTCCGTCGAGACAGGCGGGATCGCTTGAGATGCTCACCAGATGCTGACGTCTGATGAAATCGGCGATCTGATTGCCGCTGGCTTCCGTGCCGGGCATCAGATACAGCGCGTCGAAGCGGCGGTTGCTCTTTGTGAGATCATCCGTGGCGACGATGTTTGCCTGAAGTGTCGACGAACTCGGACCCGGCATGCTCGCCAGCATGCCGGCGACGCGGGTTGCTTGGTCCCGGCCGTCATGAACGTCGGCGCCATACACCACACCGATCGAGATCGTGGGACGGTTCTGTAGAGAATCCACAAACCCGAGCGAACGCGCGGCGGCCTGAAGGTCGGCCATACCGACATCCGCGGCGCGCGAGACTGGTGCGGCCGCGAACAACGCACAGGTCGCCAACACAGCGACACGACCAAGGCTGAGGGCCTGGCCGTATCCTAGTCTCGGCGATTTGCTTTGATCTGTCACCGCACGCTTGTCCTGTCTGGGACCACATCGACGCGCGGTTAAAGTAGCCAATTGTCCTTACGAAGCTTTTAAGCAAGGTTTTGTTAGGATTTCCTGCAGAGCGTTCGCCGTGCGTCTTCGGGTGTGGGACGACGTCGCACGCCGACGGGCAGGAAGGCCGTATGCGGCACGGAAATGCGCGATAAGCCACAATTCGCCGCCACAATCGTGAACGTGTCCTTAAGCGTTATTTTTGCCGGCGTCTCGCGAACTCGATTTGCGGTAAAGCTGCTGCCAGTTCTTCTTCGCGCCACAGCCAGGCGGCACCGCGGACACCGCTGGAGTCGCCGTGCTTGTTCTTCACGATGTTTGCGGGACCTTCCGGTGTGAAGGCATAACGCTCCACGCGCGGCGGCAGTTCGCTGTAAAGCGAGGCAACGTTCGACAATCCGCCGCCCAGGACAATGACGTGGGGATCAAGAATGCTGACGACGGCGGCGATCGAGCGCGAGAAGCGATCGTAAAACGCATCCACCTCAGCCGCGGCGGGGCCGTCGCCATTGCCTGCCGCATCGAATATCTCCGGCGCGTTGAGCCTTCGGTCGGTGCGCGCTTCGTAAAGGCTGACCAGCGCTGGGCCGCTGCACCAGCTCTCGATGCAGCCATGCCTGCCGCAGTGGCATAGCGGCGGATCTTCGACCTCTTGTTTTCCTCGCGGAGCGGGCAGGGGGTTATGGCCCCATTCTCCGGCAATTCCGTTGGCGCCTGCCAACACGCGGCCATTGATGCAGATGCCTCCGCCGATGCCCGTCCCGGCGATGATGGCGAACACCGTATCGTAGCCGGCGGCGGCGCCATCTGTTGCTTCGGAAAGCGCGAAACAATTGGCGTCGTTTTCGATACGAACCGGGCGTTGAAGTGCGGCTTCCAAATCCTTGTCCAGCGGGTGTCCGACCAGGCACGTCGAATTCGCGTTCTTGACCAGTCCTGTCTTGCGACTAACCGTGCCTGGGATGGCCACGCCGACGCTTCCCCGATTGGACAGCTTGAGTTCCGCGGCATAGACGAGGTCTCGAAGGGCGCGGACAACATCCTCATAGTTGTTGCGGGGCGTCGGAATCCGATGCCGAAGAAGCTCCTCTCCCCGATCACCCAGCGCCAAAATTTCCGTCTTGGTCCCGCCTACGTCTATGCCGAAGCGCATTGTCTGTGTCCCACTACCTAGGCGCTTTGTGATCGCATCTGCGGCCGCCCCCACCGAGGATAAACAATGTGCACAAAATGACAGCGCTATCAATTCCCTTGATGTCGTCGTTCTGACAAGCCCAAACCAGAAATTCGCGCGTCGGATTTTTGCTGCGGATGCGAGGCGATTGCGGATTAGGTCAACACGAATTCCGACGGTTCGGAAAATGCCGATCTATTCGCAGCGCGACAGCGGGCAGCGACAAAGGGCTGCGCCGTTATGACAATGCCTGTTTCAGCGAAGCAATGCAGCAAATGATGTGGTAGAGCGAACTTGCAGGCGCCGGCTCCTGAACAAATGTTCCGTCAGGAAGCAGCTTGTCTCGCCACAAGCCCGGCTTTGGTGTGTCGCAATAACGCCAAAGCGTGGTCGCAGCCCGGAGTGCCTCGTCAAAGTATCGGCTCCGCGCTTCGCCCGGCGCAGTCTCCGCCATGATGAGTGCCGCCTTGACGCGCTCGGTCTGGGGCCAGAGACGGGCTGTCGCCCGCCGCACCGTGAAATCGTCGGCCAATTCGTCGATGGCTGCGTCTCGTTCGCGATCAACGCCTCGTAGGCCAGCATTATATAAGGCGCGCGCAGCGGCACGTGCGTGATCGTCCGCGCGCAGCCGGCTCCATCGTTCCAGCAGCCAGCACCATTCGAATTGATGGCCCGGCTCCACGCTGTGTCCTTCAGACCCTTGTAAGGGCTGCCAGTTTTCATCGAAGAACTCGCGCAGAAAGCCGCCGGCGGGATCGATGAATTTGACGAGGCACAACTCGACGATCTCGTCCGCCAGAGCATCCCAGACGGCGCCGGGTTCGATATCGCGCCAAGCCAGAGCCGCTTCCAGCAGATGCATGTGCGGGTTTGCCTGATAAGGACGGCCCAGCGATTCGACAAAGCCACCATTCGAATGGCGGCGCGACCGTACAATACAGTCATAGAGATGATGAGCCGACGCTTTCAGATCCACGCGGTCCGGCATGGCGCTGAAGACGGAGGCCATTGCCAGCAAGGCGAAGGCTTGGTCGTAGAGCATCACCGTGTCGTCGAGCATCGTACCGTCGTGCGATACCAACGTGCGGTAAAAGCCGTCCTTACGCAGGTAACAGCGATTCAGATAATCCAATCCGTATGGCGCCGCCTCTTGCCATGGGCCGCTCCAACCCAGCGAGCCGGCCATCGCGTAGACGTAACTTTGACGTCCTTGAACGCGTGCCCGTCGCGGCAAATTCGACGGAGGGAGACCGTCGAGGCCAAGCAGTTCCTGGAAGCCGCCATGTTCGTGATCGGCGCCGTGGCGCCACCAAAGCGGCAAGACCAAGTCTATGAGCCATTGCTCAAACCGGAGCGCCAGAGCCCGGAGTTCTCGTTCGTTCTCCAACGGCGTGTCGCTCCGTGATTTCCAAGTTCGACACTGTCGCTATCACGATGCTTCCAGGAACTGAAGGCAATGGCGAGGGCGCAACAAGGCGCCACCGCTGCCCATGGATGTCGCGTGAATGATGGGTTCGGTGCAGCCTTCTACAGAAGCGGCTTTTTACCACCTTAAATGGTGTTTCTCGCTTTGTTTTCCGACGTTTCTCGCCTGATTTTATGATGCGTAAAAGTCTCATTCTCAAAAAACGGCAACAAACAGTGGTATCTTATTATCACATTGAATATATTGCATAATTATCCAATTAAGCTTGTGTTGGAAGAGAGTAGTGTTTTTTCAGCAACGTTTTTTAACAAATAACAGCGCTGTCAAAAAATAATAGACAGCGCTTACCTCAATCTCATGTAGAGTGCCGCGCCTAAGCCGGTGGTGCCGAGGGGAAGCCCGTGGGTGCCGCCAATAACAAACGCAATAAGGGGACGCCTAACATGAAATCCAAACTGAAGCTCTGTACGCATACGGCTATCGCCGCCCTCCTTTTCGGTGCCGGCGGAGCAGCCCTCGCACAAACCGATCAAGGTGCAATGGAGACCGTCGTCGTCACGGGCTTCCGCGAATCGCTGGCCACGGCGCTCGCAGCGAAGCAGAACTCAAACCTGATCATGGAGTCGGTCGTTGCCGAAGACATCGGCAAAATGCCCGACCAGGATGTGGCAGAATCATTGCAGCGTCTGCCTGGTGTGCAGATCAACCGTGACCAAGGCAAAGGCAGCACGGTTCTGATCGACGGCCTGCGCCAGAATCTCACCACGCTCAATGGCGACATCTTCCTGACGGGCAAGGAATTCTACACCTACGGTGAAGCCTCCGGCGGCGGCTCCGGCGCCAACATCCAGTACGGCTCTCTGTCAAGCGTCCCGAGCGAAGAAATCGGCGGCATCGACGTCTACAAGAGCCCGAGCGCTGCCCTGACAGAAGGTGGTATGGGCGGCATCATCAATCTCAAAACCCGCGATCCGCTGACTTCGCCGGATGGCCTTTCCGTCACCGCGGACCTGCGCGGAACGTCAACAAGCTATCAGTCGCTGGGCAGCACGACGCCGAACGCCACGTTGGTGGCTTCCTACAAGCCCACGAGCACGCTCGCGATCATCGGCAGCGTGTCGTACAACGACACGACCACGCGCACCAGAGAGATGGAAGCCTACAACCGCAGTCCTTGGGTGATTACCTCGGATGGCGTCAAGGGCTACACCGGCACCGGCCCGCTCAACGCGACCAACGGCGAAACGAGCATCGGCACGATGTATCTCCTGCCGGAATATATGTACTGGAGCAATGTCATTGACCAGGACAAGACGACGGGTGCCTCGGCCGGTGTGACCTGGGCTCCCTCCAACGCGATCACGACGAGCCTAGTCTGGTTCTTCTCGCACGATTGGGACAGGACCACCAACTATTCGAACAAGATCGGCTTCAACGGCGGTGGCTCGACCTCAAACGTGCCGGGAAGCGGTGCTCCGGGCATCAATGCCGATTCTCCGTATACGATCGGCGCCAATGGTGTGGTGCAGTCAGCAACGTTCTATGTGACGGGTGCGGAAACGGCGACCCTGGTCCAAGTCAACAACTCGGACGCCAACAATCTCCAATGGCACACGAGCTTCGACAATGGTGGCCCTATCACCGCAACTTTTGATGTCGCCTACTCGCGGGCAACGTCGAAACTGAGCGCTGCCCAGGAAGACATCGAACACGGCTATTATTCGGCACAAGGCCAAACAGCCTCGGCGGCGCCGACAGCTCCGGGCTGCAACAACTTCGGATCCAGCTGCACCGTCGGCAATCCCGCGATCCAGGTGCAATACGCCAATGGCGGCGATTCCGGTCTGCCTACCGCAAAGTACATCGGCGCATATGCGGATGTGCTGTCCAATCCGAACTATGCGCTGTTCAAGTCCGCCTGGGCTTGGGCCAACCAGTCGAAACAAGAACAGCACGCCATCAGAGGTGCCGTTACCTACAAGCCCAGCTTCCTCGCGGGTGTTGAGGGTAGCATCACGGGTGGCTTCCGCATCGGTCAGCGCGACGTCTGGCAAACTTTCGGTCGTTACCTGATCAACGGCTTGGACGTAAACGGGAATTACATTTCCAACTGTTGTTACGCTCAAGGCAACGGGCCTGGGCTCTATTACCAGGATCCGGGCTATGCGGCGATCCCTTACGACACGGCCGTGTCCAATCCGTCCCTGGCGCTGACCGTCAACAACTTCATGTTCGGCAATATGATCGTGAAGAACCCGGTCACCGGTGGCCTGAACAATCCGGCGACATTCTACAACACGATTTGGAATCAGGCGGCGAATGTGCCGACCAATACACCGTCCGCCGTTGTTGTGAACGGTGTTGCCGTTCCGTGTGGGGGTGCCGGACAACCGGCGGCGTGTACAGTCCCGGCCAAGACAAAGGTGCCCAACAACTCGGAAGCGTTCTACCCCGACACGTTGAGTTCATTCAACGTGCATGAGAGCACCCAGGCCTTCTATCTGATGTCCGACCTGGGCAACAAGGACAAGGGCTTCCACCTCAACGCGGGTGTTCGCGTTGTCCTCACCAACCTGGTGGTGAATGGCGCAACGTCAGCTCCGACGGTGTATTCCTCGGGCACGGCCACTTGGAACGGCGTGAACAGCAACAACGTTCCCTTCACCGCAGGCCATTACACCGTTGATATCCTGCCGTCGATTAACCTCGCGCTCTATCCCACGGACGATCAGATCGTCCGCCTGAGTGCGGCGCGGGTGATGTCGCCGGCCGATCTGTTCGCTCTTGGCCTCGGCCAGTCCTACAACTTCACCCGTGGCGCCGGTTGCGCCAAGGGAAGCACGGTAACCACAGGTACGCCGGGCACCACTCCGGGCTGCAACGTTGGCTACGAATTCGCCAACGGCTCTTCGGGCAACCCGAATCTAGATCCGTATCGCGCCACGCAGTTCAACGTCTCTTGGGAAGACTATTTCGCCCCGCAAGCATTGGTCAGCGTCGGCGGTTTCTATAAGCAGATTGAGAGCTTCGAAGTGTACCAGCCCGTGCAAACCACGGTGATGGACGACTTCGGCGGTACGACTGGCCCGATCACCATGCCGGTCAACGGCGGTCACGGCCAGATCTACGGCCTCGAATTCGCGGGGCAGTATGTGCTCGATATGGGTCTCGGTGTTGCGGCAAATTACACCTATACCCAGTCCGAGTCCGTCATTCAGACTGCGTTCAGCAAGCACCTGCCGATTCCGGGCGTGGCAGCGCACGCTGCGACCGCGACGGTGTTTTACGAAAACTACGGGTTCGATGCGCGTCTGTCGTACTCGTGGCGCAGCAGTACAGTGAACGGCACAATCGGCGGGTCCACGTTCTCGCCCACCAACACGGTCACAGGCACGACACCAGCCTACGGCGTCTTCACAGCGCCGATTGGCCAGCTTGATGGACAGGTGCTGTACAACTTCACCGATTACCTCAGCGCCTATGTGGGGGCACAGAACCTGACCAACGAGGCCAACCACATGTATCTGCAGTTCAAGGATCAGCCTTTCGTCTATGACAACACCGGCACGCGCTACTTCTTCGGCGTGCGGTTCCACTACTAACCCTAGACGACGGGCCTATTTTCCAGGGTGGTCATCGGCCATCCAGTAATGAGAGAGGCGACGGTTCATCCGTCGCCTCTTTTGTTTGTTGGATGTTGGCGCAGGATGTCAAATCATGATGAAACCGCTTTATTGCACTGCACATATTTGGGGGCGCTCGAAACATCGACTAAGCAGTGTTGCCATTTTACAGTCTCTTGGCCGCCCCACTCCCCATTTGCAGCGCCAAATGGGCTAGCTGAGGTCCCCTGACGTCTGTATATCTCGCGCAGGAAAGCGTTGTCATAAGGAATTACCAATGGTGGCCCGGGGGGCGTACAGCCGGGCCGCGCGGACGTTTAAAGACAGAGCCTTCGAACAACGAGGGTCGTCGGGAGGAATTTTGTGGAATCGCCAGTCACCAAACCTCTGATCGTGCAGGACGCACCTAAAGCCAATAACACTGCCGCACTCAGCGTCATGACGACGCTGTTCTTCATGTGGGGCTTCTGCACGGTCTTGAACGACGTTCTCGTGCCGCATCTCAAGGCGGTCTTCGAGATGAACTACGTGCAGACGATGCTGATCCAGTTCACATTCTTTGGAACCTATTTTTTACTGTCGATGCCGTCGGCCAAGCTGATCGAGTGGGTGGGGTACAAGTATTCAATCGTCATTGGCCTTCTGGTGATGGGATGCGGCTGTTTGCTGTTCATCCCAGCGGCGGCCATGCCCTCGTACGACGTGTTCCTTGCGGCCCTGTTTGTCCTGGCAGCCGGAATTACGTTGTTGCAGGTTGCCGCTAACCCGTATGTTACCGTACTCGGAAACGAGAAGACCGCGTCAGCGCGCCTCAATTTGGTGCAGGGGTTCAACTCCCTCGGAACGCTTCTAGCGCCGCTTTTTGGCGGCCTACTCATCCTTTCCCAATCAAAGGCCGGAAGCACGGCAGTGGGCACGGTCGAGTCGTTGCACGACCGGCTAGCAGATGCACGCGCCGTGCAGATGCCCTATCTCGGGATTGCCATCGTTCTGTTCCTGATTGCAGTCCTGCTCTGGATCGCACGTCTTCCCAAGGTATCTACTCATCCCAAGAATGCAGAGGAAGCAAGCGACACCTTGTGGCGCCACAAAACGCTGATCATGGGTGCCATTGCAATCTTCGTGTACGTGGGCGCGGAAGTATCGATAGGCAGCTTTTTGATCAATTATATCTCGTCGCCGCACATCAGCCACATGACCACGGCGGCGGCGGCGGGTTATCTGAGCTTCTATTGGGGTGGCGCAATGGTTGGCCGCTTCATAATCGGCGCGGCCGCCATGCGCTATGTGCCACCGTCGAAGATCCTCGCGGACAATTGCGTCGGAGCAGCGATCCTGATTCTGATTTCGATTTTTGCGACAGGACCGATTTCAATGTGGACGATTCTACTGGTTGGGCTCTGCAACTCCATCATGTTTCCGACGATCTTCGCACTGTCCATTCGTGGCCTCGGGCCGCTGACGGGCAGGGGGTCGGGGCTGCTGATCATGGCGATCTTCGGGGGCGCCATTCTGCCGATGATCCAGGCCAAAGTTGCCGATTCCATCGGTCTCACGATATCCTTCATCGTGCCGGCCATCTGCTATCTCTACATCTGGTTCTTTGCACTCAGTAACTTCGAAAAAAGGACAGCGGCACCACAAGCAAAAGCGAGCCCGATGCGCTCGGGTTGAGAATTCGCCCATGTCTCATAGCACCGGGATCGGCGCGGGGAGGGACCGAAGTGTCGATGAAGCAGCGTGTTCTTGGAAAAACCGGATTTTCCGTCGGTGAAATCGGTCATGGCCTGTGGGGCATGGGTGGTTGGACCGATGCCGACGACAAGATCAGCCATATCGCCTTGCGCCTTTCCGTAGAGGGCGGGTGCAGCTTCTTCGACAGCGCCTTCGCCTACGGCAACGGGCATAGCGACCGGTTGGCGGGAGAGCTTGCCCGAGAGTATCCGCATCGGCCGCTCGTACTGGCATCCAAGATTCCTCCGGCCAATTGGAAGTGGCCAAGTTCTCCGACGATGCCGTTGAGCGAGGTATTTCCGCGAAGTCATGTTCTCGAATATGCCGAGCGGATCCAACGCTCCTTTGGGCGTGCCATTGATCTGCTGCAATTTCACGTTTGGGAAGATGTCTGGGCACACGAGGCAGAATGGCAAGATACCATCGCGGAGCTAAAAGCGAAGGGCGTCATTAAGGCCTTCGGCCTCAGCGTCAACCGCTGGCAGCCGGAGAACGGCATCGCGGCGATCGAGACCGGTTTCGTCGACGCCGTGCAGGTGATCTACAACGTGTTCGATCAGGCGCCGGAAGACAGTCTGTTCCCAGTGTGCCGTGCTCGCAATATCGGCGTTATCGCGCGCGTGCCGTTCGATGAGGGCAGTTTGGGCGGCAAGATGACGGCCAGCACGCGGTTTCCCAAGGACGATTGGCGATCGCGTTATTTCGGTCCGGAAAATCTCCCTCAGACGATCGCGCGCGTAGAAGCCCTAAAGAAAGCCGTGCCAAAGGGCATGAGTCTTCCCGAGGTCGCGCTGCGTTTCATCCTGAGCGAGCCAACCGTCAGCACGGTGATCGCAGGAATGCGTGCCTCGGAGCATGTGCGCGCCAATCTTGCCGCTTCGAAGAAGGGGCCGCTGCCAGCTGATTTGGTTGCAAAACTGCGTGCCCATCGCTGGGATCGCAAGCCGGCTGCTTGGTCGGATTGACGCCAGGGACAAACTGGCGCGTCCGTTCACGACGAAGCTATTGTGGCTTTCTTGAGGATCGTGTCGGTGTAGGTCGGCGAGCGATGCCAAGCTGCGGCAGAATCGATCATGTGCTCGACGCCGCGCTCCGGTCTCCAACTCAGGATGTCTCTCGCCTTTGTACTGTCGGCGATCAGAGTTGCGGGATCGCCTTCCCGGCGTAGCTCAACGCCAGGCTTGAAGTCGCTACGCTTCAGCGTCGTGCGCGCCGCCTCGACTATTTCCTTCACGGAATAGCCTGCGCCACTTCCCAGATTAAAGACGTCCGTCTTGCCGCCTTCCAGTAGATAACGCAGCGCACGGACATGGGCGTCCGCCAGGTCCATGACATGAATATAGTCGCGTACCGCCGTGCCGTCGCGCGTCGGGTAATCTGTTCCAAATATCTTGAAGCCTGTAGCCAAGCCAAGCGCGGACTGGACAGCTTCCGGTGCATCGATCAACGGCAAGACGATGCGAGGAATGAGGTGGGTTTCCGGGAAATGCGCTTCTCCTAGGCCAGCATCCGGTTCGGCGCCGGCTACGTTGAAATAACGCAAGGCGACGGAGTTCACGCCGGTGATCGAACGGAGATGGGTTTCTGCATCCAGCTTCGATTGGCCGTAGGGATTGACCGGTCGCGTTGGCCGGTCCTCGCGAATGGGGGCCGACTCCGTAACCTCGCCATAAACGGCAGCGGTGCTGGAAAAGACAACATTCCGGACACCCTTCCCCGCAAGCGTGTCGAAGAACACCCTGGCCTTCTCGCGATTGTTCATGAAGTATTTTTCTGGCGCCTTTACGGACTCGCCGACTTCGATGAAGGCTGCGAAGTGCAACGCCGCCACAGGTCTGAATTCGTCGCAAACTGTGCGGACGAATCCGGCGTCGCCGATGTCACCCTTCCGGAAGGCACTGGCGCCACGCGTTGCCCAGAGATTGCCGTTGACGAGGCTGTCGATCACAACCGGCGTAAACCCGGCGGTCTTCAGAACGTGTACAGCATGGCTACCGATATAGCCGGCGCCGCCGGAAACCAGAACGACGCTAGGGTCAAGCTGCATACTCGTTTTCGCTGTTCTTCAAGGCGTAAGTCGAAATCAACTGGCTGTCCGGATTTTCTTTCGCGATGAAGGACCACCATGCCACGGCCTGATCGCGCGGGACAAGAGCAATAATGGAGCCGCCAAAACCGCCACCGACGAGGCGCGCCGCGCGGATACCATAGCGCTTCGACGATTCGACCAGAGCATCGATCTCAGGGATTGAAACCTCGAAATCATCGCGTTGGGAGGCGTGACTGGCAGCGATAAGATCGGCCTGCCGCTCCATATCACCTTCTTCCAGTGCCGTAACGAACTCTAACACGCGAAGATTTTCGGTGATGACGTGTCGCGCCCGGCGACGGATAAGATCCGGCAACGTCGAAAGCCGGCCGAGATCTTTGTGCCCCAATTCGCAGAGCGTCGTTACACCCAGAAGTCTGCGCGCCTCGGTGCATTCCGCCACACGCTGCTTGTAGCCGCTGCCGTTGGCGAGATCATGCTTCTTGCCGCAATTCACCAGCATGACGGCTGTGTTCATCGACAACGGGTAATGTCGATAGGTCATGGTCTTCGTGTTCAGGAGCAAGGCTTGCCCCGGGCGGCCGAGTGAAGCGACGAACTGATCCATCTTGCCGCAAGGCACGCCGACATAGTCGTGTTCGGCTTCGTGCGCCATGAGTGCAATTCGCTCGTCGTCTAGGTGCGCAGCCGTCAGTCCGTTCAGGGCGCGCACAGTTGCGACACACAAGGCTGCGGAACTCGAAATTCCGCTGCCTATTGGTACGTCGCTTTTGATCTTGAGTTCCAGGGCCGGCAGCTTCGCGTTCCGTGACATGACGCGCGCGCAGCCGACGAGGTAATCCGTCCAGTGATGCCGCGGTTCGTCCGATATGTCGCGTTCATGCGGTTGATTGCCGTAATTCTCGCTCAAGATTGTCAGCCGTCCGGCGGTCCCCGCCATCTCTCTAACGGAAACCGTCGTGTGAAACGGCAATGGCGTCGGGAGGACATGTCCCTGGTTGGTCGCGTAATCGGTGTGTTCACCGATGATATTGGCGCGAGCGGGCGCCTTGGCGGTGAACTGGCTCATGAGATGTTCTCCACGAAGATCCGTCGTAGGGATCGAGCCGCCGTTTCCGGCAAGACGTCCACCAGGAACGAACCGGCGCCAAGTTCGCAGCCGGCCAAATATTTCAATTTATGCGGTGTACGCAAAAGCGGATAAAATTGAATGTTGAACGGAAAAAATCCTTCCATGCCGCGCGGTGCGGCATAGACGATCATCATATAGGGACATGGGCGGCCAAAGAAGATGTCGTATTTTTTTGCGACAATCGCCAGGAGGCGAGCGCAATCGCTGACTTCGCCGGGTGTCAGGTCGGCGGGTGACGAACGGAAGCTCTTGGGGCTGATCCAGGTCTCATAGGGGAACCGCGCAAAAGGCGGAACGAACGCCGCCATGGAACCGGTTTGAGCAACTTCATGCACCGTCGAGGAGGTCAATTTCGTCGGATCGTAGCCTTCACGGTAACCTTGCGCCATCGTTTCGAGGATCGGTGGCATGTACGAAAATGCGTAAATCTGTCCGTGCGGATGGTGCAGCGTGACGCCGGCCTCCTCGCCGCGGTTTTCGAACGGCATGACAGCCTGCACGGCCGGCATCTGCAGAAGCGCCCGCACGCGGTCGCCCCAAACCCTGACAAGAAGTTCGCGCCGATCCTGAGAGAGGGTTCCCATCGATGCCTTATGATCGGAAGAGTAGACGACGACCTCGCAATTTCCCGCGGCACTGTCGATCGGCACATCCACATCAGTGATGGGTGCAGGTTTGGGGCAATCCTTCTGGAACGACGAAAAGCGATTGTCGAATACCGCGATCGAAAAATCCCTTACCGGTATCTCGCCGCCCGGGGCTTCCGGACAGAGTGGGCAGGCATCGGTCGCCGGCTTGTAGGTCCTGGTCTGCCGGTGCGCGGAATAGACGACCCATTCGCGCCGCACAGGATGCCAGCGGCGATGTGAGAAGCCTCTCTCGTGCATCTCATCCGTGGCAGGCCAATTCGGCGTGCCGGAATAGTCCCCATAGAGATGCAACAGCCGTCCGTCCGGCATCGCGAATGTAGACGGCTTCAGATCAGACTTAAGCGTACCGTTCATCATACGAAAACGGCCCAATGGGGGTGGCTACTTTTCTGATGCGGCAACACACGATTTTCTTTAGCAAGGTTGAATGATCGTAGACGTCGCAACAATGTGTCTGATCGGAGCATCATGGAAGCAATCATAGGCGTTCGCTGCTGTTCAGTCGTTGTTGCTCTGTACGGCCGCCGAGCGCCCATATTCGCGCGAATGGTGCCAATGCCATGAACTTATTCCTTACTCCTGGCGTTGAGCTGGCGTCTCCGTGCCATCCCGTGAAGTGCAAATTATCATATTAATCTGTTTTTTCTTGTCAAGTCCGGGTACTTAACTACGATAAAGGCGTGTATTGCCGAGCGGCCAGCCACGGTAAATGAGCCGCCGCCCGCGGAAAGGCGAGGCGCCTACATGCGCTGCAGACGTGTGCTCCAAGCAGGTGAAGGCGTTCATGAAGAAACGAAAGCTCGGAAAGACCGGATTCGAGGTGAGCGAAGTCGGTCACGGCCTGTGGGGTATGGGAAGCTGGTCAGATGCTGATGACGACGTCAGCCGGTCCGCACTGCGCATGTCGATCGATGAAGGCTGCACATTCTTCGATAGCGCTTTCGTTTACGGTAACGGCCGCAGCGATAGGTTGATCGGAGAGGTCGCTCGCGACTACCCGCAGTCTCCGTTGGTACTCGCTTCGAAGATTCCGCCGGCCGACGGGAAATGGCCGAGCTCGCCGAAGAACCCTTTAAGCTCGGTATTTCCCCGGGCCCATGTCATGAAATATGCCGAGACGATCCGGCGCGCCTTCGGTCGTCCTATCGATCTGCTCCAATTCCATGTTTGGGAAGATGCCTGGTCCAAGGAAGCCGAATGGCAAGATACGGTGGCGGAATTGCGGGAGGGGGGCGTGATTAAGGCGTTCGGTTTGAGTCTCAACCGCTGGCAGCCCGAGAACGGAATTGCCGCGATCGAAACCGGCCTCATCGGCAGCGTGCAGGTCATCTACAATATCTTCGATCAGGCACCTGAAGACCAGCTGTTTCCCATATGTCGCCGGCATAATATCGGCGTCATTGCGCGCGTGCCGCTGGACGAAGGCAGTCTCGGCGGTAAGATGACGCTGGACACTCGGTTTCCCGAGGGCGACTGGCGGGCCCGCTACTTCAATTCAAAAAATCTCGCGGAAACGATGACGCGCGTCGAAGCGCTGAAAAAAGTGTTGCCCGATGGTATGAGCCTGCCGGAAATGGCGCTGCGTTTCATCCTAAGTGAATCTATTGTCAGCACATTAATCGCCGGCATGCGTTTATCTGAACACGTGCGCGCCAATTTGGCCGTTTCCGACAAGGGACCGCTGTCCCGCGATCTTCTTGCCGAGCTGCGCGCGCACCGTTGGGATCGCCAGTCATTTTCTTAGCCGATCCAAGGCGCGGCCAGCGACTGCTTTGCGGAATAGCCGGTCGTTTACCACCAGGTCGCGTAGAGCGCGATGAGAATTGAAATAATCAAAAGGCTTGCGACATTGAAGGTTTTGCTTGTCGAGTAGTCGATGTTGCTGACATCGATTGTCGACGTTTCGGTTTTTGGTTTTTCTAGCAGGGATACGCCGATCGCCAACACGAGGCAGATCAGGAACACGTATCCCACGCGATTCATGAAGGGTATGCGTCCCAAGGCGCCGAATGCAGAAATATACGGCCATTTGTTGTAAAAAACATATGAGAGTCCGACTGAGCCGATGGCTGCTGTCAGTGCGCTGGCCTCGGTTGCACGTTTCCAGAACATGCCGAGCAGGAAGATGACCACGATTCCCGGCGTAAAGAAGCCCGTGAAGTCCTGGATGTATTGGAAGGCCTGATCGAAACTGCCGAGCAATGGTCTGGCGGTGATCATCGCGATCCCCAACGCCGTGATGCCCGTCAGCCGGCCGATGATCACCAAAGTCCGCTCGCTGGCATTTTTGTTGACGGCCTTGAACACATCGATCGTGAAGATCGTCGCGATCGAATTTATCTTTGAGCCCATCGAGGCGATGATCGCGGCGATCAGGGCTACGAAGACAAGCCCCAATAACCCGCTTGGCAACAGAGTCATGAGTTGCGGGTACGCTTCGTCCGGCCGTGACAGGTGAGGTGAAAGGACAACAGCGGCGATCCCCGGGACTACGACCAAAACCGGAATCAGCAGCTTCAGAAACGCCGCAAGGACAACACCCTTCTGCGCTTCACGGACGCTTTTCGCAGCCAGCGCGCGCTGGATGATGTACTGGTTGAAACCCCAATAGGAGATATTCATGATCCACATGCCGCCGACGATCACGGAAATTCCGGGAAGATCCTTGTAGAAAGGATTGTCCGGCTTCAGGATCATGTGGAAGTGACTAGGCTCGCGCACAACAAGGGCATGAAAACCGGCGATTACGCCTGTCAAGCCTGTGCCACCTGAAATATTCTCCAGCGCTATGTAAACGATCACAAGGCCGCCCAGCACCAGCATCAATACTTGCACGACATCGGTAAGAGCGACGGCTTTCAGACCGCCGTACAGCGCATAGTTGCCTGCAAACAGGCCGAGTACGATCAGACTTGTCTCCAGCGTCAGGCCTGTGACTGTGTGGACTGCCGTGGCGCCCAGCCACAGGATCGATGTCAGATTCACGAAGACGTAGAGGACCAGCCAAAATATCGCCATGACCAGCTGGATATTCTTTCCATACCGGCGCTTCAGGAATTCCGGCATAGTGTAGATTCTGTTTTTCAGGAATATCGGCAGGAAGTACTTCCCCACGATCAACAATGTCAGCGCCGACATCCATTCATAGGATGCTATGCCGAGTCCGATTGCGTAACCGGAGCCGGACATGCCGATGATCTGTTCAGCGGAAATGTTTGCGGCGATGAGCGAGGTACCAATCGCCCACCAGGGTAATGCGCGGCTAGCGAGGAAATAATCCTGGCTATCCTTGGTGTGCCCGGCCTTCTCGCGCGATACGAGCTGCGCCAGCACCAAAATGAACACGGCGTAGAGAATGACGACAATGATGTCGAGCGGTGCAAGATGCATGCGTTTCCAATTCCCCCTGCAATCCCTTACGGTTCAACGCCGACGGGACTGTGCATTTTTCCGGCGGCAGTTTCACCGGCCGTCGTCAAAAGTATCTGACCTTGGTGTTGTCTCCCGTTGAACGACGTCATTCATGATGACTTTGATCACTCTTCAAACGGCTCTACCGTCGATCGCCTGCCGACTAGGAAGATATCGGCCACCAACTGGAACGGACGCCTGTCTACGTCGGAAGCATGCTGGTCTATCAACTCGGCAAAGCGGCGGTAGAGAGAGGTGTATTCCGTTTCCGTCGTGCCGGCCGCTATCTGCTTTCCGTTGACGGCGAGAGCGTTTCCCTGCCCCGTGAGATGCAACTCGCTGTGATCGGTTTCGATGTCGATGTCCCAAGTCGGTATGCCCGCGTATCGAAAATCAAAGGCAGCATCAATTTTAGCACCCGACGCGGTCACGAATGTAACATCGGCGGCAATCGGCGCACTGCAATTGGCGGGAAAAGAGAGGTCAGCGGCTTTAACGAAGACTGGCTCCGGCATGATCTTCGTAAGGATCGAGATGGCGTTGATGCCGGGATCGAACACGCCAAAGCCGCCGGCTTCCCAAATCCAAGCTTGCCCAGGGTGCCACTGCCGCACGTCTTCCTTCCAGATAATGCGACCGTTGCGGACAGCGCAGGGCCTAAGCCAAACCTGTGTCGTATCGACCGCAGCGGCATGTTGTGCGTGCCAGGTCTGGAACAGCGTGCAGTTCGCCCGCTGCGCCTGAAGCAACAACTCGTCCAGTTGGGTTGTCGTTTCACAAGGTGGCTTTTCCAGGAACACATGTTTGCCGTGCCGCAATGCGAGACGTGCTGCCTCATAATGCGCCTGAGGCGGTGTGCAGATGACGACGGCGTCCAGTTCGGGACCGTCGCCGAGCATGGCGTCGACATTTGGAAAATTGGCAACGCCGTCAACTGTAGCCAAGCGGCTCGCGCATGCCACGAGTTCAAAGGCGGCGTTCGCGCGTATCACGGGGATGTGTTGATCTTTGGCGATCTTACCGATGCCGACGATCCCAACGCGTATCCGCCCCACGCGGCTCCTCCCCTAAGCGTAATCCGTCGACAAGAAAACAGATCGGTACATGGATCACGCGATGGAATCTTGAATGCGCCTATGTCACCGCTTGCCACACATCCTCAAGCGTTAGTAGGAAATATATTACTTGCCGACGGAACAACAAACTGATTCGCCTTGACCTCAGGGCATTCAGATGGATGAAAGGCAAGCCAAGCTGTTATCCCATACCGAAATAACCTAGCGCGATTTAACGAAAACCCCGTAGTGCCCATGCGTCGCGGCCGTGCCGCCCCCTTATCGCGACGCGCGCACTTTCTGTGTACGTTGCCGTGCATTCTGCAATGTGGTTTCTTCCGCCTTGTTGATCAAGTCTAGCGCCTCCTGAATGAGTTCGTGCGTTGCCGCTTCCGCGGCCGCGGCATCACCGGTCAGGATCGCATCTGAAATTTTCTTGTGGTCACGCACGCTGGCGCGGTGGACGCCCTTATACCTGTTTGTCATCCGAATGCTGAAGCGAAGAGCTGTTTCAGTCAGCTTACGCAGCTGCGTATAAAATCTGTTGCCGCTCGCAGAAAGAATGGCGACGTGAAAAGCGATATCCGAGGCCAACGAGTCGTCGTCGCCGCGTTCCGCTGCGGCCATTCGCTCGATTGCTGCCTCAATTGTGGCTTTCTCGGCTGGGCCCGCGACGACAGCGGCCAGTGCGGCAGCTTTCGGTTCGACGGCCAGCCGCACCTGCGTGAATTCGCGCAGCAATGAAAACGAAAATTTTCGTTCCATGAGCCAACGCAACACATCGGGATCAAGAAGGTTCCAATTCTCCTCCGGCTGAACCCATGTGCCTTGCCGCGGGCGTGCACTCAACAGACCTTTTGCTGTCAGCATTTTCACCGCTTCGCGCAGCACGCTGCGGCTCGCGCCGTACTGCTCGCAAAGCTCTGCTTCGACCGGGAACGGATTCTTGACCGAGTACTTACCCGACACGATGGAGACGCCAAGATCCTGAACGATCCTGTAAGTTAGATTTTGGCCATCCGCATGTGTCAGCATTCTCTTTTCCCTCAGACCTTGTCCGACGGCGAAGCACGCCCATCGCCCGGGAAGTAACGGCTCTCAGGCAAACCCGCAACGCCCACATTGTACACAAAGACATCCCCGGCGCTAACATCATACCTAAGCGTATCCCCGCTCAGGCCTTGCCGCGCCGTGGTCACAAACAGCAGATCGAGGTGCGGTCCACCGAATGCCAGGCAACTTGGTTGGCTGGTGGGCAACGCCAGAGTACGATCTATGCGTCCGTCCGGTGCGTAGCGCACGATGTGACCGGCACCCCAATGTGCGCTCCACAGAAAGCCTTCTGAATCGACATTGGCACCGTCGGGAGAGGCACCATCCGGCGTCTCTGCGAAAACGCGGCGATCGGATACATCGCCGCTCGTGGCGTCAAAGGCGTATTGCCAGATGGTCTGGCTTGGGGAGTCCGCAAAATAGAATTTTGTGGCGTCTGGGCTCCAGCAAATTCCATTGGAGATGGTGATGCCGCTTTCCCGAAGATGCGCCAGGCCGGTCTTGTCGAGGCAATAAAGCTTTGCCTTACCGGCACCGGCCGCAGTTTCTGCCATGGAACCGGCCCAGAAACGGCCCTGACGGTCGACCCGACCGTCGTTCATACGCATGCCGCGGTGTTCCGCCTCCGGCCGCGCAAGCCATACCGTCGCGCCATCAGCTGGGCTGAAGAGCGCAAAGCCGCTTTCAAAGGCGGCGATCAATTTGTCGTTGCCATGGACGAAGCCGAACGAACAGAGTCGTTCCGGTGCGGCGAACTGCTTCAACCTCTGATCGTCCCAACCGTACTGATACAGCAAGCGTTCCTGAATATCTGTCCACCAGAGCGATTGTGTGCCGACATCCCATAGCACGCTTTCGCCAAGCGTATTTCCCACCCTGATAATCTCGACCAGCTTCATGTTGCGTCAATTTCCCACCAGAAGCTTGGGATGCTTCTTTGTCTGCCAGTGCGCGCCTATTTTCACCACCATGTTGCATAGAGGGCAACCAGAATGGCGATGATAGCACCACTGGCTATTTTGAAGGACTTGCTCGTCGAAAAATCGACGTCGGTGACATCCACGGTCACGTTTTCCGGCCTGGGTTTCTGCAGCAGCGAGGCAACAACTGCCAAACCGAAGCAGATCAGGAATATGTAGCCCATGCGGTTCATGAAGGGGATGGACCCCATTACGGCTAGAGGAGCCGCCAATGCCGCGTTGCCGGCAAAGACATGCAGCGACAGCCAGCCGGCGAAATAGTAAAGGCAGGACAGTACGACCGAACCGATCGCTGCGGTGAGTGCACCTGCTTCTGTCGCGCGTTTCCAGAATAGGCCGAGCAGGAAGATCACAGTAATTCCCGGCGTGAAGAAACCGGAAAATTCCTGAATATACTGGAAGGCCTGATCGAAACCGCCAATTAACGGTTTGGCGACGATCAGCGCGATAACCAGACCGATGACGGCGGTCAAGCGTCCGACGATCACCAGATTCTTCTCACTCGCCTGCTTGTGGAACGTTCTGTAGACGTCCATGGTGAAGATCGTCGCGATCGAGTTTATCTTCGAACCCATCGAGGCGATGATAGCCGCGATTAGCGCGACGAAAACGAGACCCAGCAGACCCGGCGGCAGGTAGGTCATCAGTGTCGGATAGGCCTGATCGTTCTTCAGTCCCGGCGCCAATACGACGGCAGCGATGCCCGGCACAACCACCAGGACGGGAATGAGCAGTTTGAGGAACGCTGCCAGGACGATGCCTTTTTGGGCTTCCTGGATGCTCTTGGCGGCGAGGCCCCGCTGGATGATGTACTGGTTGAAACCCCAATAAGACAGGTTGGCAACCCACATCCCGCCAAAGATCACCGAGAGTCCGGGCAGGTCTTTGTAATAGGGACTGTCAGGCCCAAGAATCATGTGGAAGTGATCGGGTAACTTGTTCACCAATACGCCGAACCCGTGAAATGCGCCGAGCAAGCTCATATCGCCGGAAACTTTTGTCAGCGCGATGAACACGATCACCAAACCGCCCAAGACAAGCATCGTCACCTGCACGATGTCCGTCAACGCGATGGCTTTAAGGCCGCCATAAAGCGCATAAGCGCCGGCGAAAGCGGCCAGGACCATCAGGCTCTGTTCCTGGGTCAGTCCTGTGACCGTATGCACGGCGGTGGCGCCCAGCCATAGGATGGAGGTCAGGTTAACGAAGACGTAGAGGACGAGCCAGAAGATCGCCATCACGAATTGGATGTTCGGCCCATACCGGCGAGCCAGAAACTCCGGCATCGTATAAATCTGGTTTTTCAGAAAGATCGGCAGGAAAAAGTTACCGACGATCAGAAGTGTCAGAGCGGCCATCCATTCGTAGGACGCGATAGCCAGCCCGATGGCATATCCCGATCCCGACATGCCGATGATCTGTTCGGCTGAAATGTTTGCCGCAATCAGCGACGTTCCGATCGCCCACCAAGGTAGCGCGCGGCTGGCGAGAAAGTAGTCTTGGCTGTTCTTTTGGTGCCCTGCCTTCTCGCGAGAAACCCATTGGGCGAGCACGAATATGAAGACGGCGTAGGCTACGATGACAGCAATATCGATGGTTGAAAGGTGCATGTAAGATTATCCCCCTGAAACACTGCGCATTGCGCGCTGGTTTATTCTTTCGCTCTTCAGATGTCCTTTGTGACGTCAGTGCGACTCCCGCTCAACGACAGACCCGCTCGCGCCTACGAGGAAGTCCAGATCGCAGCCACGATCGGCCTGCAGAACATGGTCGTAATAGAGTCGGTAATAGCCGCGCTTCCACTTGGGCGGTGCATGCGTTTCCCGCCAGACCTTCAGGCGTATCTCTAATTCGGCAGCCGGGATCAACAGGTCGAGCTTGCGGAGGTGGCCATCGAAAAGGATTTCGTCGCCGGTCCTTACGACGGCAAGCGGCCCTCCGGCTTCGGATTCCGGTGCGACATGCAAGATGACGGTGCCGAATGCAGTACCGCTCATGCGCGCATCGGAGATGCGCAGCATGTCCTTGACGCCGCGCGCCAACAGCTTGCGCGGCAGCGGCATATTCCCAACCTCCGGCATGCCCGGGTAACCCTTGGGTCCGCAGCCCTTGAGGACTAGAACGGAAGTGTCGTCGACTTCGAGATTTGGGTCGTCGATGCGCGCCTTGAAGTCTTCGATCGTTTCGAACACGACGGCGCGGCCGCGATGGCGGTACAGAGATGTCTTGGCCGCGCTCGGTTTCATGATGGCGCCATTTGGACATAGATTGCCATTGAGGACCCATATCCCCGAATATTCGCGCGCTGGATTTTGGGCGTCGCGAATGACCTCGCCGTTGAAACACTCGGCTTGGGCGATAATTTCGCCGAGCGTACTGCCGGAGACCGTTGGTGCATCTAACGAAAGTGCGCCAGCTATCTGCTTCAGCGCTGCAGGGAGCCCTCCGGCATAGTGGAAATCCTCCATCAGGAAGCTGCCTGATGGCTGCAGATCGACAATCAGCGGAATTTCGCTGGACAGCCGGTCGAAATCCTTCAGTTGCAGCGGAATTCCCATGCGCCCCGCCAGAGCCAGAAGGTGGATGACCACATTCGTCGAGCCGCCAATCGCGGCGATCGTACAGATCGCGTTTTCCAACGATTTACGGGTAACGATGCGTGACAGGCGAATGTCCTTGTGCGCCATCTCGACAATCATCCGGCCGGTTTCATGTGCCAGGACACGGCGCCGGGCGTCGACAGCCGGAATCGTGGCGTTGTAGGGCAGAGACAACCCCATCGCTTCCACCAGGCAGGCGAAGGTGGAGGCCGTACCCATCGTCATGCAGGTTCCCGGACTGCGCGACATGCCGCTTTCGGCGTCGGCAAAGTCTTTCGGCATCATCTCGCCGGCCCGCATGGCCTCGCTGATCTTCCAGACATAGGTGCCAGAGCCGATATCGCGACCGCGGAATTTTCCGTTCAGCATCGGGCCGGAGGAGACCACGATGGTGGGGAGATCGACACTCGCTGCGCCCATCAACGGGCCGGGCGTTGTTTTGTCGCAACCGCCCAGAAGTACGACGGCGTCGATCGGATTTGCACGGATGGACTCTTCCACCTCCATCGCCAAGAGGTTGCGGAACAGCATGGCAGTCGGGCGCATCTGCGTCTCGCCCAGCGACATGGCAGGAAACTCAAGCGGCAGACCGCCTGCTTCCCAGACGCCACGCTTCACATGCTCGGCCAAGTCCCGCAGATGGTAGTTGCAGGGCGTCAGTTCGGACCACGTATTGCAGATTCCGATAACCGGACGGCCATCAAACACGTTGGCCGGCAGTCCCTCGCTCTTCATCCAACTGCGATGGATGAATCCGTCGCGATCCGTCCGGCCGTAAATCTTGGCACTGCGGAACCCGCCTTTTTGTGTGGACATGGCCACCGTGCCCCCTAGGAACGAGGGCTCTGAATTGCCAGAGAAGTTCAGAGCCCATCCCAATTGTTTTGTACATTTATATGATAAATAGTCTTGCTGTAAAGTGAGACGGGCGCTGACAGATTTGCGGCCTGGCGACTTGTTGAAGCGCCAAGGATATTTGCGAATACATAACAAAGAAATTGCCGAATACGCGCCTCGAATTCGTATAGAGCGCGCTGCGTGCAGGGCGATATCATCGCGGCGCCGCCGGATCGCTTGGGCAACTGTGTTTGCAGGACGCTAAGACCTAGGCAAATCGTGTTAGCGCTAACACTCACCCTGTCACCACAAAGTCACGGCGCGTAAAAGACCGCAGACGCGCCGTAACGTCGACTTGACGACCTCGCGCATATTTATATGATAAGTCAGATAATAGGCTACAGTCTAAGAACCGTAGCCAGAGGCTGCAGCCTTAGCAGGGGAGGAATACCAGTGAAATCTCTACAACGTGCGCTCCTTTGTGGAGCGAGTGTAATCGCGGTCTTTTCCGCGGTGTCGGTCGGCGCGTTTGCGCAGGACGATCAGAACTCCATGGAAACGGTAACGGTCACTGGCGTGCGCGAAAGTCTTCGCGACTCGCTGGTCATGAAGCAAAGCTCCAGTCTCATAACCGAAGACATCTCGACGAAAGACATCGGACAATTGCCGGATGTCACGATCGCCGAAGAACTCAACCGCCTTCCGGGGCTCAATACGACACTCGACCGCGGCAATGCCAGCCAGGCAGCCGTCCGCGGACTTGGTCCGCGTTTCGTCCTTGGCTTAGTCAACGGGCGCGAAGTTGCGTCGTCGGAACCGGATCAGAACGTCCGCTGGGAAATCTACCCGTCCGAGGTCGTCTCCGCCGTCAAAGTCTACAAGTCGCAGGGTGCCAATCTCATATCCGGCGGTATCGCGGCAACCATTGATATCCAGACCATCTCTCCATTGGACTACAGCGGCCCAAGCTTCACCTTACGCGCCGGACCGGAATATAATGAGGAAGCGAACCAGCTCCCGAATTATAGCCCGTGGGGTATGCGCGGTAGCACGACATACATCACGCATCTCAGCGAAAATTTCGCGATCGCACTCGGCGCCAGCTTCCAGCGCGAAAAGAACGGATACGAGTCGTTCCAGGGCTGGGGATATAATCCGGCTAGCAGTTGGAACGCAGGGGACGTGACCGGCGATGGCGTCCCGGATGCGACGCCATGGGGTGCGCAGACCGAAGTGACCGAAATTCAGCAAGACCGGACCGCCCTCACGGGTACAGCCGATTGGCGTCCGAATTCAAACCTCCGCATCAAATTGGACGCGCTGTATTCCGGTTACACCATTCATGAGGATCAGTTCCAGGCTTGGTATGGCAACGGTACATGGGGCGACTGGACGTCGTTCCCGACGAGCCCGCCTGCACACACGCCATGCGATGGCTCTGCAGCATCCAAGTACGGTTGTGTCGCAGGTGTCGCAAATCCCAACGTGACGACTCTCGGAGGCGTCGTTGTTGCGGCGAGCCTGCCGAATTCCTACGCCGACCTGCAAAACACGATCGCTCTCTACAGCGAGCGGCATACGCTGATCGTTGGAGGGTTGAACACCGAATGGACGCAAGGGGCTTGGGACGTAAAGCTGGATCTTTCCCACTCCGAAGCCGCCCGCAACAACGACTGGCAGGCGATCTACGCAGACCAGTACCCGCAGAACATGACCTTCGACACACGCGCCGGCCAGTCGCCAGTCGTGACGGTATCCGGCGGCGGAGCAGACGTCGCTAACCCGGCATCGCAGACTGTACACACGTGGAACCCCGCCACCACCGGGCCCGAGTACACCCGCGACCATATTTCGGCGGCTCAACTCGACGGTTCGCGCATGATCGAGGGCTCTTTCTTTACGGAATTCGACTTTGGCGCGCGTCTGGCCGACCGCGCGAAGAACCACCGGCAGTTCCAGTTCAATTTGTGTCCGGTGACCGGCTCGACGGTGGGCAGCTGCACGGGCGCTTCGGCCGACTTCACGCTCCCGGCTTCCGACTTGAGCGAGTTTACGGTGCGTGACTTCAGTGTTCCAAATATGTTGTACGGCAATTACAACACGCTTGCGCCGTTGCTCTTTGCGAACACCGCCGTGCCTGCGGGATCGGAACAGCTTCCGCAGCATTGGAAAGTGCACGAAAGGGTTTTTGAAGGTTACCTGATGGCCGACTTCAGTTCGGACTTCATGGGCGTGCCGATGAACGGCAATCTTGGTGTGCGCGTTTCGAACGTGGCCACGACGAGTTCCGGCTACAGCAACAACCTGCCAATCACGCTCAAGAAAAACTACACCGATGTCTTGCCGAGCCTGAACGTGAACTTCCACTTGAGCGACGAGCAGATCGTCCGCTTTGGTGCGGCGATTGCCGTGTCACGCCCGCCGCTGGACGAGCTCCGGACGGGATTCTCGTTGAGCACTTCACCGCCGTATACGGGGTCTGGCGGAAATCCGACTCTCAATCCCTACAGGGCGGATCAGGTTGATCTGGACTATGAATGGTATTTCCACGAAGAGTCGCTGTTCTCGGCTGCAGTGTACTACAAGCACCTGAACAGCTTCATCGGATATGGCACGACGACGCAGCTCATCAACGGCAACACCTACACGATGTATTCGCCGTTGAACGGCCCTGGCGGCGATATCACGGGTTTGGAACTGACATTCCAAAGCCGTCTCTATTTCCTGCCGGGTTTCCTGAAGGACTTCGGGATTTATTCCAACTATGCCTATGTGAATTCGGGCTTGAAGGAGTTTTCTCCAGTCAACAACCCGCTCGATGCGACAGGTCTTGCCAAGCACACCGCCGAGCTGGACCTGTGGTACAGCGCCAACGATATCGAGGCGCGTATTGCGTACAAGATCCACAGCCCGTTCACGATCATCGCGGGATGGAACTCGCAAACGCTCACCAGGCTCGACTGGGAGCGCACGTTGGAGGCCAGTCTTTCCTATCAGTGGAACGATCATATCGGCTTCCGCCTGCAGGGGCGCAACCTGACGAACGAGGTGTCGCGGTCCTACTGGGATAACAACCCGGAAGAACTGGCTCGCTTTGATACGTTCGGCCGTTCTTTCCTGTTCGACATCTCCTACAAGAATTGATGCGACGTTTACGGCGAGGGGCCTCAAGCCCCTCGCCGACGTTCTTCATTATCGAGGTGGGTATGAAGTCGTTCGCAGTTTCTTTTTTTGTGTTGCTAGTCCTCTCCCTGTCTCCCTCATCGGCGCACGAATTTTACTTCGGCGCCGATCTTTCTTTTGCCAATGAGATGGATGATTGCGGCGTGGTGTACCGCGAGAACGGTCAACCAAAGGACCTGTTTGCCCTGTTCAAGGAGCACGGCGCAAATATCGCCCGCATCCGCATCTGGACCGATGGCAACCCGACCAAATACAGCAACATCGCCGATGTCGAACGCAGCCTGAGACGGGCCAAAGAAGCGGGCATGACGACGTCGCTCGATTTCCACTACTCCGACTGGTGGGCGGACGGCGGCAAGCAGGTCATTCCAGCCGCCTGGGCCAAGATCAAAGATCCAAACCAGCTGGCCAAGGCTTTATACCAGTACACCTATGACACGTTGCGGACTCTAGATAAGGCCGGCTTGATGCCGGACATCGTGCAGCCCGGCAACGAAATCAACCACGAAATCCTGGCCAGGGGGCGCTGGAAATACGGTGCCATCAACTGGAAGCGCAACGCCTTGCTGCTGAACGCGGCGATCAGGGCCATACGAGACGCAGCTCGTACCTCCTCTACCAAGCCGAAGGTGATGATCCAGATCGCGCAGCCGGAAAACGTCTTGCCCTGGTTTGCGGCAGCCGTCAAAGCCGGCGTGACCGATTTCGACATGATCGGCATCAGCTATTATCCGAAGTGGTCCACGGACTCGCTGCGTGGACTCGGGCGCACGATCAACATGCTGCGCAACCGTTACCCGAACGTTGGTGTGACTGTTGTCGAAACCGCCTATCCCTGGACTACGGGGCAAAATTCCGGTTTGGCTAAGGATAATGTGACACCGGGTTACCCGGCAACACCACAAGGCCAGGAGGATTTCCTGGCCGATCTCACCCAGATCGTGATCGCCAATGGCGGCGTCGGCGTTCTCACCTGGGCGCCCGACTGGATTCCATCCCAATGTACAAAGGGGCCTGTCCACAGTGTGGATTGGGAGGTGATGACTTTCTTCGGCCCTGACGGCGCAGTTCTGCCGGGGATCGACTTCATGCAGAAAAAGTACGACTGGCCGGTGAACGTCACGTTCCGCTTCCGTGGTGCTACGCCGAAGGCAGGCCAGACCTTCTATCTCTGGGGTGATTTTTTCGGTGACCCGGACTTTCTGGCGTTTCCTGTCCGGCGCGAAGGCAATGAGTTGGTGTACAAGACGACGATCATGCCAGGAACATACATTCGGTTTCAGTTGTTCGGCGAGAAAACGATGACAGCGCCGCTGCTTTCCGGACCGGATTTGAGCGAAGGTGCGGTTCCGGAGACCGTCCCGGATCACGACACGGTCTATGACTTCGACGTGAAAACCCCTGTGCAATAAGAGGTTGGCATGAGGCTCTTCGCCGGTTTGTTCGCGGCGCTCGTATTTTTGTTGCTACCCGCGTACGCGCACGACTTTTATTTTGGTGCGGATCTGTCCTTTGCGAACGAAATGGACGATTGCGGCGCGGTCTATCGAGACAGGGGCAAACCGTCCGACGTCTACGCCATCTTCAAGAACCACGGCGCCAACCTGGTTCGCATCCGGATTTGGAATGACGCCGCATGGACAAAATACAGCAACTTGGCCGATGTCGAGCGCAGCATCAGAAGGGCAAAGGCGCTCGGTTTGCGGGTGTTGCTCGATTTTCAGTATTCCGATGATTGGGCGGATGCCGGCAAGCAAGTTGTCCCTGCAGCATGGGCCGGAATCAAGGATGATGGCGCGCTGGCGAACGCGCTATATCAGTACACCTTCGACACTCTGACGACGCTGGGCAAGGCCGGACTAATGCCGGACTTGGTTCAGGTCGGCAACGAGATCAATTCCGAAATCTTGATGCCAGCGCCTTGGCAGACGGGGCAGACCATAAACTGGACGCGCAATGCCAGGCTGCTCAACGCGGCCATCAAGGCGGTGCGGGACGCAGGTGTGACCTCGGCGATCAAGCCGAAGGTCGTGATCCATATTGCGCAGCCGGAGAATGTCGAAGCATGGTTTGCCGCAGCCACGGCTGCGGGCGTAACTGATTTCGACGTTATCGGCATCAGCTACTATCCGAAATGGTCGCATGACACACTGGCCGGCCTGGGGGCAACGATCAACCGCCTGCGCTACCGGTATCCCAAGGCGCAGGTCATGGTGGCCGAGACCGGTTATCCTTGGACGCTGCAATGGGCCGACAATACGAACAACGTGCTCGGCGAAGAAGCGCTGATGTCGTCCTATCGCGCCACGCCAGAAGGCCAGGAGCAATATCTCATCGATCTGACACAGACGGTGATCGCCAATGGCGGCGCGGGCGTCGTCTACTGGGCGCCCGACTGGGTTTCCACCAAGTGCCACACGCGTTGGGGGCAGGGCTCCAGCTGGGAGAATGCGACCTTCTTCGACTTTCAGGGCAATGCGCTGCCGGCAATCGATTTCATGCAGCACCAATACAACTGGCCTGTCAGTGTGACCTTCCGCTTCCACGGCCTGGTGCCGCCGCCCGGTCAGCCTTTCTTCTTGTGGGGTGACTTTGTCGGCTCGCGGCAATTTGCCATTCGCCTTCCTGACGATGGCAAGCCGTTGGATTACGTCACAACGATGATGCCGGGGCAGAAGATCCGCTTTCAGGTATTCGACAATCTATCCCTGCATGCACGCCTGATCTCGGGCGACACCGTCGTCGACGGTTTCGCGACCGAGACCATCCCCGGCAAGGATGCGGTCTACGACATCAACCTCAGCATGCCCGCGGGCCCTTAGCCGACGCACGGTCTCGACGCCACGGGTGTCGTCACGATCGACAGCGAGGCGGATTGCAGGCCGGATGCCGTCGCATCCAATCTTATCGTGCCGGGCGTCTTTGTGGCTTGCAGGATCGCGGCGCAAAGCCCGTTGAAGGCGGAGCGGCTGGTGCCTTTGTCAGCTTCGTGGCTTTTGGGATCGCCGTTGCCGACACCGATCAGCGTGCCCGGGCCGGAAAGGGCAAACGCGACCGAGCTTCCGGCGGTAGGGACGATGCGACCCTGCGCGTCGGCGATTTCCACAGTCACGACGGCGATGTCTTCGCCGTCCGCGTCGATCGTCGCACGGTCCACGCGCAACACGATCTGCGAGGGTGCCCCCGTCGTTTCGCGTTTTGCCGTCAGCACCTGTTCTCCGCCCTTGTAGCCGCGTGCCTCAATCACGCCGGGCGCATAGACAACATCCCATTCAACGTGTTTGAGAGGCGCCACATCGCGAACACCTTGACTCCGCCCGTTTAAGAACAGCTCGACGCGGTCCAGATTGGAGTGGCACCAGACGTTGATCTTCTGGCCCTCCTTGCCTTGCCAGTTCCAGTGCGGAAGCAGGTGCAGCACAGGTTCGTTGCTCCACCAGGCTTTGTAATAGAAGTAATTGTCTTTGGGGAATCCACAGGTGTCCATGAAGCCGAATTGCGAGTTGATATTCGGCCAGCGGTTTTGCGGAGTCGGTTCGCCGCGATAATCGAAACCTGTCCAGACGAAACCGCCGCCGATAAACGGACGCGGCGCCACGACGTTCAACCAGGCCTCCGCCGTCGATGCCCACCACGGCGCTTCCGTGTCATAGGCGACGCAATAACCGCTTGTCGGATCGCTGACATAGATACCGCGTGTGCAGACCGTGCTGCCGGTCTCGGTGCCAATCGTCGGCTTGTTCGGGTAATGCTGGTGGAAGGCTGGAATTTTGCCGGTTCGGTAGTTGCAGCCCAGCACATCGAGCACCGGCGTGATGCCGATACCCCAGACCTTGTCGTTATCGACCGCCGCAGTGATTGGGCGTGTGGGATCGAGTTCGCGGCACACCCGTTTCATCGTGGTGGCAATGCGCGCACCGCGGTCGGTGCCCTGCTGTGGCTCCTCATTGCCGATCGACCACAGGATGACGCTGGGGTGGTTGCGGTCGCGGCGGATCATCCGCTCCAACTCGCTAATGGCCTCTTCATCCGACGACATACGGCGGGTTTCGTCTACCACGAGGATGCCGACGCGGTCGCACGCATCCAGAAGTTCCGGTGCCGGCGGATTATGCGCGGTGCGATAGGCATTGCAGCCCATCTCCCTCAGCCGCTCGATGCGCCAGGCATGGAGCCGGTCCGGCAGCGCTGAGCCAACACCCGCATGATCCTGGTGATTGCAGGTGCCGTTCAATTTGATCGGCTTGCCGTTCAGGAAGAAACCCTTGTCTGGATCGAAGTTGATGGAGCGGATACCGAACGACACGGCGGCGTCATCAACGGCTTTTCCTCCGGACACGACCTTTGTCACAAGCTGATAGAGCTGCGGCGTCTCCAATGACCAAAGGGTCGGGGTATGCAGAACGGCGCGTTGCGCCAGCGTACGCTTTTCCTGGGATCCGACCGTCAGGACCGGCGTCTTTAGCGATGCCACGACGCGGCCCTTTGGATCGAATACGGTCGAAACCAGCTGGCATTTTCGCACCGTCAAGCCGTCATTAAACAACTCGGTGGAAATATCCAGGGACGCCATAGCGCCCTCGATCTTGCTCGTGACCCAGGTACCCCATTGCGGGATGTGCAGCGGGTCGGTCTTGACCAGCCAGACGTGGCGGTAGATGCCCGCACCTTCGTAGAACCAGCCTTCTCCCAGCGTCGCGTCCACGCGTACGGTCAGCACATTCTTGCCGCCGTAATTGACGAAATCCGTGACATCGACCCGAAACGGCGCATAACCGCTCTGGTTGCCGCCGACGATGTAGCCGTTGAACATCACGATGCAGTCTCGGAATACGCCGTCGAACTCCAGCGACAGGCGCCGGCCCAGATCGGACGCCGGCAGATCGAAAGCGCGCCGGTACCAGCCGATGCTGGTTTCGGGATAATCGCGGCCCAGAGGCTTGAAACCGTGTGCGGCGTGCGGGTCGTCCGTTGGCGGAGGAGGCGGGTTGGAGCTCGGCGTGAAGGGCAGCGCGACCGCCCAATCGTGCGGCAAGTTCACCTGCTGCCAGCTGCTGTCGTCGAAGTTCAGCTCAGCGGCGCTGGCGACGTTCGTGCCCGCCTTGGCGAAGGTGCGCTGATCGAGTCCGAAGTCGAAATCCTTGCTCTCGTCGCAGGCATGCCCAAGACGGAACCGCCAGCCGAAGTCCAGCAGCAATCTATCTCGCACCGATGGCAGCTTTTCGCGTGGCGATAGCGGCCGAATGGGTGTCTTGGAAGTCTTCGCCTCCGCTGGTGCTTCTCCAGCTGTCGCCGTTGCGGTGACCGCGGCGCTGCTTTTCAATAGATCGCGTCTTGTCAGTGTGGTCATGGGTTCACTACCGGAGAATGTGGTTGCTGGGCGATTGCCCTGATGTGAGTCCTACATTTATCATATCAGTCATACAAAAGAAACTTGTGTGCAAGCGCGAAAGAGCGCCGCCGCATAACGGGTGGGTGATAGCCTAATCCCGACACGGTACCCAGACACAACCTTTTCCACGCGACGCGATTTAATTCGTACACTGATTATCATGCGAATTTCGGCTCGCTCGTCTCTCGATATGTTCTTGGCGCCCCGACTGGCGCGCAACCCTTCAGTTCTTAAAACGCGCGGCCGCGGTCAGTGGCAACATCCTCACTTTCGTAGGACTGCGACAAATAGGCCAAAGCTATGCGGAAAAAAGATTGTCGGGTGCCTTGGCAAACAAGCTCTCGCGCCCCATGTGAGGCATACCGAAACAAAGCAGCGCGAAGCCATGCAGGATCTAACTTTTCCCGTAGTTGTTGCCACATTACTCGCTGCAATCTTTGCGGTTTCAGGGCTTGTGCAGCTTATCGGGCCGGGATTCGTGCGCGAGGCATACCGGCGTTGGGAATTTCCGCCGGGCTTTTACCGGGTAACGGCGGTGTTGGATTTGCTTGCCGCGGTCTTCCTCGCGGTCCCGGAAACACGCCTGTGGGGAATCGGGCTCGCCGGAATGATCACTTTCGCGGCCGTTGCGACTCTCCTGGGGCACCGCAAATATCTCTACGCCGTGCCGGGTTTGATTCTTCTGATCGCGTTGGCTCCGGCTGCCCTGTCTGTTCCGCTGTAAGGGAAGCGGCTGACCCCGCCGCCCTGAACTGGTCTGACGCGGATATTCTTCAGCCCGCCCGCGTTAGGGTTTCCTGTTGCGTCGTGCATTCCTCACGACCGAGAGCGGCGGGAATTATGATGCTGACAGTCGTGCCTTGTCCAAGGACGCTTTCGACCTTCAAGGTCCCGCTATGCAATTCCGCTAGCGCGCGAACTAGGGCGAGGCCCAGCCCCGTACCCTCATGCGAAGCGCCAGCGCTACTTCTGACCTGCACGAAAGGGTTTCCAAGCCGATTGAGTTGATCTTGCGGGATGCCGACGCCGTTGTCCCGGACCGACAGAATAAGTGCGCTGTCGGCAATTCGTGCGCGCACCGCCACACGGCCGTTCGGATGCGAAAATTTGACGGCGTTTGATATCAGGTTAAGCAGAATCTGCTTCATCGCGCGTTGGTCAGCGGCAAGCCACAGTGGCGTTTCCGGGAGATCTTCAGCAAGCACGACGTCGCCGCGGCTGGCGCGCTCGCGCATGAGGTCCAGGCATTCGCGGACGACGGCACGCATGTCCAACGTTTGGCGATGCAATTCGAATTTTCCAGCCTCGATCTTCGACATGTCGAGGATGTCGTTAATGAGGCTTAGAAGATGCCGGCCGGCCCTTTGAATGAGACCGGAGTATTCCTGGTAACGTGCATCGCCCAGCGGACCATAAAACTGGGCATGCATCAGCTCGGAGAAGCCGATGATGGCGTTTAGCGGTGTACGCAATTCATGGCTCATGGTGGCCAGGAACATGGACTTCATCCGGTTTGCCGTGTCCGCTGCGTCACGTGCGACGAGCGCTTCCTCGCGCGAGCTTTCCGCGCGGACGATGGCTGCGGCGAGACCTTGTTCGAGCTGGCGCCGTTCCGCTAGCGCCGCACCGACCAGGACGACTGAGAAACCCATCACCGCGATGAACAATTGGACGATGATGATCTGTTCATGCTCGGTGTGTTGCCCGAGAACGCCGGAGGAGTTGCCGATCAGTGCGGGCACCATCAGATAAGTGCCCGTCATCAAGAGGCCGATGGCCCCTCCGGCAAACCCGCGCTGGAAGGTCATTAGAACGATGGCGGGGAAGAAGAGGAAGGCGAGGGGATAATCTCTGGCCAAGAAGTTCAACAAAATCGTTCCCGCGATCGTCCCTAACAGAAGCAACGTTACGGCGAGTTGGTCGCGGCCGAACATCTTCTTGAGTGCCTCGACGCGCACCGTCATCAGCATGGGAACGACGATGCTGTAACCGAGGGCATCTGTGGCGTACCAGTTCAACGCCGAGGACAGGAAATCTCTGCCATACGAGAAATGGAAATATGCCGCTGACAGCAGCCCGGCCACAAAGGGCGCCGGACCGAGCGCAAGCGCATAGAACACGAGCAGCGGCTTGGGTCTGGCGAAGTCGCTATGAAGTTCAAGGAACTTCAAGGGGGCTGCGATGATGAGAACGCCGACTGCGTTGCAGAACGTGAGCGCCCCCGCAGCAAGTGCGTTGTCGCCCATCACGAGGTCGGCACAGAAATTCGCGCCGAGCCCGGCGGCCATGATTGAAAGCCAATCTCGTTGCGGCTGCGTGAGCAGGAAATAGACGAGTGCTGCATTGGCGACCCAAATTGCACTTATGCGGCCGATTAAATCGGAAAGAGCCAAACCGCCGCACGCCGTCGCGAACACGAGGATGATGACCGACAGCAGGAGAGCCGGCGAAGGACCGGACCCGCGGCGCGTCTGAGCGTCAGAGGTCAACCTGTCCATGTAAACCTACGGCTCCGGAATGGCTCGGCCGCAGCGCTTTCACGCCTGCGGACCTGATAGTCTAGGGGTGCTCGGATAATGCGACATTAACTTGCGGAAATTGCCTGCACGTTCTTTCCAGCGGCCCGCTATAGGGCTGCCCCGCAACGATAATTTCTGAAAATGCTGGTAGCTACGCAAAGGCGCCCACACGCGGCGCCTGCCGGCGCATGGCGAATTGAAGGGAATTTATCGAGCGGGACTATTCCGCAAGTGGCATGTGGGGATTCCTCGGAGCAGACCGGTTTGCGGCCGCCAGCCCTTGGCTCCGCGACCATTTACGCGTGGACCCTGGGTCAACTTTTCTGGCAGGACTGCATCGAGGATTCGGAACGAGAGCGCCAATGCCGATGTGGTTCCAGGCGCTTATGCCGAAGGAAGAGCGGTTCTTCGATCTCTTCAACCGCCATGCCCGTACTATCGTCGATGGCTCAGAGACGCTCAGCACGCTTTTGTACGGCGGCACGACGGTGCGTGACGCCTGCCACAAGGTGATGGATTTCGAGAACCTGGCAGATGCCATAACCCGAGACGTGCTGATACTGACGCGACGCTCCTTCATCACCCCATTCGATCGTAGCGACATCAAGCAGCTGATAACCTCCCTTGATGATGCCATCGATCAGATGCAGAAGACCGCGAAGGCGATATTGCTGTTCGAGGTGGAAACCTTCGAGCCGCAGATGCAGCAGATGGGCGACATCATTGTGCAGGCAGCGAAGCTGACGGCCGATGCGGCGGCTCTTCTCGGTCTCTTTCGCCAGCAAGCTTCGCGGCTAAATGGCATAACGGAAGAGATCATTCGCCTCGAAGAGGTCGCCGACGGGCTGCAAAACACGGGCATCAAGGCGCTTTATACCAAGCATCGCGACGGCAACGCGATGGCTTTCATCGTAGGCACTGAAATCTACGATCACCTGGAGAAGGTCATGGACCGTTTCGAGGACGTGGCCAACTGCATCAGCGGCATCGTCATTGAACAAGCTTAGGCAGGAGCGCCATTGGTGAACGAACTCCTGCTGGCTGCCCTAATTGGCGTTGCGCTGCTGTTCGACTTCTTGAACGGTCTGCACGATGCGGCGAACTCTATTGCGACCATCGTGTCGACGCGGGTTCTTGCTCCGCGCTACGCGGTGGCTTGGGCCGCATTCTTCAATTTCATCGCCTTTCTGGTCTTCGGTCTGCACGTGGCACGGACCATCGGTACCGGTATCGTAACGCCGAGTGTCATCACCGATCAGGTGATCTTCGGCGCGCTGATGGGCGCGATCGTCTGGAATATCGTCACGTGGCTGCTGGGCATCCCGTCAAGCAGCTCGCACGCTCTGATTGGCGGTCTGGTGGGCGCGGGTGTCGCGCATTCGGGATGGCATGTGATCGAGTGGAGTGGCTTGGGAAAGACCATCGGCGCAATCTTCCTTTCACCGGGCCTCGGACTCGTGCTTGCCCTGCTGCTCGTGCTCGGGGTCTCGTGGGCCGTTGTGCACAAGACCCCGGCGCGCGTCGACGGCATTTTCCGACGCGTGCAGTTCCTCTCGGCTTCTCTCTACTCGCTTGGGCATGGCGGCAACGATGCGCAGAAGACGATGGGTATCATTGCGGCTCTGCTTTTCGCTCACGGAGCTCTTAAGGGTGGTTTCTACGTTCCTCTATGGGTTGTCCTAAGCTGCCAGGCGGCGATGGCCCTCGGTACGCTATGCGGTGGCTGGCGGATCGTGCGCACGATGGGTTCGCGCATCACGCGTCTCTCGCCGCTGCAAGGCGTCTGTGCGGAAACGGCTGGATCCATTACGCTATTCCTGGCGACCGGCTTCGGCATTCCCGTCTCGACGACGCACACGATCACCGGTGCCATCGTGGGGGTAGGAGCCGCCAAACGGACGTCGGCGGTACGCTGGAACGTTGCTAAAGACATTGTTATCGCCTGGATTGTTACGATGCCTGCGGCCGGCGTCATGGGCGCCGCGTCTTATTGCCTGTATGGCCTGTTAAGATGAAAGCGAGCGCAGCATCCCCGCGTACGGCCGCGGCGAAGAAGACCTCCGGCATTCAATATGCCGCGCTGCCCTATCGCGTGTCCGAAGGGACCGTCGAAATCCTGCTCATCACCTCGCGGCGGACGCGGCGTTGGATCATTCCCAAAGGCTGGCCGGTCGATGGACTGCAGCCGCCGGCCTGTGCCGCGCGCGAGGCGTTGGAGGAAGCGGGCATCAGCGGCGAGATGGAAAAGCGTGCCATCGGCCATTTTCGCTACTTCAAGCACCTTAGGAACGGCGCCGGCATGTCGTGCAAAGTCGATGTCTTTGCACTGAAAGTCACGCGCGAGCGGAATGCTTGGGCGGAAAAGAACGATCGCGAGCGGCGCTGGTGCACGGTCGCAGACGCCGCTGCCGCCGTGGCGGAACCGGAGCTTCGGCTGATGATACTGAAATTCGGCGAGCGGATGGCGCTGCCGCGTTAGGCGGTCAAAATTTCAGCCCATTGGTGACGAACCAAGTGAACCCTGCGGCCAGCAGGACGCCGATCACGGCGCGCCACAATGGAGCGATAGTCACCGTCGCATCGGCGACCCGCCGTTTGCCGTGAACCATCGGGCCTATCAGATCGTCGCCCTTGTACAGCAGGTAGAAAAGGACGGCGGCCACGTGCAGCGCGATGAGGCCCAGCAGGACGTTGAACAGCGCGTCGTGATACTCCGCACAGAGCCGTCCGGTATCGAAGCTCACGCGGTCCGACAGCGGCCCCGACGATATTCCATCGACGTCCACTGCGAAGAGGCCAAGGGTCACCTGGGCGATGACCAGCGCCAGCATCGCTAGGATGCTCCAGGCGCCCAGCGGGTTGTGGCCCGCTTTGGCTGAGACCAGGCAGCCGGGCAGGGTACGGATATAGGCCAGCGTCGCCTGCGGCCCGCGAACGAAGCTGGCAAAGCGGGCTGTGGAGCTGCCGACGAAGCCCCAATAAATCCGGAACACCAGCAGGCCCAGTACGACGTATCCGGCGTCGAGATGCCAATCCATCCGGTCCGTTTCGGCCGTCCACCAGGCGAACGCGATAGCGGCCACGAACAGCCAATGGAATGCGCGCGTCGGCACGTCCCAGACGCGCGTCCGCTGCCCCTCTGGCATCGCGGAACTGGATTTGTGGAGCAGCGTCACGAAGGGTTACCTGCTGCGGTAATCAGTATGGCAAGCACGGCAAGTTTCGCCCGTCGCCTTGAATTGAGTCTTCAAGGCATCGACATCGCCGCTCGCAGCAACCTGCTGCAGTTTGGCGGCTTCGCTGCGGAAGCCTGCCAGCTTGGCCGCGAAGCCCGACGCGTCGGTCCAGATTTCGGGTTTCGCCTTCGTCTTCAGGCTGGCCTCGGCGCCGCTTCCGGCCGGGAACCAATTGCCCATCGCGGCTGACAGTGCCTTGATATCTTGGGCCGACGACTGGACGGTTGCCATGTCCGGTTTGTCGGCTTTGAGCTGATCCGCAATGATTTTGAAGTCGCGGCCGAGTTTGTGAAGGCTCGCCTGGCGCGCCTTGACCACGTTCCCCAAGGATGTTTCTGCCGCCAAAATTCCGGCCGTTGCGGTACAGAGCGTGAATACGACAACAGCAGCCAAACCTAAGGTCTTCATCCGTTACAGGTTCCCATGGTGCGTGGATATGATACCAGCAGAACAATCCTGGAAGCGGAATTGATGTCAATCGCGCCGCACGAAAACTACGCTGTGGTGTCATTGAAAATTCGTATAATGGGACCGGCGGCGTGGGATGTGTGCGGCAACACGGCCGAATGAGGCGGCCGGGCGTGCTGACAGGTTGCCATTCCGCTCTGCTAAACTGCCTATATCATGAGCGAGTCCGCGACCCGCAAGATCATCCATGTCGACATGGACGCCTTCTACGCGTCGGTCGAGCAACGCGACGATCCCGGCCTGAAGGGGCGCCCAGTCGCCGTTGGGTACGCGGCAAAGCGTGGCGTGGTTGCCGCGGCCAGCTATGAGGCGCGCGCCTTCGGCGTGCGCTCGGCCATGCCGTCGACGACGGCGCTGCGAAAATGCCCCGAACTTGTATTCGTGCCGCCGCGTTTCGAGGTCTACCGCGCCGTGTCGCGCCAGATTCGTGCGATCTTTGCCGACTATACCTCTCTCATCGAACCGCTTTCGCTCGACGAAGCCTATCTTGATGTCACCGAAAATCTCCGCGGTCTTACCAGCGCCTCGGCCACCGCAGCAGAAATCCGCGCCCGCATCTTCACAGAAACCGGTCTCACCGCGTCAGCGGGCATCTCCTACAACAAGTTCCTCGCCAAATTGGCCTCGGATCATCGAAAGCCCAACGGGCAGTTCGTCGTCACGCCGGCGATGGGCGCGGCCTTCGTCGAAAGTTTGCCGGTCCGCAAGTTCCATGGCGTCGGACCGGTCACTGCCGACAAAATGAACCGGCTCGGTATTTTTACTGGCGCCGATCTGCGGCAGCAGTCCTTGACCTTCCTCAGGCAGCACTTCGGCAAGGCCGGTCCCTGGTATCATGCCATTGCCCATGGCGAGGACGATCGTCCTGTCGTGCCGGACCGCCCGCGCAAATCTTCCGGATCGGAAACGACATTTTCCGACGACCTCACCGATCCGGTTGCCGTCGAAACCGGCGTGCAGGCGATGGCAGATGATGTCTGGGCGTGGTGCGAGAAAGCCCAGGCTTTCGGTCGCACCGTGACAGTGAAGATCAAGTACGCGGATTTCCGGCAGGCAACGCGCAGCCGGACATTCCCCTCGGCCGTTATGTCTCATGACACCTTGCGGCAGGTCAGCGTTGATCTTGTGCGGACAGTGTTTCCTCTTGGCACTGGCGTCCGGTTGGTTGGTGTGACGTTATCGAATTTTGAGACGGCCGACGAACATGCGGTTGAGCAACTTGATTTGGGGCTTTGAAGGCGCCAGTGGGTTTCTCTATTCCAATGCACTGCCATTCCGGGCGCACAGGAAAGTATCTGCAAATGAGACTGAATGGAATCTCGTTATCGCAGTGCGTCGTCGCTGCTCAATCTGCTGATGCAAAAAGAAAATCGTGAATTTTGGGCGATCTGAAAAATATCTTCTCGTACCTCTTGAACCAACACGGTCGATTTACCACATGTATTATATCCCCACAGTTGTACGGCATCTGATGAGCCGCAGACTTTGCGAGAGCGAAGGCAACACTCTCTAGCGCCCGGCTTGGGCCTTGAGGATGCGTCGCGGAATCTTCCGCTTCATGAGCGCAAGGAGTCCTGCCAGCAGGTCTCGGGGGCTTGGCGGACACCCACGGATGTGCAGGTCCACCGGTACGACGGCGCTCACGCCACCGACGACGCCGTAGCTTCCGGAAAAGAGGCCGCCGTCGAGCGCGCAGGCACCCACGGCCACCACCCATTTTGGATCCGGGGTCGCGGCATAAGTCCGCTCGAGCGCCTCCCGCATGTTGGCGGTGACTGGCCCAGTTACAAGCAGAACGTCGGCGTGGCGCGGCGAGGCGACGAAGTGAAAGCCGAACCGCTCCAGATCGTAGAATGCATTGCTGAGGGCATGGATTTCGAGCTCGCAACCATTGCATGAGCCTGCGTCGACCTGGCGTATGGAAAGACTTCTGCCCAAGCGCCTTCGCGCCGTGGCTTGGACTTTCTCTGCCAGTTCGGCGAGCGCGCGATCGTCGACAGGGGGCGCGCGCTCTGTAAGCGGCAGCGCAAGAACACTTTTGAACAGAAGTTTGCGCATCAGAGGTCGTGCCCCGCATAGGAACAGTTGAACGACTTGTTGCAGAGCGGGAAGTCCGCGACGATGTTGCCATCAATCGCTACCTCGAGGAGCGGCCATTGGAAGCACGACGGGTCGCGCAGATGGCAACGCGCGATCGTGCCATCCTCGTTCATGCGCACCCACGCGAAAATATCGCCGCGGAAACCCTCGACGAGTGTTGAGCCTTCGGCCAGCCGCGGAATGATAGGCACCCAAATGTCGCCTTCGGGCAGCTGTGCCAGCAACTGTCGCAAAAGTGAAAGGCTCTGCTCGACTTCGCGAATGCGAATGCGGACGCGGGCGTCGACGTCGCCGCGCTCCAGGGTCGGAACCTCGAAATCAAGTGTCTCGTAGGGTTGGCATGGAAAATTCTTGCGCGCATCGAAGCTGCGACCGGACGCACGTCCCACATAGCCGCCGGCACCGAACTGCGCCACAAGATCGTGCCGTACCATGCCCGTCCGCACGGTACGGTCCTGCAGCGACGCCGTGTCCTCGTAAATTGTGATCAGCGCCGGAAATTGTTTGCCGATTTGGGCGAGCAATTTGGAGATATGGCTCTTGCCCTTCTGGTCAATATCTTTTGCGATGCCGCCCGGTACGACGCGATCCATCATCAGGCGATGACCGAAGGCGAGATCCGCCGCGCGCAGCACGCGCTCGCGCATGATCGCACAGTGCGCATGCATGAGGCTGAAGGCGGCGTCGTTGCAGACGGCGCCGATATCGCCGACATGGTTGGCGATGCGCTCGAGCTCAAGCATGATCGCGCGCAAATAGGCGGCCCTCAAGGGAACCGACACGCCACACGCCGCTTCTACCGCTTGCGCGAAGGCGATGGCGTAGGCGACCGTGCTGTCTCCGGATGCGCGCCCGGCCAGCTTCGCGGCACGATCCAACGGTGCGCCGAGCAGAAGGCCTTCGATCCCCTTATGCACATAGCCGAGGCGTTCTTCCAGGCGGACCACGGTTTCGCCGCTCGCGGTGAAGCGGAAATGCCCCGGTTCGATAATACCAGCATGGACGGGTCCGACGGGGATCTGATGCAAACCTTCTCCGTCGACAGGGAGAAAACGATAGGGTTCCGGTGCTACGGCTGGCACCTGTACACCAAGCGGGTGACGCACGTCCCAGCGGCCATGATCGAGCCAGGAGCGAAGGTCTGGTGCGCCCTCCGGTTCCAGACCGACGAGGTCACGGATGGTGCGCTCAAGCCGCCGTGCGGCTGGGGCATAGCGGCCCAGTGATGGAAAGTGTCCGTTGGTCGCGTCGAGACTCAAGATGCCCGTCGTGCCGGTTGCCGGCTCGCGCAACGCTGCGTGCACCGTGGTGGGTTCGCCCCAATGAGCGACCAGCGTCCATGTGCCCGCGGCAAGTTGTTGGCCGGCAAGATCCCAGAGATCGGCTGAAACCGGCACGCGCGGCCATTGGCCGGCGGCGGCGTCAACAATGATGTCGGCGAGCGTGATCATATGCGTCTAGCCCAACAACGCTGCGATGTGCTGGAACCAACTGACGATGGGCCCGGGAATGAAAATGCCGATCATCAGCACGAGTCCCAGATGGAACAGGATCGGCAAGGGAGACATGCGGTCGGGTGCCATGCTGCCGCTGGGTTCGCCGAAAGCGATGCTGTTCAATCTCAGAAAGAGCGCTCCAAGCGCGATAAGGAGGCCGATAACCAGTGGCAACGCCAGCAGAGGGCGGTGTGCAAACGCCGAGCTCACGACGAGGAACTCGCTGGTGAATACGCCGAAAGGCGGAAGGCCCGCGATGGCGACGACGCTTGCCACGAGGATCCATCCCAGCATCGGATGGCTCGTCGTGAGGCCCGTGATCTCGCTGATCTTTTGCGTATTTTTGATGCGGGTGATGTGGCCGACCGCGAAGAATATGCCGGACTTCGTAAGGCTATGCATGGCCATATGCAAAAGGCCGGCGAAATTCGCCAAGGGACCGCCCAGGCCGAAGGCGAACGCAATGATGCCCATATGCTCGATCGAGGAGAACGCGAAAAAGCGCTTTATGTCGCGGCGGCGGTACAGCATCAGCCCGGCGAAAATAATGGAGACAAGACCCATGGTCATCATTATGGGTCCTGGTGCGATCGTCTCGGGATTGCGGGCAAGCACCATTTTGAAGCGCAAGATTGCGTAGATCGCGACGTTCAACAGCAACCCGGACAGCACCGCCGAGATCGGCGTCGGTCCCTCCGCGTGGGCATCCGGCAGCCAGGCGTGGAGTGGGACCAGCCCGGCCTTGGTGCCGTAGCCCAGGAGGAGGAAGACAAACGCGATGTTGAGGATCATGGGGTCGAAATGCGCCGCGTGCGCCGTCAACGTGCTCCACGTCATGGCGGGAAGGCCGTTGCCGACGACAGGCTGCGCAACCGAATAAATCAGGATCGTACCGAACAGAGCGAGCGCAATGCCAACGCTGCCCAGGATGAAATATTTCCACGCGGCCTCGAGCGCTTCATGCGTGCGGTAGATGCCGACCATCAGGATGGTGGTCAGTGTCGCAAGTTCGATGGCCACCCACATCAGTCCGGTGATGCTGGTGAGAAGCGCAAGGTTCATCGCTCCCATCAACACCTGATACATGGCATGATAGAAACGCAGATGCGCCGGCTTCAGGCGTCCGGCTTCCAGTTCGTGCGCGATGTAACCCCGGCTGAAGAGGCTTGTGGTGAAGCCGACAAGCGTGTTGAGAACGATGAATACGATGTTCAGATCGTCGACTTGCAGCAGGTGCCCAAGCCCAGTCGGCCGCCACACCAGCAAGCTGAGAGCGCAGGTGAATGTCAGGAAGGCCGCAGCGACGTTGATCCACGCCGCGATCCGATAACTGGATATCAGCGTTAGCAGCAACGCTGCTGCCGTCGGAATAATCAATATGGCGGTTGCGGGGTTCAGAAGCTCGGTCATAAACGCTCGCCCCTGAAGCGGTCCAGGATTGCGACGTCGACGGTGTCGAAGCGTTCGCGAATGCGGAAAAGGAATATCCCGATGACGATGAACGCGATCAGGATCGAGAAGGCGACGCTGGTCTCCACGACGAACGGCATGCCCTTTGCGCCCGTGGCCGCCAGGATGAGGCCGTTTTCAACCGACATGAAGCCGATCACCTGGCTGACGGCGTTGCGTCTGGTGACCATGATCAGCAGGCCGAGCAGGATGACGGACAAAGCGAATGCCAAATCTTCGCGCGCCAGGACATCGATGCCGGACGTGGCGCGCATCATGAGCGCCATCGACAGCCCGACCAGCGCCATTCCCGCGATCATGGTCGGGCCGATGTCGACCACGGTTTCGACAGTGCGGTGAATGCGCAAATTTCGGATCAACCGGTGCAGGACGAGTGGAATCACGATCGCCTTGAAGCACAGCGCGATCCCCGCCGTGACGAGGAGATGCGGTGCGTGCTGAATCTGGGCTTGCCATGCGACGGACAGAGAAAGGAACAGCGACTGGATCGCATAGGCGTTGATCAACGGCGGCAATCTGTCCTGATAAAGCAGCGTGAAACTCAGCAGCACCAGACCGCCGGCAAGGAAATGGGACATATCCAAAGCGAAGACGGTCATCTACAGGCTCTCCGAAACGATGCGGAGCAGCGCCGCCAACAGTCCGAGCATGAGCGCCGCGCCGATGAACTGCGGCACTCGGAAGACGCGCATCTTCGCGACGGTCACTTCGAAGAAGCCGAGTAGATTGGCGGCGACAAACAGTTTGGCCAGATAGAGCAGGGTCCCCACACCATACTGCGCTGCGCTCGCGCCGTCGGACGCGATTCCCCATGGCAGAAAGACTGCGGAAACAAGAGAGACGTAAAGCAAGAGCTTCATTGAGCTGGCGAGCTCTATCAGCGCCAGATGCCGGCCGGAATATTCGAGCACCATGGCTTCGTGCACCATGGTCAGTTCGAGATGGGTTGCGGGATTGTCGATCGGTATGCGGCCGTTCTCGGCGACCGCGATCATGACGAGACCGACAAACGCCAACATCAAGGAGATATGCAGCCCCAGGGCTGGCGATTGCACGAAGGCCGCAATGTCCGGAAGCCGTGTCGTTCCGGCGACCAACGCCAGCGAGAAAATGAGCATCAGCATGGCCGGCTCGGCGACTGAGGCGATCATCATTTCCCGACTGGCTCCGATGCCGCCAAAACTGGTACCGACGTCGAGGCCGGCAAGCGCCAGCGCGAAGCGGGCACTCGCCAAAAGCCCGACAATGGCGATGAGATCGGCCGCCGGTGCCAGCCTCACGTCGAATGTGAAAGTGGGCACGAGCATGGCCGCGACCCATGTGGCGGCGCAGACAAAATATGGAACGCCTGAGAACAGCCAGGAAGCGTTGGGTGCGAGCACGACTTCCTTGCGCAGCAGGCGGAAAATATCGCGATAAGGCTGAAAGATGCTCGCGCCGAGGCGGCATAGCAGCCTGGCCTTCATTTTGCGGACGAGGCCCGTAAGGAGCGGCGCCAGCGCCACTGCCAATATCGCTTGAACGGCCTGCAAGGCCAATGTGCCGGTTATGCCCATAGCACCAACACCGTGAGCAGGAAGACAAGCGTCAGGAACACCAAGCCGAGGTAACGACGAATGGTAAGAAATTGGAACCGATTGAAATGATCCGCCAGAAAATCGACACTCCTCCCGATAGGCGTGTAAAGAAAGTCCCAAGCAGGATCGCGCAGCGTCAGCAGAAACTGTGCCGCGCCGGTGTCCGTAGGCGCCGGCATGGTAACCTGCTCGCGCGCACGAAACGCAATCGTGGCGAATACCCGGCGTATGGGTTGGGCAAAGCTCCCGGCGGTATACTGCGTTGTTGGACTTGCCTCCGGATATCCGCAGTCCCAGGCGGCGCTACGACGCGTAGCATTGTTCGCGAACGCGCGAACGACGGATGCAGTTAGCGCCGTCGCGATGACCAGACAGGTGGCGATGACAAAGCCACTGTAGGAATTGTGGCTCGCAGCCACCGGCAACAATGGGGTCCAGGGTGCGGCCATCGCCTGCACCGGCATCCGGCTTGTCGTCAGAAATTGTGTGGCGGGCGCAAGCAGATTGGTGAAAAGGCCCGGAAAAATGCCGGCGAAACCGCAAGCCGCGGCGAGACCGAGCATTGCGGTGAGCGACGCCTTATCGGTCTCCTTGGCGTTTTGCGCTGCGTTGCTGCGGGCGCGGCCCAGAAAACTGATGCCGAACGCCTTGACGAAACAGGCCGCCGCCAGCGCCGCAGACAACGCCAGAAGCGCGCCCGCCGCCGGGGCCAGGAGGCGCAGGCCCCACTGTGGAAAGGTGGAACTGAGAAAGACGGCCTGAAACGTCAGCCATTCCGATGCGAATCCGTTCAGCGGCGGCAGGGCGGAAATCGCCGCAGCGCCGACGAGAAAAGCGATGGCGGTCCGCGGCATGGTGTGGATGAGACCGCCCAGATGGTCCATGTCGCGTTCACCCGTGGCGGTCTGGACGGCGCCGGCGCCAAAGAACAATAGGCTTTTGAACAGCGAGTGATTGAAGACGTGAAACAGCGCCGCGGTGGCGGCGAGCGCCGCGGCTGCGGCCAGGCCGTTTGCGCGGAACGCCAACGCCAGGCCCAATCCTACGAAGATGATGCCGATGTTTTCGACGGTGTGATAGGCAAGCAGGCGTTTCAAATCATGCTGCATCAGCGCATAGAGCACGCCCATCAACGCCGTGACGGCCCCGACGCCGATGACGATCATGGCAAGGCGCCAATCGATCGGCCCCAGGAGATCGAAGACGATCCGGATGAAGGCGTAGACGGCCACCTTCGTCATGACGCCGCTCATCAGCGCGGAGGCATGGCTGGGCGCCGCCGGGTGCGCCAAGGGCAGCCAGGTATGCAGCGGAAATATCCCGGCTTTTGATCCCGCGCCGATCAGGGTCAGAAGCATCACGATCATCGTGTAGTTTGAATTCAGGCCGTGCGCGCGCATGGATGAGAACGCGTACAACCCGTCCGGGCCGGCCAGAATACCGAACGCCAGCAACAGAGCCAGAGTTCCGAAGCTCGCCATCACGATATAGATGAGGCCTGCACGCATGTTTTCAGCGGTGCGGTCGTGGCTGATCACCAGCGCCCACGACATCAGTGACATGAGTTCCCACGATAAGAGAAAGGTGAAGGCGTCATCGGCGATGACGACAAGGTTCATTGCAGCCAGAAAGGCCGGAAAAAAAGGCAGGACACGCTGTGGTGCGGCTTCATGGCGGCCGTAGCCGAGGGCGAAGACGCTTGCCGCGACTCCTCCCACGTTGACGACGCATAGGAAGGCCGCCGCCAGAGCATCCACCCGAAAATGCATGCCGAGCCAGGGCAAGCCCAGCGGCAGAATTACGGTCGACGCTGCGCCGCTATAGAGAGCCGCTAGGGCGCAGGCGAGGCCGACACCGCAAATCGCTGCGCTGGCGCCATAGATCAGGGTATTCGCCTGACGCTTCTGATTGGCGCTTACGGCAAGGCAGGCAAGAGCAGTCAACGCGGCGACGCACGACAGCACACCGACGACGATCATCGCAGCCTTCCTACTGACGCCGAAGAAGTGTTGAAGCGGTGGGACTTTCGCCTTCGGATGTCGCGTCGCGCGCCCTCAAGCGCACACCGCGCCCCAGACCATTGCTCGCCAAGCCGTCACCGAGCAGTTCGATACCTGCGGCTTCCAGCGCCGAAACGAGCTTGCCGAGCGAATCGATGTTGCCCCTAATCACGCCCTCGCTGGCCTCCATGCGCTGGACGGTCGGGTGAGACAGCCCGGCCCGTTCCGCCAGCGCGCGTTGGTCGAGCCCGAGCAGGGCTCTGGCAGCCCGAAGTTGGGAGGCCGTGATGAGGTACAAGGTGTGCGTCATGACGTTTCAATCGTTATATATGATATTTAAATTATCGTTATTGGCATTATAGAAAGAAGTAAATATATACAATAGTTAATAACTAGAGAATATGCTTAATTTTGACGCTGGAACATAGACAATAGGCGGCTAAAAGGTAAGCAAAAACGGCAAAAACTGTATATTTTCAGTGGCAATTGAGACCCTGTCCGTAAGGCCGCGAAGTTAGCCCGTCGATATTGCCGCAGATCGTTTTTGGCATGTTATTGCCACCATAATGACGATTGTGTATCGTTATATGAAATGTTGATACATGCATAACGATGTATAATATATAATTATTATGCAGTAGTCAGAAAGACGGTAATGGCCCATGCGCTGCGATGGAGCGTGGGGCGCGGCCTAATTTGCAAATTGGACGTGGGTTCGCGGCACGGGATCATCGCAGTCTTATGAAGGCGAACGCCTAGATGTTGTTGCAGCGTTTTCACCGCACGGCTTCATCCGTCACGCTTCAGGGCGCTGAGACGCTATCCGATGCAGCCCGCACCGCATATCAGAAAGCTTTGAACGAACGCCTTCCGTTAGCCCATATCGCGGAGCAGTCGGAGCGCCCGCAGTTTTGGTTTGCGAACAATATCGTCCAGGTCATCGATGTTTATGGAAAACCGCCGGATGAGGCAGACCATGGACGTCTTACCCGCGAGATCACCAGCGGCCTGAAGCTTGCCGACGATATGTCGGCCCTCGTCGCACCCGGAGAAGAGCAGCCGCGTTTCGTCGACCTTCGTGTTACGAAGGAAGAACTCGAACGATACATGACGTGGGCGCGTACCGTTTACTAGTGCGAGCGGCGTTCCTCGGACGCGTAACACTCATCAAAAGTGTCGTTGTCGTCGGCAACGATCGAGGCGTCGTCGACGAAAGGTACGCCTCAGGCAGTCCGCCCGACATAGACCGCTTCCGTCATGGAAAGGCTCTTGCCGGTGGGCTGCAAGGTGCCGTCAGCCGCGGCATGGAACAGCACCAGCGTGCCGGAACGTTCGTTAGCAACGATGAGACGCTTATGATCTTCTAGAAGCAGGAAGAAACGCGGCCAATCCCCGCCGGTGGAACTGTGCTGCAACAGCGTGAGTTTTCCCGAAGGGGCGATGGCGAATACCGCGATGCTGTTATGGCCGCGGTTCGAGATATAGAGTCGGCTGCCCGCGCGGTTCATAGCTATATGCGCCGCCTGGTTATGGGCTGTGAAGTCAGGCGGAAGCGTGGAAAGAATCTGCATCTGTTCGAGACGCCCATCGGGATACCGGCGCAATGCCGTAACGAGACTGCCGATCTCAGCCACCAGATAGGCAAAGGGCCGATGCGGGTGGAAAATGATATGACGCGGTCCCGAACCAGGCGTGGCATGAAACGCCGTGAAACGCCCGTTCAGCGCCGGCTTTGCCGTATCGAAGGGATAACCGACGACTTCGTCCGTCCCGAGATCAACAGTGTAGAGGAAGCGCTGGTCTGGACTGAAGCGCGCGCAATGGGCGTGGGGGCCTTGCTGTCGGTCGGTGTTGGGCCCATGACCCGCATCCTGCATCACGTCGGGCGGTTCCAGCGGCAGGCCGGTGTTGGGATCAAGGCGATACAGCGCAACGGTGCCGCTGTTGTAATTCGCGGTCACCAGGCAGGTCTCCGCTTCGTCGAGGGTGATAAAGGCGGGATTAGAGCCCATGCTCGGGACATCTGCGAGGCGTTCCCATGCCGTGCCATGCGCACTGACGCGATAAGCGGCAAGGCGGCCCTTATCCTGTTCGTCAACCAGGTACTGCAATCCGTGGCGGAGGCCGTAGACGCCGAAGCTGGCGTTCTGGATATCGGGGAGCGTGGTGCCGAGCGCCCAGGAATCATCCGACGGACGAAGGGTAAACGGCGTAAGGCCACGCGTCGTCGATGTGTTGAACGTGCCGACAAACAGCTGCAGCACCTTCTTGGAGGCGCCGCGCGCCGTCGCCGATAATGGACTCAGCGCCACGGCCCCGGTTCCCGCGAGCATGGTGCGACGGGACAAAGTCGGCGCAACATTTATTTCCGTCATTTGTCGGCCCTCCATGGCCGGTTAAAGGCTCGCCTTTGCATCGCTCGCGCGTCGGAGCCTTTCCTGACTACTGCTCAAATGCATCCGCATGGCCGCACGTGCGGTCTCAGGTTCCTGTCGTTTTATGGCTTCGAAAATATATTCGTGCTCGCTGTTGGTGCGCCGCAAATAGGCCGAGCCTGGCTCGGCGGCAAATGCCGCAGTGTCGATATGCGTACGCGGAATAGTGGCGGTTCCGAGATATCGAAAGACATTTTCAAAATAAGGGTTGCCGGTCGCTAGCGCGATCTGAAGGTGAAACTGGAAATCCGAACCAGCACCATCACGCCCTTCGTTGAGGTCTCGCTGAAGGTCGTCGAGAGCCCCGCGCATCGCAGCGATATGGCCATCTGTTCGCCGTGATGCGGCAAGCGCCGCCGCGTCTGTCTCCAGACTGATCCGCAATTCGAGCATCGCAATCAGGTCGTGAAGAGTGGTCACAACGCTGGTATCGAGATTCATGCCGGATGGCGAAGCGACCACGAACGTGCCTATGCCGTGCCGTGTCTCCACCACGCCAGACGCCTGCAACCGCGATACCGCCTCCCGGACAACAGTGCGACTGACGCCCAGTTCGGCCATTACCTCCGGCTCGGTCGGTAACCTGTCGCCGACCTGAAAGTCGCCAACACGGATTCTCGCCATCAAGGCGTCCATGGCGCTTTGGACGAGGCTGCGCCTTCGGGGTAGTGCGGATAATGCGGGCATCTTGCCGATGTGCATGGCTTCCACGTGACGCTATGACATACTACGTCCTATGTCTAGTGATCCCGTTTTGCTCGATTGTTGCTCGACGTGTCTGCACGAATTTCCATAAAATGTGGTACGTTATGGCACTCCTGTCGCCACTTGATGGTCTGGTTCAACTTTTAGAGTAGACGAAGCTCTCGCAAATGACATATGACGACTTATGAATTTTTGCGCGAACGGCTTAGCAGACGTTCGCGAAGCAGGGCACCATGAGAATTCTCCAAACTAGCGGGCGGGCGGCGCCGGTGCTTGCGGCACCGCGCAGCCAGGCTCGCTGGCTTGTCCTGGGGATGCTGTTCGTCGTTACCGCGACCAATTTCGCCTGCCGGGCAGTCGTGTCCGTTGCGGGGCCCGCGATCGAGAAGACGCTGCATCTATCCTCCATCGAGATGGGGTTCATCTTTTCGGCCTTTGCTTGGTCTTATGTCATCGCGCAGATTCCCGGAGGCTGGCTGCTCGATCGTTTCGGCTCCAAAACAACTTATGCCGTTGCGCTTACGCTATGGTCCCTCTTCACGCTGCTGCAGGGCGGCGTGGGTTTTTTTACTGGCGGGGCAGCGGTGGCAGCGTTCTTCGTTCTGCGCCTCGCACTCGGGGCAGCGGAGGCCCCCGCTTTTCCGGCCAACGGTCGGATCACCGCCGCATGGTTTCCGGCGCAGGAGCGCGGCTTCGCATCGGCTGTCTTCAATGCTGCGCAATATGCCGCCACGGCCTTCTTTGCGCCGCTGATCGGCTGGACCGTTCATGATTTCGGTTGGCAATACGCCTTTGTCGCTCTGGGTTGTGTTGGTCTCTTCCTCGCATTCGCTTGGAACAAGGCCGTGTACTCTCCGTCTGAGCATCCCCTCATCAACCAAGCTGAACTCGAATATATCCGCGACGGCGGCGCCCTCATCGACCTTGATGCACGCGGCACACCCGAGACGAAAAAGCAATTCTCTACTGCGGCCTGCATACGTCAGCTGCTTGCCTCGCGTATGCTGCTCGGCGTCTACATTTTTCAGTATTGCATCAACGTCTTGACCTATTTCTTCCTCACTTGGTTTCCGATGTACCTCGTTATCGAGCGTCATATGACGATCTTGAAAGCAGGGTTTGTCGTCTCACTGCCCGCGATATGCGGTTTTGCCGGAGGCCTGCTCGGCGGATGGATTTCTGATCGCTTGCTGGAGGCCGGACTGAGCCTTTCTGCTGCCCGAAAAATTCCCATCGTTGTCGGCATGCTCCTGGCCATGTCGATGATCGCCTGCAATTACGTCACCTCCAACACGCTCATTGTGATGTTTATGTCGCTGTCTTTTTTCGGCAAAGGCGTGGGTGCGCTCGGTTGGGCCGTGGTTTCCGACACGTCGCCCAAGGAAGCAGCCGGTCTCTCTGGCGCGTTATTCAACACCTTCGGTAATTCCGCCGGGATCATCACGCCGATCGTCATCGGTTATATTCTGGAGGCTACCGGGGATTTTTCCGGCGCTCTTTTGTTTGTCGGTGTCAACGCGGCCATTGCGATTGTCGCGATGGTGTTCGTTGTCGGCAAGATTCAGCGCTTTGAACTGAACGATCTCACGTTACGAGATACGGTTCTTGAAGAAAGGTAAGCACAAAATGAGCAGTCCATTTCCAAACCGCTTTCGCCAGAAAATTCTAGCGCGCGAACAGGTGATCGGTTGTTGGTGTGCTCTTGGTAATCCCATCACCACCGAAATTCTCGGCCTTGCGGGCTTTGACTGGCTTCTACTTGATGGCGAACATGCCCCGAATGACGTATTGAGCTTCATTCCGCAGCTGATGGCATTAAAGGATAGTGTCTCCGCACCGGTGGTGCGCCCACCCTGGAACGATGCCGTCGTGATCAAGCGGTTACTTGATATTGGATTCTACAACTTCCTCATACCTTTTGTGCAATCGGCCGATGAGGCGCGTCGTGCGGTCGCGGCTACTCGATATCCGCCTGAAGGCATTCGCGGCGTCGCCGTGTCCCACCGTTCCAATCGTTTCGGCACCGTGCAAGATTATTTGAAAGAGGTGAACGACAACATCACGGTGCTGGTACAAATCGAGAGCACCACCGCAGTGAGAGCCGTGGACGAAATCGTCGCAGTGCCGGGTGTGGACGGTGTATTTGTCGGACCGTCGGACCTGTCGGCTGGCATGGATCATCTCGGCAACCCTGGTCACCCGGATGTACAAGCAGCAATCACGCACGTCTTGGGTGCTGCGGCGGCGGCAGGAAAGTCGGCCGGCATCCTCGCTCCGGTGGAAGCCGACGCCCGGCGCTATATCGCGATGGGCTTCAACTTCGTGGCGGTTGGCGCCGATAGCGGCGTATTCCGCGCTGCCACGCAAGCGCTGCACGATAAATTCCGCTGAGAACGACCGAAATCCTGTTCGGCCGATTCACCGAAATGAGCTACAAAGCATAATGAATTTCGAACCGCGTGTTCTCCTGCGTCAGATGTTTGATGCTGCTATCTTGGCGGCGCAGCCGTCTTATTGCGTTCCGCCGCATCTGCCCGCACCACCCAAGGGGCGTCTGATTGTGATCGGTGCGGGCAAAGCGTCAGCGGCGATGGCGCGCGCCGTAGAAGACCACTGGCCCGGTCCGCTGCAGGGCTTGGTGGTGACGCGTTACGGTTATGCAGTGCCATGCGAACGCATCGAAATTGTTGAAGCGGCACATCCGGTACCAGACTCGGCTGGCTTGGACGCTGCGAAGAGAATTCTTGCCGTCGCAGAAGCCGCGGGGTCCGACGATACGGTGCTCTGTCTGATATCAGGTGGCGGTTCGGCTCTGCTGCCATTGCCACTTGAAGGCATTACGCTTGAAGACAAGCAGATCGTTAATCGGGCGTTGCTTGCTTCGGGGGCGACGATTTCCGAAATGAACGTCGTACGCCGTCATCTCTCCGCCATAAAAGGCGGTCGACTGGGTGCAGCCGTGTATCCTGCAAAATTAGTGACCCTTCTTATATCCGACGTTCCGGGTGATGCGCTTACGGATATTGCCTCAGGTCCCACCGTGGCCGACTCGACGACCTGTGCCGACGCGCTGGCGATCGTGCGGCGCTACGGCATCGTGCTTCCCGCTGCTGTGCTTGCGGCGCTGACCAGCGGACGTGGTGAGTCCATAAAGCCGGGTGATCCGCGCTTTGCCCCTGCCACGACACGGATGGTTGCCACGCCGCAAATGGCTCTGGAGGCGGCAGCAAAAATGGCACACGCCGCGGGATTACCCGTGCATATCTTGGGAGATTCCATCGAAGGCGAGGCGCGCGATGTTGGCAAGGTAATGGCTGGGATCACGGCGCAGGTGGCCGTGCGTGGACAGCCTTTCGTGCCGCCGTGTGTTCTGCTCTCAGGGGGAGAAACCACGGTAACCGTTCGTGGCACGGGGCGCGGTGGGCGTAATGTGGAATTCCTGCTTTCGCTCGGTATTGCGCTCGATGGACGCGCCGGGCTGTGGGCGCTCGCGGGAGACACCGACGGGGTCGACGGTCTTGAAGAGATTGCCGGAGCAATCCTAACACCCGACACGCTGGCGCGCGCCTGGGCCAAGGGCATCCGCCCGAGAGACGCACTCGCCAATAATGATGGCCACGGCTTTTTCGGCGCGCTGGGAGATGCCGTGGTAACCGGACCGACGCTGACCAACGTCAACGATTTCAGGGCAATCTTGATATGCAGCGGGAAGGAATGAAGACCGTCACCCTTCCATCAGGCGAAAAAATTCCGGCACTCGGCCAGGGTACTTGGTTCATGGGCGAGGACAGCGGTCGCCGAAAAGAAGAGATCGCCACGCTGCGGCGCGGTGTCGACATCGGTCTCGGCCTGATCGACACCGCGGAAATGTATGGCGACGGGCGTTCCGAAGAATTGGTCGGCGAGGCGATCGTTGGACGGAGGAATGACGTCTTCCTGGTGTCTAAAGTCTATCCCCACAATGCTTCACGTGAAGGCGTTTTGGCGGCCTGCGAACGATCGCTCAGGCGGCTCAAGACGGATCGGATCGATTTGTATTTGCTGCATTGGCGCGGCGGCGTTCCCTTTAGCGAAACGGTTTCGGGTTTTGAGACGTTGCAGCGCGCGGGCAAAATCCGCTACTGGGGCGTCTCCAATCTCGATCTCGGAGACATGCTGGAGCTTGCGGCCGTACCCGGCGGCGGCCAGGTTGCCACCAATCAATTACTCTACAATTTGACACGCCGCGGCATCGAATTCGATCTTCTTCCCTGGTGTGAGAAACATCGCTTGCCGGTGATGGCCTATTCGCCCATCGAGCAGGCACGATTGCTCCGCCACGCGGGGCTCATGCATCTTGCCGCGGAACTTGGTCAGACGCCGTCGCAACTGTCACTGGCATGGGTGTTGCGGCGCGACGGTGTTGTCGCCATTCCCAAAACTTCGAACAGCCGGCATCTGGAAGATAATGTCCGCGCCGTTGAGACGACAGTCACGCCGCAAATCGAGGCGGAATTGGATAAATTGTTTCCACCGCCCAAGCGACCTGTACCGCTGGAGATGTTGTGATGGACGCGCCACGCCGAATCCAACTGCACGCTGACGATAATGTAGCTATCGTGGTGAATGCTGGCGGACTTCCTGCGGGAACCGAGTTCGAGGACGGACTTGTCCTCACCGAAAGGGTGCCGCAGGGGCACAAGGTGGCATTGGAGGACATAGCCGCGGGTGCGCCCGTCATCCGCTATGGTGAGATGATTGGTGCGGCAGACCGCGATTTGCCCAGGGGCAGCTGGATCGACGAGTTCAAGATTCGCGTGCCTGCACCGCCGGCGCTTGACGCTTTGCCGTTGGCGACCAGGGTTCCACAACCGTTGCCCCCCCTTGAAGGCTTCAGTTTCGATGGTTATCGCAATGCAGATGGCACAGTGGGCACGCGCAACGTGCTCGGTATCTCGACAAGCGTGCAATGCGTGGCAGGCACTGTCGATGTTGTCGTGCGGCTGATCAGAGAACGTTTGCTGCCGAAATATCCCAATGTCGATGATGTTGTTGGTCTCAATCACCTGTATGGATGCGGCGTTGCAATCAATGCGCCCGCTGCGGTGATTCCGATCCGCAGTTTGCAGAATTTGGCGCTCAATCCGAATTTCGGCGGCGAGATCATGGTGATCGGGCTAGGTTGCGAGAAACTCCTGCCGGAACGTTTGCTGCCGCAAGGCGTCAACGGCGATGGCTCGGTGCTTCGCATGCAGGACGAACGCTTCCAAGGTTTCGAGGCGATGATCGAGGAAATTCTCGTTATGGCCGACAACCGTCTGGCGCAGCTTAATACTCGCAAACGGCAGACCTGTCCTGCTTCTGATCTGGTGGTCGGTACGCAATGTGGCGGTTCGGATTCTTTTTCCGGCGTCACCGCCAACCCGGCCGTTGGCTTCTGCTCCGATCTGCTGGTGCGGGCCGGTGCAACGGTTATGTTCTCGGAAGTCACCGAGGTACGCGACGCCGTGCATTTGCTCACGCCGCGTTGCGCCACGCCGGATGTTGCCAGGGCGCTGATCAGGGAAATGGATTGGTATGACCGCTATCTTCAGTCCGGTGGCGCGGATCGTGCGGCCAACCCGTCTCCTGGCAACAAGACGGGTGGCCTCGCCAATGTCGTTGAAAAGGCCATGGGTTCAATCGCCAAGTCGGGAACGACCGCCATCGTCGATGTGCTCGCGCCGGGCGAGCGCGTTCGCAGGAGAGGACTTATCTTTGCGGCCACACCGGCCTCGGATTTCGTCTGCGGCACGATGCAAGTGGCTTCTGGAATCACGCTGCAAGTTTTCACGACAGGCCGCGGGACGCCCTACGGTCTTTCGATGGTTCCGGTCATCAAGATGGCGACGCGCAAGGAGCTTTCCGCTCGCTGGCATGACCTGATCGACATCGATGCGGGGCGGATTGCATCCGGGGAAAAAACGGTGGAAGAGGTGGGCTGGGAACTTTTTCAACTCATCCTTGATACTGCCAGCGGCCGCGTCCGACCATGGTCGGACCGCTGGGGCCTCTACAACGCGCTGGCTGTTTTCAACCCCGCGCCGGTGACCTGAGTTTATTTCTGCAGCACATCCGGGTTGACGCATGTGTCGGGCGATCTTCCGTTTAGCACCTCGATGACATTGCCGATGGCGATTTCGCCCATAGCGCGCCGGGTGACAACTGTCGCCGAGGCGATGTGGGGCACGATCACCACATTGTCGAGTTCGGCTAGGCCAGGTTCCAGTGCGGGCTCGTTTTCGAAGACATCTAGGCCCGCACCCCAAATGCGTCTTTCCTTAAGCGCTTTGACAAGTGCCTTCTCGTCGACGACGGGGCCGCGGCTGGCATTGATCAGTACAGCTGTCCGCTTCATCAACGCCAGTTCGGTCTCGCCGATGTAGTGCCGCGTCTCGGGGAGAAGCGGGACATGCAGGCTTAGGAAGTCGGATTCTTTCAGCAGTGTCTCCTTACTGACATGGCGCGCGGCGGTCTGACGTTCGAACTCCTCGTCGCGGTGCATGTCGCTGTAGAGAATTCGCATGTCGAATCCGCACGCCTTGCGCGCCAGGTTCTTGCCGATGCGCCCGAGACCCGCGATGCCGAGCGTTTTTCCGGTGACGTCAAGACCGACAAAGAAAGTCGGTGCCCAACCGGTCTTCCACTTGCTATTGCGCAAATAGAGGTCTGCCTCCACCACGCGCCTTGCCACGGCCAACAGAAGTGCGAACGAGAGGTCCGCGGTTGCGTCGTCAAGAACACCAGGTGTGTTGGTCAGTATCACGCCGCGCATCGTGGCGGCCTTTAGATCGAAGTTATTGTAGCCCACCGCGTAGTTCGCGACGATCTTGAGCTTGTGTCCTGCGGCGTCGAGGATTTCTCCATCTATCGTATCGGTAAGGAGTGTGATGGCGGCATCGCAGTCTTTGATGCCATTTTTCAGCTCGTCGCGTGTCAGTGGGCGGTCATGCGGATTGACGGAGACATCGAAATGGCGATGTAGCTCCTCCATGTTTTCCTGCGGCAGCATTCGCGTGATGAAAACCTTTTTCATAGCCGTTTCCTTCGTTGCTGCCGCATCTATGCAGCATATCGACGTTACTTACGCCCGTCGCAACTCGCCACGATGGATTCGTCCGCATCGAGGATACCCGCCTGATGCATCGCGGCATCGAGCCACGGCGAGATCAGCTTATTCTCGCTGATCTCCTTGATGCGCTGTGACTCATCCTTCAGTTTACCGTCGATCAAGGCGAGGATTTTCGTTACTTCTTTTCTCGGGAAGACCATCACTCCGTCGGCATCGCCAAGCACGAGATCGCCGGGCTCCACCATTGCCCCGCCGACTGAGAGCGGAATGCACAGCTTGCCGGGGATATTCTTGGTCGGCCCGCACGGATTACGTCCGGAGGCAAAGATGGGGAATGGCCCATCCGCGAGCTCCGCGGTGTCGCGCACGGCGGCGTCGACCACAAAGCCGCCAAGCCCTGCAGCGCGTGCCTGGGTCGCCATCAGCTCACCGCAGAGTGCGCCTGATTGGTCGTTCTTGCCGTCTACTACGATGATATCGCCGGGCTTCGCCAACGCCAACGCCACATGCATCATGAGATTGTCGCCAGCACGACATTCCACCGTGAACGCCGGTCCCGCGACCTTCATGTGACGACCGAGCCCCTGTATACGGGCATTCATCGCATTGCGCCGTCCAGCCATATCGCCGAACACCGCCACTGGGCATTTTGCGGCCTGGGCAACCAGATTGGGGGACACCCGCTCGAATTCAGCGGTCGCCAAATAATCTCTGATCCTCATGGGATGCTCCGTTATAGTTAAGTGCTGTCTGTCGGTTTCAGCTTTTATTGTCGTCGATACCGGATAGGCGTTCGACAAGCGCACCCAGCACGCTCCAATCCCGATCGCCTTCGCCTTGTGCGTAAAGTGTCTCGAGCAATTGCAGCGCGACATGCGCGCCCAGCATCACTGCACCGCGGTCGTGACCTGCTTGGGTCGCCAAGTTCAAGTCCTTACGCATCAGCTTGACGCTGAAGCCGGGAACGAAATCGTGGTCGATGATGCGTTGGCCATGCTTCTCGAGCGAAAAACTCTTTGCGGCGCCGCCCAGAAGTGCTTCACGCACCAGCGTTGAATCCACGCCTTGCTTGCGTGCCAGCGTTAAAGCTTCGGCGACGCCCATCATCGCGTTGGCGACGGCGACTTGGTTACAGCACTTCGCGATCTGGCCGGCGCCATGTTCGCCCATGTGCAGATACCGTGTGGCGATGAACGACGCGATCTCGCGGCAGGCTTCAAAAACATCTTTTGGACCGCCGACCATGCAGGTCAGCGTACCTTTCGCCGCGGCATCCTTGCCGCCGGAAACTGGTGCATCGAGCATCTCGATGCCGCTTTCCTTAAGTCTGCGCGCGAATTCGCGTACTGCTGTTGCCGAGATCGTGCTGGTGTCGAAGACGCAGCTTCCCGGCGCGAGGGCGCCGACCGCACCGTCCGTGCCGAACAGTACCGACTCGACATGTGTCGTCTCGGGTAAGCTGAGGAAAAGAATGCGGCTTTTTGCGACAGCCTCGCTCGGGCTCGCGGCGACAGTCGCTCCGAGTGCGGCAAAGGCCCGCGTATGCTCCTCGCTGAGATCGCAGACAGTGAGGGCGTAGCCGGCGTCGAGCAGTCGGCGCGCCATTCCTGCCCCCATCACTCCAAGGCCGACAAAGGCGATGGGCGTTTTGCGGTCGTAGCTCTGCATTATCGCCTCCATTGCACTCAAGGCTTTGTTCGGTCGAGTGGGGGCACGCCCAGCGATTTGGCTGTTTCGTTCAGATCGGCAATGACATTGGGTGGAAGCGTAATGCCTTCGACGCGTCGCCGCGCCTCCAGCCGCATTTCCGGCTCACCTGGTAAGAGAATTTCGTCGACGCCCGCGGCGCGCTTGGCGGATTTGATCATCCCGACGAATGTTTCGACGCGGTCCTCGAAAGCGGCACCATCTTCGAGTGCGTGCGGATCAATGGCGAGGAAGAAATGACCGATGCGCTGTGGATCGGTGAAATTGCTGTAGAGGTTTGGTATCAGAGCACCAAACAGACTGTTGGCCAGCACGCCCGAGAACATATCGACCATGAGCGCCATGCCGGAGCCCTTCACGCCGGAGAAGGGCAGGATCACACCTTTCTCTGCAGCGACGGAGTCAGTGGTTGGTTGGCCTTCGGAATCGAGCGCCCAGCCTTCAGGAATGGGATCACCGCGCTTTGCAGCTTCGACGATCTTGCCGCGCGCCACGACGGAACTCGCCATATCCAGGACGATCGGCTCGTGCCCCTTGCGCGGCACGGAAAAGGAAATGGGATTGGTGCCCAAGACCGGCACCATGCTGCCCGCAATTGCCATCGATTTGGAGACATTGGTGGCGCATATGCCGAGGAGGCCGGCCCTGGCCATCTCGATGGTGTAGGCGGCAGCGATGCCGTTGTGGTTACTGTTGCGTACGGTGACCAAGCAGATTCCAAATTCTTTGGCGCTACGGATGGCAAGAGCATTGGCGAAGCAGCTCGCCACAGCGCCGGAGGCGTTATCGCCGTCCACCAGTTTCAGAGGTCCCTTGTCGGTCAGAACTTTCATCTGCGGCGCCGCTTTGACGACACCGCGCAGAATGCGCTCCACGTAGATCGGGATGCGGGTTAAGCCATGTGACGCAATACCGCGCAGATCAGCATGAACGAGGTTGTCCGAGATTTGTTCTGCATGCTCGGAATTGACCCGGGCTGCGATGAAACAGTTGCGGGAAAAGGTTTTGACGACGTTGACCGAATACGACATCCGACGACCTCCACGGCATGAATTCCGGCGCGTATTGGAATGCCGATAAGGCTCTTTAGCGAACTCGTAACTTGCAATAAAGTGATTTAACTCGAAGCACTTTATTGAGATAAAGCGAATGACGACGCTCAAGCAGCTTGAGGCATTTTACTGGGCGGCGACCTCGGCCAGCTTCCTGATCGCGGCGCAGCGTTTGCATGTGTCGCAGTCCTCGCTTTCCAAGCGCATCAGCGAGTTGGAAGGGCAATTCGGCCGTCAGCTTTTCGATCGCTCCGGGCATAAGGCAACGCTAACCGAAGCGGGCGTGATCCTGTTGCCTCTGGCGCGGCGGCTCCTCAACACTGCCGATGAGCTGCACACCACGATGGCCGATGATAGTCGTGCCAGCGGCCACTGCCGCTTCGGCGTTGGTGAGCATACGTCACTCACCTGGCTGCCCGATTTCGTGGCGCTGGCGCGCAAGACCTATCCGAATCTGATCCTCGAACCCAGCGTTGATATCGGTTCGGCTTTGGAACAGCATGTCGACCATGGCGTGTTTGATTTTGCGGTCATTGCGGGGCTTTCGTCATGTAGCGCGATCGCAACGAAGCCACTGGCGGATGTTCGTTTTCACTGGGCGGGTGCGCCATCGTTGGTTGGAAAACAAAAAAAGCTAACTGCCGCAATGTTGCGCGAGGTCGCCATCATAACCATGCCTGTCGGTGCAGGCGCGACCCGTATGGCCGATCTCTGGTTGACCGAGAACAACTTCGAGGTGGCACGGCGCCTGACCTGCAACAGCTTGGCCGCGATTGCGGGATTGGTGATTGCCGGTGTGGGGATCGGCCTTTTCCCGGAAAGTTGGCTGCGCGAGGGGCAGGGACATCAGGCATTGGTTCGCATGACGAGCGATCCACCGCTGCCGCCGCTACGCTATTACCTGCACTGGCGGAGAGATGACACCCGCCCGCTAGTTGCAAGACTACGCGGCATGGTGGAACAAGTCGCGGACTTCTCGAAACCCAATGCGCTTTGGCCACCGGTAAAGCCGGCAGTCAAAGTGCGAGGCTGAGATCTCAACCCTTCTGGCCAACTTCGAAATTCGCCAATGTCTCAAGCGCCTTGACCATTGCAGAATGGTCCCAGCCACTGCCGCCATGGGCCGCACAGGCGTTGAACAACTCCTGGCAGGTGGCGGTATTGGGCAGCGAAATTCCCATCTGCCGTGCCGCGTTGAGGGCGAGGTTCAAGTCCTTCTGGTGTAGCGCGATGCGGAAGCCGGGATCGAATGTGCGTTTTACCATGCGATCGCCATGAACTTCCAGGATCTTCGAGGACGCAAAGCCGCCCATCAGCGCTTGACGAACGCGCGCCGGATCGGCACCGGCCTTGGACGCGAAGAGCAGTGCTTCACCGACGGCCTCAATCGTCATTGCCACGATCATCTGGTTGGCGACCTTTGCCGTTTGGCCGGCGCCGACGTCGCCCACGAGTGTGATATTTTTCCCCATCAACTCGAACAGCGGCTTTACCTTGGCAAAGACCTCTTCCTTGCCGCCCACCATGATCGACAGCGTCGCAGCTTTGGCGCCGACTTCACCGCCGGATACCGGTGCATCCAGATAGTCGCAACCCTTCGCCACGACCTTTGCCGCATAATCCTTGGTCTCGATTGGCGAAATGGAACTCATGTCGACCACAATCTTGCCCTTGGTAAGCGCTTCCGCTGCGCCGTTCTCGCCGAACAGAACTGCGCCCACGTGAGGCGTATCGGGGACCATGATGAAAAGAATGTCGCATTTCTGCGCCACGTCCTTGCTCGATGTGCACGCCTTGAGCCCCTTCGCAGCGAGATCGACCGGCAGCGGGTTCACGTCAAAGCCAAACACCTCATGACCAGCGGCCAGCAAATGACCAGCCATTGGCGCGCCCATGATCCCCAATCCGACAAATCCCAACTTACTCATGACGTTTCTCCTTGTAGATTCTACGCTCGATGCCGGGATGCTTTCCTATCACGAACCAGATGAAGCGCAATCGTAACAGTGCATTCCTGTGTGTGCTCGTACGCGCTATGGGTGCGGCGACTTGGGGCATGGCAGACGCAGAACGGCGTACATGATGCCGCTGAGGCATTGCGCCATAATCATTTTGCATGGCGGCGACCATTCTCATCACGCAATGAACGAGAGCGGCAGTCACATCGCATGTTCTGTGACACGTTCGTGCAGCGCTGGTGTCGCTTCACGTTCTACGATAATCAGAAAGGCAGCGATGTGGCATAATCTTATCTGTATCATGAACGGAGTATGAGATGATCAAGGAAAACAAAATCAAGCAAAGGCTTCAACGTGGAGAAAACGTCGTCGGCACCTTTGTAAAGATGACGGATCCGAGCTCCGTGGAAATGATCGCCAATGCCGGTTTCGATTTCATCGCTATCGACAACGAACACACATCGATGAACCGCGAGACGGTCGTCAATCTGATCCGCACATCCGAGGCGTATGGTATCGTTTCGACAGTGCGCGTGCGCGAGAACGATCGCGCGCAAATTCTGCAGGCGCTTGATGCTGGCAGCTACGGCGTCATGGTGCCAGAGACGAGCACAAGGCGCGAAGTTGAGCTTGTCGTGGAGCGCACCAAATACGCGCCGATGGGCAAGCGCGGTTATTCCGCCAGCCAGCGCTCCGCGAATTACAGCAATATGGATCCGCGTGAATATGCTGAATTCTCCAATGCCAACACTATGGTCATAGCTTATTGCGAGACGGCTGCCGCACTTGAGAATCTCGATGACATGCTGGCCGTGGACGGTGTTGATGTGATGTTTGTCGGCCCCTTTGACTTAACTCAGGCCCTTGGAGTGATCGGTCAACCCAAGCATCCCAAAGTGTTGGAGACCATCGATGTGGTGGTAAGGAAAGTTCGCGCGGCGGGCAAAGCGGCTGGCATCATCTCGCCGAATCCGGCGGAGACCAAGCGGTTTCACGAGCAGGGTTTTCAGTACGTGATCATGGGCTCTGACCAAGCTTTCATTCAGGGTATGGGTAAGGCTTATATGAAGGAGTTGAGAGGCTGATGCCAAAACCGTCACCCGCCGCGATACGTGATCATATAAAGGCGGTATGATGTTTCGGAAGAACACCGGGGGATATCGAGTTACGGTGGTCGCCCTGCTGACCACGGCAACCATCATCAATTCGTTCTACAGGGCTAGCCTCTCGGTAGCTGCGCCCTTCATCATGAAAGAGTTCGACGTCAACAGCGCCGTCATGGGCGTCGCGCTTTCCGCTTTCTTTTGGAGCTATGTCCCGGGAAACTTGATAGGCGGCAGGCTGGCAGATCGTTATGGCACGAAGATTGTACTGGGCGTCTCGTTTGCAGCTTGGTCAGTCTTTTCGGCGTTTACCGGACTCGCACAGAACATTGCTCAGGTCATTGTCACGCGCCTCGGTGTAGGATTTAGCGAAGGACCGGCGTTCCCAGTCTGCGCCAAAATCTTCGCAGGGAATTTTCCTGCTAAGGAACGCGGCACCGTGATTGGCATCAACTCCGCGGGCAATCGCGTAGGTCTGGCGCTCTGCCCAATCATCATGGCGGTGCTGATCACTCAATTCGGCTGGCGAGTCGCGTTTCTGGTGACAGGCTTGATCTCCCTCATTTGGGTTGTGTGCTGGCATTTCTTCTTCACCGATCTTGCCAGATCGAAACAGGCTTCGCTGGGCACGCCAGAACAGCAGGTACGTGTGCCGTGGCGACGCATTCTCACCAGCAAGGCTATCTTGGCGCTCATCGTCGTGAAATTCAGCCAGGATTTCCTACAGTGGCAATTCCTGACATGGGTGCCAGGCTATCTCATCACGGGCCGCCACTTTTCGGTGATCGAAATGGGTTTCTATACGTCGCTTGCCTTCGGCGTTGCCTCCGTCGCGCAGCCTGGCATCGGCTTCATTTCTGATTGGTTGATTCGGCGCGGCTGGAGTATCAATCGCGCTCGCAAGACAGTGCAGGTGGCGCTACAGGTCTTTTCCGCTACTATCATTGTTACCGGCTTTTCGCAGAGCAAGGATATCGCCATGTTCTTCATGGTTGTAGCGATCACTGCGGAATCGACCTGCGCCGGACATATATGGACGATCATCGCGGACGTCATCCCTAGCAAATATATGGGCTCTGTCGGCGGACTAATTAACGCGCTGGGTGCTATCGCGGGTATCATCTCGCCGATCCTGACCGGCGTAATCGCACAGGTTACGGGCAGCTTCGAACTTGCGCTCACGATTGGCGGTAGCATCATCCTCGTTGCCTCCGTGTTTCTCTTGTTCGCCGTGCCCAGCCTGAACCAGCAATGGGCCGAGGTGTTCGACGAGGCTTTGCCAGCCCGGCAGGTGGCCTAGCCATGTCTAGATTTCTTCCACCAGCCAGCCGCAAAACAATGGAGAAATGATGTGCCCCGCTTCGCCGCAAATTTGAGCATGATGTATAATGAGCATTCCTTCCTCGATCGCTTCGGCGCTGCGACCGCTGACGGATTTAAAGCCGTGGAATACCTGTTCCCTTATGAACATCCCGCTGCAACCATTCGTGAGAGACTTCAGGCGAACGGTCTTGAGCAGGCATTATTCAACGCTTCGGCGGGTGATTGGGCGGCAGGTTGGCGTGGCTACGCATCGATGCCCGGTTATGAAGAGACATTTCGGCGTTCGATCGATCAAGCATTGTCCTACGCACAGGTGATTGGTAACAAGCTGCTGCATGTCATGTCGGGAAAGTTGGTAGACGGCGAGGATCCCGCGCGACAGCTCGCGCTCTACAAGGAGAATGTCGCCTACGCGGCCGACCAGGCTGCCGCGCACGGCATCACGATTGTGCTCGAAGCGATCAACCGTCGTGACATGCCCGGCTATTTTCTCAATCACCACGACACGGCTCGCGACATATGTGCTGAACTCGACCGTGTCAATCTCAAGGTCATGTTTGATGCCTATCACACCCAGATCAATGATGGTGATCTCGCCACGCGCCTTAAGCGTGACTTGGCTTCCATCGGCCATATCCAGGTTGCCAGCGTTCCGGCACGCCATGAACCGGATGATGGGGAGGTCAATTATCCTTATCTGTTCAAGTTGATCGACGAGCTCGGCTATCCTGGCTGGATCGGCTGTGAATATCGTCCCGCCGGCAAAACTAGCGCTGGCCTTGGCTGGTTCAAGGCTTGGCGTTGAATCGCCCGCGCGCCAACCATCAGAACATAAAAATAGAGAGGCGTTGGCACTGTAATGCAATTACCGAGTTGCGCCGTAATACAGCATAAGTACGTAGCTTTGAACGCAGAGACCGGCGTTTATGGGCAAATTTTTCTCCGCTATATTCCGAAGATATTTTTTCTTTAGCCAAGAAGCACACTGACCCGGTGGGTTTTTCCGTCGTCAACAAGATGCAAGCGTACGGGAAAACCGGGGAAGGGATGACCATCCATGTCTGCCGCGGCGATCCCGCGACTGACGCCGTGTGGGTTCTCGACGACGATGTCGTAGCGCGTGGTGCCGTGTCGATAGGTAAGCTCGAGCCCCGGCCAGTGTTTCGGGGCGCATCGGTGAGATCAAGGCGGTCTGATGGACAAAGGCTTCGCCAATCCCCATGCCGTTTACCTGCCGGTCGACACGCCGCGCGAAAGAGCGCTCAAGTTCCTGAGCGGCAAGAATTACGTGCCGTGGGGCCAGCCTAAATAGTCGCGCTGGCAGCCATTTTTTTGGCGCCCCCTATTCCGCACGGACGTTTGCCAGTGTGTCCGGACACGCGAGCGTAAAGTTGACTGACGGAGTGCGCACAAATGCGCCATATCGTTGACAAACTGGCCCAAGAAAAGCTCAGGCCTATAACCGCTTGTCGATCTATCGGTTGTCTAGATCAACATCATGTGCATTTTCCCATTTCTCAAAATTCGCATTTACTGAAATGCCGATAATGCCCGTGACCAGTGCAACCACGACAAAGAAGACGAAAACGCGCGGCCCAATGTGCGTTTGGCTCTCTTTGGTTTTCGCTCTTTGCAGCATCCGTGAGCGTGACTGCTGCGCTTTCATCGTCGAAGCCTTTGGATCATCGCTTTTATGCAATCGACAGTCTCATCCCGATGGCGCGATGTTATCGAATCAGGCGCGGTACGAGATTCCTCAAAGGTCGCCCCTGAGCGGCGTTACACTTCCAACCGATCGCCCGAACGCGCCACGAGGGCATAGAGCGCCGGCATCAGGAAAATGCTGATCAAAAGGCGGGTGAGCAGACCACCGACGATCACCAGGGCAAACGGCCTTTGGGAATCCGTGCCGACGCCGGTGGCCAGAGCCGCCGGCAACAGCCCCAGCGACGCAACCAGCGCCGTCATCATGATTGGGCGAAGCCGCAGTATCGCACCTTGACGAATGGCCTCGGCGAGTGGCGCCCCGCTGCGGCGAAGTTCGTTGACATAAGATATGTAGACGACGGCGGTCAGCACCGAGACGCCAAACAAGGCCAGAAAACCCACACCGGACGATACCGAAAACGGCGTGCCTGTGACCCAAAGCGCCACGATGCCGCCCACCGGCGCCGACAGCAGAACACCGACCAAGGTGATGAACGGGAATTTGAAATTGCTGTAGAGCACGAAGAGAAGAAGGAAGATGAGGGACAGAGTAAGCGGAAGAATGACGCTCAGCTGCCGGCTCGACGCCGTATACTCCGTGTATTCTCCGCCCCAATCCAAACGGTAACCCTGCGGCAAGCTAATTTTCTGTTTGACTTGCCGAATGGCATCCCCGACCGCAGACGCAAGATCGCGCCCTTGCACCGAGAACTGGACGCCGATGTAGCGCGAGTTGTTCTGGCGATAAATGAAGGAGGCGCCGTTTGTCACCTGGATGTCCGCCAGTTGCTTGAGTGGGATTTCCTGCCCAGCCGGCGTCATCACCGGGATATTTTCGATCTTCTGGGCGTTATCCCGATATCGGCGGTCAAGGCGAACGACGAGATCGAACTCCTTTTCCCCTTGCACGACTTGGGTCGCCACGTCCCCGCCGATAGCCGTCTGGATCAGGCTGTTGACGTCGGAGACGTTCAATCCGTAACGCGCAATCCGGGCGCGATTGATGTCGATGGTGAGACTCGGCTGCCCAAGCTCCTGCACCAGTGTCACATCCCGGATTCCGCGCACCCCTTCCAAGACATGTTTGATGGCTTTGCCTTTTTGCTGAAGCGTTTCCAGGCCAGGTCCGAAAATTTTGACCGCCAGAGCACTTTTTAAGCCCGTTTCCGCCTCATCCACCGCGTCCTCGGCCGGCTGCGTGTAGTTGAAAACGATCCCGGGAAACTGCTCGAGCTTGTGGTTTATGGCCTTAATCAGTTCCGGTTTGGTGCGATAAGGGCCGGTCCATTGCGCATATGGCTTGAGGCCGACGTAAAATTCGTCGTTGAAGAAGCCCGTCGAATCCGTGCCGTCGTCAGGTCGCCCCAATTCCGAAGTCACTGTGGTGACCTGGGGAAAAGAGCTCAAGATTTCTCTTACCTTCGGAGAAATCTTCGCGGCCTCGTCGAAGGAAATCGTGTAGGGCATGGTTGCGCGCACCCACAGCGCGCCTTCGTCCAGATTCGGCATGAACTCGGCGCCGATGAATGGAATGAGCAGCAGCGAGACGGCCAGCAAAACGGTCGACGCAAAGGTCGTCTTCCAAGGACGGGCGAGGCAATAGTCGAGCCCTTTGACGTAAGCCGTTTTGACGGCTTCGAGCGCCGCGTTGCGACGTTCCTGCACGCCGTTGCGCATGAACCACGAGCACAGCACCGGCAGCAGCGTCAAGGTAACAATCAAGGAGCCGACCAGCGCGAAGACCATGGTGTCCGCCATCGGCTTGAACAGCGTCCCGGAGGGGCCGGACAACACGTAGATCGGCAGAAAGCTGACCACGATCACGGCGACCGCGTAGAACAGCGGACGGTCCACCTCCGCCGCTGCTTCCTTGATGATTTCGATGACGTTGAGCGGCCGTTCCTGATGCAAGGCGATCTGACGGAAGATGTTCTCGACCATGAACACAGCGCCATCCACAAGAATGCCGAAATCGACCGCACCGATGGAGAGCAGATTGGCGGACGCGTTCTGGAAATCCAGGCAGATAAAGGCGAACAACAGCGCCAGCGGTATGGTGATTGCGACAATCATCCCGGCGCGAAAGTCGTAGAGAAAGAATATGAGGACAACGACGACGAGAAACATGCCTCGCAACAGGTTCTGCGTCACGACCTGCGTCGTCAGCGCGATCAAATCGCTGCGATCGTAGAACGGATGAACTTTGACATCCTTGGGCAGAATACTCTCGTTGAGTTCCTTGGTCTTCGCCTCGACCTGCTTGAGGACGTTCTGGGTCTTTTCGCCCGTGCGCATCAGGATGACGCCTTCTACGGCGTCGTTCTGCTTCTCGTAGCCAAATTCGCCCAGACGCGGAGCAATGCCGATGACGACGCGGCCCACGTCCTTCACCAGCACCGGCGTGCCGTTATGCACCGCCAGAACCACGTTCCCGATGTCCTCCAGCGATTTCAGGCGACCGGTACCGCGCACATAATAGAATTGGGCACCCTGCGAATAGAAACCGCCGCCAGCATTGGCGTTGTTGGCCGCGAGCGCACTCTCCACCTGCGCCACCGACAAGCCCGCCCCGGCGACCTTCGCCGGATCAAGCAGCACCTGGTATTGCATGGTGCCGCCGCCGAATCCCGAATCGTCGGCGACGCCGGGAACGGATTTGTATTGCGGTTCAACGATCCAGTCTTCGATGGTCTTGAGTTCCATCGCCGACCGATCTGGACTTTGCAGCACATAGCGATAAATGAGCCCCGAAGGCGAGGACAACGGCGACACCGAGGGAGCCACGCCGTCCGGCAAACCGAGACCGGACAGCCGGTTGAAGACGCGCTGGCGGGCGAAGTAGTTGCCCGTGCCATCGTCAAAAGTGAGAATGACGTCAGACAATCCGTACAGCGAAATCGAACGGATGGTCGCCGTTCGCGGAATGCCGTTCATGCCCCTTTCGATGGGTACCGTGATGAGCCGTTCCACTTCCTCCGCGGCGTGACCAGGCCATTGCGTGATGATCTCGACCATCGGCGGAGAAAGATCGGGATAGGCGTCCACCGGCAGGCGGTCGAGCGACCGCGTTCCCGCGCCAATCAACACGAGCGTCATGAGGATAATGAGGAGGCGCTGGCTCAGCGAAGAGGCCACGATCCGGTTCATGATCGAAGCAGTCCGTGGCGCGGGTTCTGTCGGCGGTGTGTGATCGCTCATTGGTTTTGCATGAATTGAATGAAGAGCGCACCGTCAGCCACAACACGATCGCCGGTTCGCAAACCCTGGGTGACATCGAAGCGATCTCCGACCGGATACCCCAAAGTCACGTGCCGTCGGGCGAAGCTGCCGTCATGCTGGAGGACATAGACGAACGGCAGATTCTCGTCGTCGCGCAGAACCGCTGCGGCCGGAACCAGAAATCCGGCGCTTTGCCGCCGGGAGTGAATGGCAACGCGGACATACATCTGCCTCTTGAGAAGATCACCCGGGTTGTCGACGACAACACGCACGGCCACCGAACGCGTATCCGGATCCACGACAGCAGAGATGTTGTCGACGATCCCGGAAAGATTTTTAGAGTCTCCCGTCTCCACTTCGGCCGGGTCACCCGGAGAGATCGAAGCGACGTCAGAGCCAAACACCTGTGCCATGACCCAAACGCGGGACAGATCGGCGACCGTGAAACATGGCGTGGTGCCCGCCGATAGCAGCTCTCCTGGCGTTATGAGTTTTTCTACGACGGTTCCTGCGATCGGCGATCGAATTATCCCTTCGATGCGCGAAATCGGTCGGCCGGCCTTTACGTCCTTGATGGTCTGCGGATCAACATTCAGCGAGATAAGCGCCTGCCACGCGGCGTCCCGGTCGGCTTCGGCGCTGACAGCGTCGGTTTCCGCCTGTTCTTCTTCCCGCCTAGATACTCCTTGATGCTGGAGAAGGTCCTTGTCCAGGTCGGCGAGCCGGCGGTCAGTTCGCGCCGTGGTGAGCGCCTTGCGATAGGTGCTGACGGCCGTTGCAAAATCGGGCGAGTACACGACCGCCAAGGGCTGACCTCTCCTCACCCTTTCGCCAAGCGTGACAAGGAGGCGCGACACCGGACCGGAGAAGGGTGCCAACACGCTTGTGGCCTTATCATTGTCGAAGCTAACCACTCCGGTGGTCTCAATCGTCTTGCCGAACTTGGACAATGCGACGTTGTAGAGGTTAATGTGCTGTCGCTGGGCCGGCGTCAGCGTCACATTGCTGGCCGTCTCGGATGAAGGGGCGTTGGCCGTTTTTCGTGAACAGCCGACAAACGACATCGCCGTCACCACCGCCACTGTGGCAATCGCAACTGCGTGCGGAAATTTTCCCGAGGGCCTTGCAGCCATCCCGTAAAGCGATCTATTTTTCATGTTTGTCCTCGGCTAATTCCGCGCGATGCCACCAACCGCCGCCAAGCGCCTGAAACAATGCCGCCGTATCGGCGTAGCGATTGGCCTGAGCCTGCACGAGATTGATGCGAGCTTGCTGATAGGCTTGCTCAGCGCCCAATAGCGAAAGATAGCTGGCGTAGCCGTCCTGCAATTGTCGTCGCGACAAATCCAGCGTCACCTTGGCGGCGTCCGTGGCGGTCGCGGCGGCCTTCAAACCGTCGGCGTCCTGTTCGAGCGCCGCCAATGTGTCAGCGACATTCTGAAAGGCGGTCAGGACCGTGCTGCGGTATTGCTGTGCCGCTTGAACGTAGGCTGCCCTTGCAGCGCGCTCCTGGTGCAGCAGTGTCCCGCCTTCGAAGATGGGTGCCGTTATGGCCGCACCCAGGCCCCAAAAGCCCGTGCCCGATGTAAACACCTGATCAATGGCCAACGCAGTGCTGCCGGCATTTGCGGTCAATTCAATATTCGGCAGCCGGTTCGCTATGGCGACTCCGATTTGCGCACTGGCGGCGTGCATATTCGCCTCGGCCTGGCGGACATCTGGGCGCTGCGCCACGAGTTCGGAGGGAACGCTCACCGGCAGATCCTCTGGCAATTGCAGACTCGCAAGATCAAATTTCTCCGCCAGCGCCTGACTCGGAAACCGGCCGGTCAGAACCGCCAGAAGATCGTGCAGTTGGGCTGATTGCTTTAGAAGCGGCGGCAGAGTGGCGGCGATTTGTGCGAGCTGCGATTCCTGCGCGGCAACGTCAAGTCCGCTGGCATAGCCTTTGGCCAGCTGGTACTTGAGGATTTGAAGCATCTTGGTGTCGATATCAATTATCTGACGGGTTGCCTCGATCTGCGTCTCGATCGAAGCCTCCTGGATCGCCGTCACCACCACATTGGAGGTCAGCGTCGTATAGGTCGCGATCATCTGGAAGCGAACAGCCTGCTCTTGCGCTTCCAATGACTCCATGGTGCGGCGATTCAAGCCGAACACATCGGGCGCGTACGAAACGCTGACCTGGGGTGTGAAAAGATCGTATTGAAACTCGTTCGGCACAACTGGGTAATTGGGCACTGGCGCGAGTAATTCCGATGCCTTCTGGCGGCTCGCGGAAAAACCGCCGGTGACGCTGGGAAAGAAAGCGCCACGCTGCGCCAAGACATTTTCCCTTGCCTCCGACAACGCCGCCTGCGCAGCCTTGAGGTCAGAATTGTTCTTGAGCGACTGGTCGATCAGATCGTTGAGGACCTTGGAATGAAACAAGGTCCACCAGTCTCCTGAAATGTCGCTTCCTTTGACAAAGCGCTGGGCTTCCCCGCCGGCGACGTTGTCGCTGGCAACCGTGGTTGTTAGCGAGTTGGCTGTATAATCCTTGACAGCCGGGGCGGCAGGCTTCTTGAAATCGGGTCCTACCGCGCAACCGGCGAGCAGCGACAACGCCAGCGCCGCGAGGAAAGACGGCATACGCGACGGCGACGAATTGGCAAGCGATGAGACCGCGTTTCTGATCTCGTCATTTTCTGCCTGGGTCGCGGCACGCAATTTGGTCCGCTTGAAGTCGAGCGGAAAATATCCCTCGACGCCGCTGATGATCATTTGGTCAGGCCATTCTTTGCTCGATTTACTGATCTGCCTTGGCGCGGAGAATCCGACACCCGGCGTCCCGATTGCGATAACTGGATCGCGGTCACGCCCCTACGAAGCCGTGCTTCATCAGGAGAATGTGGATTTAGCGGCGCGGTGGCGCGCGGCTTTGCCAGTCATGGGCCGGCGCATCGGAAGCCGCCCATGCGGTGAAAACGAGCACATCGGCTTTAACCCACATGAAGGGCAGAGAGAGAGGCGGCGTTGCGGAGGTGACGAAGAGCCCGGCCATGCCGATGGCTTGGCAGAACGGGCAATCCGCCCGGCCATTGTCGAGCGGCGTTTTGCCTTGCGCGGGAGACTGTGTTGCGGCGATTTTGATAATGCCGCTAAAGCCCTGAGACCCGATGTGGATGTGAGTTTGGGTGATATAGGACTGCAGCAAAAAGGCGAGGACAACAATGAACATGCCTAACCGCGACGCCGAACCCTTGCGCCGAATTCTCGAATGTCCCGCTGCGGCAGCCTTCATGAAACCCGCAATCGACAGAGCTCCGTGAGTCTATGCTACATCGGGTGCGGCCCTGCAATGCCGCCATTCCGCCGCTCGGATCACATCAACGTCAGTGAGTGACAACTTTTCTGCACAACTGATCTTGCGGACTTGTGGAAAACCGATGGGCGGACGCGTTAACGCCCATACCGAGAATATCTACGAGGCACTGCAAATTTGGTGAGGGCCTTTGGCACCAGTAATTTCTAAGCAAAATCGATTTGTTACGGGCGCTCCAAATTTTTGGGCGCAGCTGGGCCGCTCATACCAAGATGCTCGTGCGACGATCTGGGTGATATTCGCAACGTTGTAGCAGGATTTTCCTAAAATCCGATATTCATGAGCCGAATTCCGCTTCGATGACGTCGACCTTGTCGAGCACAAGAGGCTTGGCGGCCAAGTGGCTTTTCCGGCGGCCATAAGCGAGATAGACGGTCACCCCGACCGCGTTCCAAATTGCGAAGCGAACCAGCGTCATCGGTGGTAGGCTAGACATGAAATAGGCACAGCCTATGACGGACAGAGGGGCTACCACCCAAACGGCGGGACAGCGAAACGGCCGGGACAAGTTCGGGTTGGAAATGCGCAAGACCATGACGCAGACGGCGACGGATATGAACGCCAGAAGCGTGCCGGCGTTGGATAATTCCGCAATTTGATCGAGACGGAACATCCCGCCGATGATCGCCACGAATGTTCCCACGATCAGAGTAATATTGAGCGGCGCCCGTCGCTCCCCGCTAAGGCGACTCAGCCAATGCGGCAGCAGACCGTCACGTGCCATAACGAAGAAGACACGCGTCTGACCAAACATCATCACCAGAATGACGCTCGGCAGCGCAATCACGGCGGCAGCTCCCACCGCGAAAGCCGCGAAGGGATGGTTTAAGGAGCGCAGAATGAAGGCCAACGGCTCTCCGCTGCGGGCAAATTCCGTATAGGGCCATGCGCCAACCGCGCACGCCGCCACTGCCATATACACGATGGTACTAACCACCATAGACCCAATGATCCCGATTGTGAGATCGCGCCTTGGATTTTTGACCTCTTCGGCCGAGGTCGAAACGGCATCAAAGCCGAAAAAGGCGAAGAAGACGATTGCCGCCGCCGCCATCACACCCTTGGTCTCGCCGTTGGTGGTATGGGATGTGAAGCCGTAAGGCATGAAAGGCGTGAAATGTTCTGGTCGGATCGCGGAGACCGTCAGGCAGACGAAAGCCACCAGAGCAGTGATCTTGATTGCAACCAGGAATATATTGACGGTTGCACTTTCTCTAGCGCCTCGCGCGAGTAGGGCGGTGACCGCCGCGACGATCAGCACAGCGGGCAGGTTGATGAAGCCTCCATCGTCCGGCCCCGCTAGAATGACCACAGGCAAATGGATTCCCGTACTCGTCAACAGGCCAGTCATATAACCCGACCATCCGACAGCCACGGCACTGCAGGTCACGGAATATTCTAGGATCAAACTCCAGCCGATGATCCAGGCCACACCTTCGCCCAACACGGAATAGGCATAAGTATAGGCACTGCCCGCGGCCGGAATGGCGGTCGCCATCTCCGCGTAGGTAAGCGCTGCGAAAATGCACAGCGCGCCGCAGGCTGCGAATGCTAATATGACGGCGGGGCCGGCGCGTTCCGCTCCAATGCCGGTCAAGGTGTAGATGCCGGTGCCGATGATGGCTCCGATGCCAAGTGCAACAAGGTGTGGCCAGCTCAAGGTTGGCTTGAGGCGGCGGCTTACGTCCACGCCGTGTATTGCATTGAGCGCTTTACGGCGTGTCAGAAACTTCATTCCCCTGGCTCACCTTATCGCCGTTCACGACCCATATGATTCGTGTACAGAATGTTATCGCAGCGCCTTACGTGGAGAGTGCGAGACCCCGCCGCTCTCGTCGGTTTCAGATATAATAATGTATATTGTAGACGATTTATAATGATATACAAGCACAGCGTTATTACTCGGCGCTGTCCGTCTTTGGACAAAACAACCGCACGCCGAAGGCGGGGCCGGCTGACGCACCTGTCTCTGGTTCGAAACGCACCGTGATGCTGTTCCTGCCCGCCGTCAGTGCCGCGGGAACCGGATAATCGCGCTCGAAGAATTTGCTGGGATGTTCGCCGTTCAGTTCATCCCGGCCGATCACAATGCCGTCCACCAAGATTTTAAAGCGGCGATTGCGTTCCTCGCCCCAGTAGGTTGCCGCGAGGACGAGCGGACCAGGTTGCGTCTTCATAATGAACTCGAAATAACCGCCAGCACGGGCATCGCGTCCGTGTTTGCCGCGATAAACTACGGGATAGGAGTTCTTGGAACGTAAATCGTGATCGTGCTCCGCCTGCATTTCACCCAGATATATGACGTCGGACGAACGCGCTGCGAGGTCTTTCAACTGCTCCTGTTCGGCTTGATACCGCGCCTGTTCTTCGACCCAACCCGCCTGCGTGAAGCGCCGAAAATAGATTGCGGTATTGCGTTCATGCTGGAAGGCGAAAGGTTTCACCGTGAGATCGCTCGGACGCACGACACCACTCGTACGGAATGCTGCCTGGCCAAGTTCGTTTGCTGGAGCGACACTTTCCAATAGCTGTTCCCCGACGAAGACGGGCGCTGTGCCGTTCCATTCGCCGGTTGCCGGTCCGAGATCGCCGGCCATCACCAGCGGTCCATAGAGCATCGCGACGGTGGTCTCGTCGTCCAGCGTCGGCTCTAGCCGGAGACGACGTGGCAGCGTGAGCGACAGGACATCGCCCGCTTTCCATGCACGGCGCACGTGCAGATAGCCCGCGTCGACACGTATGTCGACGACTTGACTATTGATCTGTAGAGCTGGCTCTGTGCACCAACTCGGAACGCGCAAGGCTAAGGTTAGCGGCGAATGGCAGTCCCGCGCCGTAAATTTCAGCTGTATCGTGTCCGCGAAGGGATAATTCGTCGTCAGCTCGAGCATTGTCTTCTGGGCTGTCCAATCCAACGTTGACGGGATGTAGAGATTGACCAGCAAAGTGTCCCGTGTGTGCCAATATATGGACTCGCCATGCTTGGCATGGCTTTCCATTCCGGTTCCGACGCAACACCAGAAATCGTCGAATGGCGTGGAATAATTCCGGTGTGTGCCGGACATCAGCGGCGTCATGTACGCGAACATACCGGTCTGCGGGTTCTGTTGCGCCAGGATGTGGTTCAGATGGGTTCGTTCGAAATAGTCAAAATAGGCCGCGGACGGCTGGCGTGCGTATAGGTGTCGCGTAAGCTTCAACATGTTGTAGCTCGAGCAGGTTTCGCAGGTCTGCTCGGTGATATGCTTGGAGATCGTCATCGGAGCCTGGAAATATTCGCGGTCGCCGTTGCCGCCGATGACGTATGTGTATCGCTCCGTCACATCGCTCCAGAAGAAGGATGACGCGACACCATAGCGCTCGTCACCTGTCAGCTCGTATAGCCGCGCGAGACCGACCACCTTCGGAATCTGGGTATTGGAATGAAGATAAGCGATATCGTCGTGCCGGAGCGTCAGTGGATCGAGAACCTTCTGGTCATAGATGGTCTCGCTCAACCGTAGCCAGCGGCGATTACCCGTGCGGGCATAAAGCTCGGCGAAGGACTCGTTGATGCCTCCATATTCGCAGGCGAGAACCGTTTGGATCTGGACTGGTTTCAGAGTGGCGAATACACCCTCGATATATCCTCCGAGCCGTTCGGCAACCGTGACGGCTTTTCCGGCGCCGCAATGGCGATCCGCGTCCAACAGGCCAGCCAGCAGCTTATGCCAATTGTAGAGCGGCGACCATGCGCCGTTGAGATCGAATCCAGATGACTGGATTTCGCCACGCCGGATTTCCTCGAACACCACCTTGCCATATTCGATTTTATCGTCCTTCTTCCGTGTGAATCCGGCGACATAGCCGTCCGGCGACTGCGCCTGACACAACACCAATTCGTCGACTATATAGACGACCTTTTTCCTGCATTCGTCGTCGCCTGTTTGGGCGTGCATATGCGAGCATGCGCTGAGGTAATGGCCCAAGGTATGACCGGAGATGCTTTCGCTCTCCCAGCCGCCATACGCTTCACCTTTAGGCGGCAGGCCGGCTTGGATCCGGTAATTGTGTAGCAGCCGATCTGGCTCGAGGAGATGGAGATAGTTCAGATCGGCTTCCATTGCCGTACGATAAGGCGATGGGAGAAGACGCACGGATTCGAGGGGAAAGCTCTTTGCCCGCACCCGCGGTGTGGCGGGCGAAGCAGTGATGGCTGGCGTTGAAGCAGCCATCAGGGCCGCCCCGGAAGCGCTCTGCAGCAGACGGCGGCGGGAAATGACGGAAGTGCACAGATCGGCGAATGGTGTCATCTCTTCCGTCCTTGCATCCGTATTTGCTCCGCGGTTTGTTCAGCCGAACGGCGCATCGATCGAGGGCGATGGTTGCGTGAACCAAGCCGCGCCGCTCTCGGTAACATGGAAATGGTCCTCGAGGCGGATACCGAACCGGCCCGGCACTACGATCATCGGCTCATTCGAGAAACACATACCTGGCAAGAGAGACGTACGGTCGCCGGGCACCAGATATGGCGCTTCATGGATAGAGAGGCCGATACCGTGACCGGTGCGGTGGGGCAGACCTGGAGTCACAAAGCCGGGCCCGAAACCATGTCGTTCCAACACGTCGCGCGCCGCGCGATCGATTGCTTCGCATTGGATCCCCGGCCGGACCGCGGCGAAGGCGGCGGCCTGCGCTTCGTGCTCGATATCCCAGACGCGCCGCTGTTCGGGGGACGGTTCGCCGAAGATATAGGTTCGGGTGATGTCGGAGTGATAGCCGAGGATCTGGCAGCCTGTATCGATCAACACCAGTTCATTTTCGTGCAGGGTCTGCTCGCCGGGAATGCCGTGCGGATACGCCGTCGCCTGCCCGAACTGTACGGCGCAAAATGTCGACCCACCGTCGGCGCCCATCTTGCGGTGCATGGCATCGATAAACGTCCGTAGTTCACCCGTCGTGATGCCATCATGTAGGATGCGTGCTGCCGCGCGATGTACCGCCAAGGTCAAGGATTTGGCATAGGAGAGGCAAGTCAATTCCGAAGAGGATTTCACGCTGCGGCAGGCGTCGATCAGGGCCGTTGCGTTGATCACGGCCAGCGACGGCGCGATCTCCCGTAACGCATGGAACACGCCGAAAGGCAAAGCAGGGTCGAGTGCGAGCGTATCGGCATCCACCTCTCGCAGCGCGTGTCCGACTAGAGCGGCTGGGCTTTCGTCCTCCTGCCAGGACCGGATATCTCCTTCGATCGCGAGGCTTGCATGAAGGGAGCTAAGTTCAAACGTGGGACAGACGATGATAGGTCGCCCATTGCGTGGCACAACCATGGCCACGAGCCGTTCGGTCGCTTCCCAGCCTACATTCGCGAAATAGCGAAGATTGGCGCCGGCGCCGACTAATAGGGCATCTGCTCCGGCGGCATGCATGAGGCCGCGCACGCGTTCCAGTCGTTCTTCGAACACACTAGGCTGCATCGTCGGCGGCCGGCCCGCCAAAGGCTTGATCGATGCTAACTCTTCGCCGGCCGAGGAACCGCCTATGCCGTGCGTCATGGCATATCCTTCCTATGCTTGAACAAAAGCATGGAATCGTTTGCGGGGCAAAGAGGCTTCCGCCTCGGGCATGCTGCGCTGAAGCTTGGCGGCCGTATTGTCCCGGAGGCTGCTGCCACAGACGTCAATCTGCCCGAGTTTTTTCCGGTCGTCACTGCTGGAGGCCGCGGTCTGACCCCAGGTAGCGTTGACGAGGAACAGTTGGACGGTCGCGGTCGGCAAAAGCGAGTGCCGGTGAATCCTGCAAAAGGCACTGCCAATTGCCGGGCTCGATAGTGCTATACACAAATCCCGCGCGCCCATCGTATGCATCAATCTGAATCGGCCGCGTCGGTCATCACGTGCGGATACGCCTTCTCCAGATCGGGCAGTGGCCGCAAATTCATATCTAGCGGCTTCTCGCCCTTGGCCTGGAGCATCCGATTGAATGCCGGCACGGCATTCGTCATCACTGTCTGATAATCGCCAACGTCTTTCGCCATCTGCGTTTCGATGGTCGATAGGAGTGTCGCTTCGGTGTCCGTCGGCCCGAAATCGGCGCCGCCTGCCACGTCGCCGGCGCCTGTGCCGATCTCCGCATTAAGCCAGAGCAGATTGTAATAATCCTTGTAGGCTGACTCGTAATATTTGTCGTCGCTGGGCGCGAGATCGCGCGAGAAGAGTTGGTACTCGACGCCCTGTATTTTCCCGTCCAGCCCCGCCACGGCCCGCTTCATTTGCGGATCGTTGGCATACTTACTTTTCAGCTTCTCCAGGCTCGCCCGCATCTGCTCGGCCAGATTGACCATGTCGGCGACTTTGTGGATGTCGTCGGAGATGCGCAGTTGTAGCTTCAGCGTCGCTTCCATTCCGGCGGCATCCGTTTCGCTATTGGGATCGCGAAGGATTTCCAACGGCGCGGTTTCGGTTTTCCCGTCGACGATCAGGCGCACTTGATACTTTCCCGGCACCGCCAGCGGACCGTGGACCACGGCAGGCATGCCCCAATGCGTCACCGGGCGGAAGTCTTTCCCCTTGAAGCGGGATTCCTGCCAGATGTGCGGATCCTCCGGCGGGATTGTGCGCAACACAATCGGCGTCAGTTCGTCATAGAACATGTTCCAGTTGGCGCGGTTGAGGCCGGGGTGGCCGTCTTGGCGCATCGTGCGAATCACATGACCGCTTGCATCCGCGATCTGGATTTCGACCTTGCCTTTCGGCGCTTTTTTCAAGGCGAAATTGAGGTAGGCGTGTGGATCGCGCGTCAGGCGATAGGTTTGTCGCGGTATGAACAACCGTACATCGTCCGCCGTGGGATGCTCGGCCATCTGTTCGAGCGGTGTGATGTCATCGAGAACATAGAGACCGCGTCCCCAGGTCGAGACGACGAGATCGTGGAAGCGCTTCTGCACCACAGTCCACGTGACGGGCGAGTGCGGTAGTTCGTCGTCCAGTTCTGCCCAGTGGCCGCCGTCATCGAGGGAGTAGTAAAGCGCTTCACCCGTGCCGGCGAACAGAAGGCCCTCGCAATTGGGGTCTTCGGATACGTTGCGGACGTAGGCGAGCTCACCCCTCGGCAGGTTGGTGCTGATCCGTGTCCACGTCTTTCCAAAATCCGCGGTCCTGTAGATGTAGGGATCGCGGTCGTCTTCCAGATGATAATCGACCGAGACGTAAGCCGTGCCGGGTTTAAAGAATGAGGGCTGAATGCTGGTGATGGTTCCCCATGGCTTCATGCCGATACTCGCGGAGACATCGACCCAATGCCCACCGGAATCGGGCGTGTACCAGACCTTGCCGTCATTCGTGCCGGCCCACAGCAGGCCCTTTTGAATCGCGGAGGGCGCCAGCGCGAACACGACTTCGCCATAGAACTGGCCGAGATTGTCGCCGATCAGTCCGCCCGAAGAAACAATCCGGCTGGGATCGTGCGTCGACAGGTCGGGGCTGATCACGCTCCAGCTTTGTCCACCGTTGCTGGTTTTGAATACGACCTGGCAACCGTAATAGACGGTGTTGTGGTCGAACGGATCGATGGCCAGCGGTGAGGTCCAATGACAGCGGTATTTGGTCTGGTTTGGCATGGAGTCGAGCGTGTGAAACCATGGACTGACGGAGCGTGCTTCATGCGTTTTCGCGTCCCAGCGCGTCACTTCGTCGGCATAGCAGCTCGCCCAAACGATGTTCGGGTTCGTGATATCTGGCAGCGTAAATCCTGATTCGCAGCCGCCCAGCTTGTAGTCCCAGCCTTGTTGGTTGCCGATGCCCCAAGCGCCGCCGCCGATCGGAATGCTGGGCGCACGCATTGTGCTGTCGTCCTGCATGTTGCTGTAGAGATAGTAGGGAATTTGGTCGTCGACTGCGACGTGATACATCTGGCCCACCGGCAGGTAGACGTTATGGAAGCCTTTGCCGCCTGTGGTCGTGATGGAGAACCCACCGTCATACGTGATTGCGAAGTGGCTGGCGTCTTTGGCGTCTATCCAGATGTCGTGGTTGTCGCCACCCCACTTCTTTTCGGGCCAGGTCTCGCCGCCATCCGTGGAGACATGGAAGCTGCTATTCGCTAGATAAATCTTGTTTTCGTCGCTGGGCGAAACCGCTATGCGGATGTAATAGCCCGCGCGCCCGATGAGCGTGCGATCCCAACTGGTCGTCCGCCAACTCTGGCCACCATCGTCCGATCGCCAGAAAGATCCTTGGTCGTGTGTTTCGATCAGCGCATAGACGCGGTTCGAATCGGATGGTGCAACCGCAACGTCGATCTTGCCGACTGGAGAATGCGGTAGGCCGTGACCGGTGATGCGGTTCCAGCTTTTGCCGCCGTCATGGGTGACGTAAACGCCACTGCCCGGGCCGCCGCTGAATTCGCCCCAGCTATGCATGACGATCTGCCACGCGCCCGCGAACAGCGTGTTGTGATCGTGGGCATCCATCGAAAGGCCGGAGCAGCCCGTGTTGGGATCGACGAATAGGGAGCGCGTCCAGGTTTTGCCGCCGTCGTGGGTCAGGAAGACGCCGCGTTCTTGCTGCGGGCCGGTCAGCCTTCCTTCGGCGCAGACGAACACGGTTTGTGGGTCCTGCGGATCGACGATGATACGCGCGATGCGGCCTGTCTTGGTCAGGCCCATGTGGCGCCAATTGGTGCCGCCGTCCGTCGACTTGTAGACACCATTGCCACCGATATCGATGTCGCGGATGGCCCAAGGCTCACCGGTGCCGAGCCATACGATGTTGGCGCTGGAGGGTGCTACGGCAATCGCACCGATTGCGGCGGCGCCTTTCTTTTCGAAGATCGGCTTCCAGTCATTGCCGCCGTCGCTGGACTTCCACAATCCGCCGGAGGATGCGCCGGCATAATAGGTCGTGGTGTTGCCGGGAACGCCCGCGATAGAGGCGATGCGATTTCCGTGTTCCGGTCCGATGAAGCGGAACGACATGCGCGTGTCGTTCTTGTGATCCTTCTTCGCAACAAGCTTTGCAGGTTTGGGGCGATGATGTTGCTCCTGCGAACACGCAGTAAGTGCCACTGCAGTCACCAGGCACAGCCCGCAGGCAAAAGCATTCGCAAGTTTGGAAAGCATCGCCGGTCCTAACCCCTTCGTCAGCGTAACATGAGAATATAGTATACAAGATACAATATGACGCGCAACGAGGATGGCAAGAGATTGCGGCGACGGGTGCCGCTATGCGCTTCGCGCCGCGAAGCGTCCGACATCGAAGGGCGTAAGATCCACGGCAGGGGCACGCCGGCAGGCCAGATCCGTCACGATCTCGGCTGTAAGGGCTGCCAGAGTCAGGCCCAGATGCTGATGGCCGAAGGCGTAGAGAAGGTTGTTCATATCCGGGTGTATGCCGATTGCGGGCAGATAGTCCGGCAGCGTGGGGCGTGCGCCCATCCAGCGCGAGAACGGCTTTTTAATCGGCAATCCGATTTTGCGAATGTGATGTTCGATCCGGGCCCATTTGCGGGGATCAGGCGGCGTGTCCCGGCGCCCAAACTCCACGAAGCTGGATACCCGCAGCCGGGAGCCAAAACGGGTGGCAATAAGCGAACGGTCCTCGAACACAAGTGGCGGCAGGCCGGCCGGCCAATCGTCCGCCACAGCACCTTCGACGTGATAGCCGCGCTCGGCGATGACGGGCGCATAGACGCCGATCCCGGCCATCAGAGCACGAGAACCGACACCGGCTGCAATAACGATGAGATCGGCACCAATCCGTCCGCCGTCGTCGAGGACAAGCGCCGCCGCGTCTCCGCGCCGGACTAGAGCGTTGACGGTGCAGCGTCGCCAGTCGCCGCCCGCCCGTCGATGTGCCTGCTTGATGGCGTCCATCGCCAAGGCGGGATCGCAGACTTGGCCGGTGCCCTTGAAGGCCACGCCGTCTTCGATCGGAATGGCAAGGCGATCACAAAGCCCAGCCAATTGTCCGCGGTCGATGTCGCCAATGCGGGCTGCATCCAATCTGGTCCATGCGGCGCGGCCGCGGGCGGCGGACGATGGGGTTTCCCACAAGACAAAGTGTCCGTGTTCCATCAGTAAGTCCGGTTTGCCCGAGGCCGCTGCGAGCCGGCGCCACGCGGGCAGGGCGTGTTCGAGCATGGCGGTCAATGCCGAGCGCCCGCGCGCATGTCGCGTCGGAGTGCAAGCCCGCAGGAACCGCACCGCCCAGGGCATCCAGATCGCAATGTCCTGCCAGCAGAAGTCGAGTGGGCCGCCGGCTGCGAACATTCGCTGCGGAATCGTACGGATGATGTCGGGCGAGGCCATCGGGCTGATCTGTTCCGTCGCAATGTGCCCAGCGTTGCCCCAAGAAGCCGATGGAATCTCGCTTTCTTCGTCCAACACCGTAGTCGGAATGCCCGCTTCCTGCAGGCGATATGCGCAGGCCGCGCCGATCACACCGCCGCCGACCACGATCGCGGATTTTGTGTTTTGCGATCCGGACATTCTTGTCTTCTCGATCTCAGGATCGTATACAGTAGACGAAAATAAGGTAGGTACAATATCATATGACGACTTCTCCCGGCTGGTCCGGAGTTTTTCCCGCCGCCACCACACAATTCACAGAGGATCTTTCTTTAGACATCGATGCCACGCAGAAAGTTCAAGAGGCGCTGGTTCGCGATGGTGTCCACGGGTTGGTGATTTTGGGTACCGTCGGCGAGGGCAATACGCTCGATTTCAAAGAAAAGCTCGCTGTCATGGCGGCCACACGCGATGTCTCGGCCGGCCGCGTCCCGGTGATTGCCGGCATTTCCGAATTTACGACCGCGCAAGCGGTTGTTGTCGCCCGGGAGGCCGAGAAATTGGGCGTCGATGGTCTGATGGTTCTGCCGGCAATGGTCTATGTGCCAACCGACAATGAACTCGAGTATCACTTCCGCACGATCGCCGCTGCAACGAACTTGCCGATCATGCTCTACAACAATCCGCCGGCTTATCGCGTCGACATTTCCACGGACGTGCTGGCGCGACTGGCTGACGTGAAAAATATCGTCGCGATCAAGGAAAGCGCGCCGAATACGCGCCGCTTCGTCGATTTGCCCAATTTGTTCGGGGACCGCTTCACGCTGTTCGCAGGACTCGATGATGTCGCCCTCGAAGGGATGCTTCTCGGCGCGCGCGGGTGGGTCTCCGGGCTCACCAACGCGTTTCCGAAGGAATCATTGGCTTTGGTGGAAGCAGTTCGCAAAGGGGATTTGAAAACCGCGCTTGCGATATATAGCTGGTTCATGCCGCTTCTGCATTTGGACGCGCAACATGATTTGGTACAATCAATCAAACTCGCCGAATGCGTGATGGGCCGCGGGTCTGAGCGCGTTCGGCCGCCGCGTTTATCCCTGAGTGGCGATCGTCGCAAGGAGGTTATCGCAATGGTCGAAAAGGCAGCCGCTACGCGCCCCATGAGCGCATGATGCGTCATACATTTTTCTGCATCGATGGACATACGGCAGGTAATCCGGTGAGGTTGGTAGTCGGCGGCGCCCCGTTGCTGCACGGCAATTCGATGAGCGAGCGGCGTCAGGATTTTCTGGCTCGCTTCGATTGGATCCGGACTGGGCTGATGTTCGAGCCTCGCGGCCACGATCTGATGTCTGGCGGTTTTCTTTATCCCCCGACGGACGAGCGGGCCGACATCGGCATCCTCTTCATCGAAACCAGCGGCTGTTTGCCGATGTGCGGGCACGGCACCATCGGCATGGTCACTTTCGGTTTGGAAAACGGCTTGATCCAGCCGCGCCAGCTTGGCCGGCTTTCCATCGAAACGCCTGCCGGCCTGATCCAGGCGGAATATTCAGAAGACGGCGGCCGGGTCACATCAGTGCGGCTGCGCAACGTCGCGAGCTACCTGGCGGCCGAGGGTGTGAAGATCGACGTGCCGGGGCTGGGTCCTTTGACGGTCGATGTCGCATATGGCGGTAATTATTATGCCATTATCGAGCCGCAGGGCGGTTATACTGACTTGGATTCGTTGGGGGTTGCGCGCTTGCTGGAATTGAGCCCCATCGTGCGGCGGCTGATGCGGGAAGCGGTCGAGCCGGTTCATCCGCTTGATTCTACCATCCACGGCGTCAGTCATGTGTTGTGGGCGGATGTCCCGAAGGCGGCGGATGCAGACGGCCGTAACGCCGTTTTTTATGGCGAGCGTGCCATTGACCGCAGTCCATGCGGCACGGGCACGTCGGCGCGCTTGGCGCAACTGGCTGCGAAGGGGCGATTGAAGGTTGGCGAGCGATTCGTCCATGAAAGTTACATCGGCAGCCGGTTCATTGGCCGGGTTGAAGCCTCGATCGATCTGGCCGGCCGGGCGGCGATCATCCCCTCGATAGAGGGTTCGGCGATTTCGACAGGAACCAGTACCATTTGGATAGACCAAGCCGATCCGTTCTGGCGCGGGTTTCAGGTGGTGTAGATGGGTGGGAATGCATGAAGGCGCGATCCAAAACGTCCGGCGTAGCGGGCGTCGAATCTTCGGACCGCAGCACAAAGAAAAGAGCGGAAGTGCACGTGAAGCGGGCAGGTTTTACATCTCATATGTCTTCGGTTACCACCAAAGCTGGCGCAGGAAGAACACCGGCTTTCAGTCGGTTCGCGTCGGGAGGCGATCTAGCACCTATGGGCATCATCGCTCGGACTTTATCGGATCAGGCCTTTGAGATCATTCGTGGCAAGATTTTGAAAGGTGAGATCGCACCCGGAACGCCGGTGCGCCAGGAGGCGATCGCAATCGACCTCGGCGTCAGCAAGATTCCCCTGCGCGAAGCCCTCGGCCGGTTGGAGCAGGAAGGCCTCCTCAGCTCGCAGCCCAACCGCGGTTTTGTCGTGCGGCCGCTCTCTGCCGACGAGGCCGAAGAGATTTTTGCCTTGCGCCTCAAACTGGAACCGGAAGCCACAGCCAGATCAGCGGCTTTGGCGACGGATATGGAGCGTGAGGCTGCGACCGTGGCTTTGCGGATGCTCAACGACGATATGGAAAACGGAGGGCATCAAAGCGAAACGCTCAACCGGGCTTTTCATGTCGCTTTAATCCGTCCCGCTGGCGGTCCTATCACCGTACAGCTGGTCGAGAGGTTGCACGTTCTAGCGGAGCGCTATGTACACGTCCACTTGAGCCCGAGTGGGCGGAACCTGCGGGCCAGCCGCGAGCACAACGAATTGCTCAAGGCCTGGAAAAAGCGCGAGGCCGACAAAGTCGCGATGCTTAGCACGCGGCACATTGAGGGCACGCTCAAAGATCTTCGCAAGGAACTCAAAAGCGCCACGCCGTCGGCGGGGGTTTTGCGCGTGGCGAAGGCGAGCTAAAAGAGCAGGACCGCACGGCGCTCCGCGGACGCGGGACATCTCAAGCAGCGCACTGTTTGAGGGGGCTGTTCACGTGCGGTGTCGCGGCAATAGCCGCGCTTCCGGCAGGTGGGCTTGATGCATAATGGAGCTGGTGCTGGCGGGGGGACTAGGATTTACTCTCATTGATTTCATTGGATGTTTTTTGTTTGGAAGATCGAAATACCGTCAAAAATACCGTCTTTTTTTTCCAATAGTGTCGTGGAAAGGGCGTGAACCTCGCACGCTCGGATCAGTTTTGTGCGGTGGCATCGGAGAGCGGCTGCAATATCTGCGTGATTCCGGGATCGACGGTTGGTGCCTTCGCTTCGCCAGCGACGGCGATGATCTCATGACTCCCGTCAGCCCGGCCACCGCCTCGCGGTGATGGATGATCGTAAGAATACTAAAATGCCCGCCTGATACCGAATGTGCTCCCGGGAAAATCCTAGACTATCCCCTCGAAAGTGATGTGGGCCGTTTGTAAACATGAAGGCAGGGTATGGCGGCTGCGGCGGCTATCCAGATATGCCGCGGGCCAGTGCGGCGGCGGGTACGGCAGGTTTGCGCTCTTTCCCACGCCGGAAGCTTTCGATGGCGCTCTCGACGAGTTTAAGAAAGCTATTTTCCTGCGTCGCAGGTGATCGTAGAAGCCGGTCATGTAGGAACAGCCCGACGTCCACGAGATAAGCAAGAAAATAACCATCGGCCGGCACAATACCGCGACACTCGGCATTCTGGAGCAGTTGCACTACGTCGCTCCGTCCAATCCTAATCGCGCGCAGCAGGCGGCCTGCAAGATGATAGTGGAAAAAGTCCCAGCCCGGCGTGCATTGTTTCTGCGCAAGCTCCCAATCGAATACGAACAGCGTATTGTCCTCGCCGCGCCGCATGTTCCAAGGCACAAAGTCACGATGCGCAAGGTTGAGCTCAAGCGCGCCACGTCCGACACGTTCGCCCACTTCCGTCAAGGCCCATTTGTAGCGATTTGCCCAAGATGGCTCTAGACTGTTTTCGACGGCTGAGTGGCGTGCAGAGATTGTTTTCCACATCAGGCTGTTGACCAGTGGCATGCGGTCCAAAGTGGCAATCTTGAGGTGGCGTAGAAAATCGTGATGGGCGGCGCCAAAGGCGCGAGGCGGACGCCGTGACGGACCAACCGAAAGGAGTAGCATGGGAAAGTTCCGCCAAGCTGTTCGCGCAATGACGTGCGGAATTCGTCCGGCAAGCGATGGTACCCGCGCCAATCGCTCAAGTACATCACCCTCATGCGTTACAGCTTTGTTGCTCTCTGCCGTCGAGCCGAGTTTGGCATAGGCTACGGCGTGGCCATTGCCGTCGAGCGCGAGGATGATCGTCTTTGAAAACAGACCCGGGGATCGAAAATAAAAAGCACAACTAACGGACTTGTGGTTCAGACAATCAGCGAGAACCGCCTCGATTTCGGATACGACGTCGTCCCTGAGGTAGACGGTTGGCGGAGACCAGAGGCCGTGTTGGACGAGCGCTTTCGCTAGCAGGCCTTTTAGTCTTTGAGGATTGTATATAGCAAGTCCGTCACACGACATGCGCCTGGCACGGGGGACAACGATCCAAGCGCCGGCGCGAACGCTTAGACCAATGAATGGTCTATCGTTGCGCGTCGTTGATTCAAGCATGATGTCGGTGATGGGCGACGAAATCATCCCGCGTTTCGTTCTTCTTTCAAGCGGGCGATTATAGCAACGCAATCCGGACAAGTTGCAAGCAGGCGATGGTGTGTTCCATCGCCCATGATCGGGCAGTTGCCCTTGCGGACTCTTTCTGTATTGTTTGAACCCGCGCAGCCATTTCTTACTCGATCCGGAAGGGGGAGCGAGTGCGGTTGGCTGCAAAAATTCAAAGTTTTTCTGAGCTTGCACGAGCCAAATTGGCCACCAATGCCGGCGTCGTCGCCGCGGGCAATGCCGGCAGACTGTTGCTGCAGAGTGCGCTGTTCATTGTCGTGGCGCGCATGCTCGGGGCGGCCGACTATGGTGCTTTTATCAGCGTTACGGCGCTGGTGGCAATTATCTCGACCTTTGCCGGTCTGTCTTGTGAGATCGTTCTGGTTAAAAATGTGTCGCGCGACTCCGGCAAACTGCCCGCCTATTTCGGCGGTGGTCTTCTGAGCCTGGCCCTAACAACACCGGTGCTTGTCGTCGTATCGGTTTTTGCCGTTTCATTCGTTAGTGGTGCGCATATAAGTTGGCCACTTATTGCCATTATTGCGGTGGGCGATCTTTTCTTTCTGCGAGTAAATCTGCTTTGCGCGGCCTGTTATCAGGCCTTGGACAGAGTACATAAGTCCGCGATTCTCAATATCGGCTTCAGCGCCGGGCGGCTCCTTGCCGCGTTGTTGGCGACGCTTACAGTCAAAAACCTGGATATCGCGCACTGGGCCTATTTCTACGCGGGTGGCGCCGCAGCAGCAGCCATTGCCTCCTGCATCTGGGTGGTCAGTGATTTCGGAATGCCAAAATGGTTCTTCGCAAAGGAAGATCTGCACTTTGGCTTCCACTCTTCGATGCAGTCTACACTGTATTTTCTACTGCGAGACATAGACAAGCCGCTACTCAGTCGGCTTGCGACGCTACATGCCGCCGGCATTTACGCTGCGGCTTTCCGTGTGGCCGACGCCTCGATTGTTCCGGTGCGTGCCCTGATGTATGCGGCCTACGCCAGATTTTTCCGGCACGGGCGGCGCGGTATAAGACGCAGTTCGGATTTCGCCTTGCGGCTACTGCCCTTCGGCTTGGCGTATGGGCTGATGGCAGGGGTGGGTATCGAGCTTTTTTCCTTCGTACTTCCGAAGATATTAGGCCGTCAATATGCCGAAAGCGCCGAAATGCTTCGCATTTTTGGAATTCTTCCGACGTTACATGCGGCTTATAACATTGGCGGGGATGCATTGACCGTGAGCGGGCACCAATCGTCCAGAACACGGGTGCAAGCTTGCTCGGCAGGCTTAATGATCGTGCTCTGTTTCGTACTCATTCCTCGATACGGGGTATTTGGCGCGGCGATAGCTAACATGTTCTGTCATGGCGTCATGGCTGCGGCCATGTGGACGGTGGTGCTGTTTCGTCGCCAGCGCGACGTCGAGTGTGAAGCATCCGCAGTTCCGTAAAACCTATGAGCCCTAGCGGGTCACAGGTTTCTCACAACGTTATCACAGCGTTGGGGTTCTGGGGTTTGTAGCCTCTCATTTGCCGTTGCTTCGAAAGCATGCCCCGGTGGCACAAGTTCCGCCGCCAGCGTGTCGCGCGTTGGCGAAGATGGCTGCGGGCTGGAAATAGGAAAGAGCCATGACCATAGGAACGACTGACACTGTCACCGAACGACGGCCATCCGGACTCGAGTTGGAGCCAAAGCAGGTTCCTCCGGCCGGCGCAGCAATGATCGATCGCTACGTGTTTAAGCGCTTGGCGCGATCTTCTCGCCGAAGCCGTGTCTTGGCTGAGCGATTAACGGAGCCGCTACACCTCAATCTGGTATCCGCCTTCGTGGCTCTTTTTGGTTCCTTCCGGAGCAAAGTGAATCATGACCTCATTATTCGGCAACAATTCGCTTTTCCGATTCTCCATGCCGCCGATAAGGCACGCGAAGCGGGGCTGAAGAAGCTCACGCTCGTCGAATTCGGCGTGGCAAACGGCGCCGGACTGCTCAACATGTGCAGGATTGCCGTGTCCGTAACCAAGGTGACGGGCGTGGAATTCGAAGTCTTTGGCTTCGATACAGGGAGTGGAATGCCGGCTGCCGTCGATTATCGCGATCATCCGGAGATGTTCCAGCAGAACGACTTCCCGATGGATGTTGAACGTCTCAACGCTGCCCTACCGCCCTTCGCCAGTTTAGTCCTGGGTAATGTCGCAGACACCGTGCCCGCATTTCTCGCAAAGTTATCGCCGAGAGCGCCGCTGGCCTTCGTGTCCATGGATCTCGACTACTACTCTTCAACAAAGACCGCGCTCGAAATATTCAATGGCGCCCCCGAACACTATCTACAGGCAGCACTGCTTTATCTTGATGACACGGTTATCGAGACTGCAAACCCGTGGTGCGGCGAGCTGCTAGCCATTAACGAATTCAACGATGAAAACGAACATCGGAAAATCGCACCCTTTCCGATGCTGCGCAGCCGCCGCCTTTTCAAGAACCCAAGATGGATCGAACAAATCTACCTTGTCCACATTATGGATCATCCGTTGCGGACGCCGGGTCTACGTCGACCGAGCCACGTGATCCCAAACGAGTACACGAATTGACGTCGCGCATTGGGGAGCCGGAGCAGTTGTCGATAGATACGGAAAAGTTCGATCTCCACAATAACGTTGCTGCGACGGAATGTGAGGCAGCCTCGGGAACGCTCGTCCCGTCCGTATTTCTTTGCTTAGTACTGCTGTATTCGTTGTTTCTGACGCAGATCATCAGCGGGACATTCCTAAATCGTGGAGATCTTGATCCGACGATTAATGTGACGGCGGACGCGTCCAATACTGCGAACCAAGCTTTTTGGCTCATGCTCTTCATCGCCTGTCTTATAGTGGCAGGGATGCGCCGCACGCCGATATTGCGGCATGCTTGGGCGCTTTGGCCCTTGGTCGCTTATTTGGCCTGGAGCACGGCAACGATGCTCTGGGCCGTCGACCCTCATGTGGCATGGCGCCGGCTCATCCTGCAGTTTTGTATCGTCGGGTCGGTATGGCTTTCCGTCGCAATGATAGGAAATGCGCGGCGCGTGCGCCGGATTGTCCTTTATGTGTTGTTTGTCGTTGTTCTTATCAATGTCGCCGCCGCGGCTGTTACACATCCAACGGCGTTGGGTTACGCCGGACTCTTCGGTCAGAAGAATGAACTCGGCGCGGCTGCTGCAATGGCCTTTATTGGATTTTCGACCGGACTCGGCGCTCCCCTTTCCATGGAGAGAACCGTCTGCCGGTTGGGATTTGTGATGTCTGGCCTCCTGCTTATTGCCAGCCGATCCAAAACATCGTTCATCTTGGCCTTTTCTATTCCGTTGGTCGCCTATGCGGCGGCCTTTCTTGCCCGCGGATTACGCGTTAGGCCCGTCTATGTCGTATGGGGAACCGCAACTGCGGCGCTTATCGTCACGCTCGTCGCGATGGGCAGCGGCGTGCGTTATCAGGATATATTAAAGGTACTGTTTGGGGGGGCCACCTTCACTGGCCGCACGGATATCTGGGCGTTTGCTTGGTCCGAGTTTCTAATCCGACCGATCACTGGATTTGGGTTCAACGGATTTTGGGGCGTTGGAACAAACTCGGCTGCAACTTTCTCCAACAACGCGTTTCTTTCGAATATCCTTCAGTCGCATGACGGCTACCTCGACATTCTTCTTGAGACTGGCGGCGTCGGGTTAGCGATCTTTATTGGCTTTGTCACGACAACGTTCGGCCACTGTAGCCGCGCGCTGCGGGTAAGAGGCGGTGTGTTCTTTTTGGCGATCTCTTTGTTTTTCGTGCTGCACAACTTCTTCGAGTCGTCAGCATTTCGTCGCTTCGAGCCGGCGTGGATTGTTTTTCTGATAGTCGCGGTCACCGTCGCGCGCATGAAACCCACACGAACGCGCAATCTCGCGTTTTCCGACGCTTGGGTGCCGGCATGCTGATTTCGGTCTGCATCTGCACGTTCAAAAGGCCTAGTGTGGCCGACACGCTGGAGTCCATTGCGGCGCAGGTGCTGCCGGCGGGCGTGCAGACGGAAATCGTTGTGGTCGACAATGACGCCGTTAGGTCTGCGGAAGCGACGGTGGGGCGCCAGGCATCTTCCGCCTTCATATCGGTGAAGTATGCGGTCGAGCCGGTGCAGAACATCGCGCTTGCTCGGAATCGCGCCCTTGCCTTGGCCGCCGGAGAGTGGTTGGCCTTCATCGACGACGATGAGGTGGCGGATCCCAATTGGCTTGCGACGCTTCTTTCGGCGGCACAGAGCTATTGTGCCGATGTCGTTATTGGTCGCGTTCAGGCGGTTTATCCGATCGGAACCCCGCAGTGGCTACGCAGGGCCGATCCGCTGTCACGCAACTGGGGACCGACCGGGACAATTAGAGCAACCGGCTCGACTGCCAACGCGTTGCTAAATCGCAATGCCGTTCTCACCGGCGGTGTGCGCTTCGACAAGGCGTTTGGAAGAACCGGTGGAGAAGATACCGATTTCTTCAATCGGCTGCATCTCGCTGGCCTGCAAATCGTGGTGGCGAACGAAGCGATTGTGCGAGAGCGCATAATGCCGGAGCGCCTGCATGGCGCCTACCTACGCCGCCGCGCAGTCCGGGCGGGACATTCCTATGCCTTGATCAGATTACGCGCACTGACGCCCGTCGGGCAGTTTGGATTCTTCGCCGTGACATCCGTGAAGGTCCTCGCTTTTGTGAGCGCGTCCGTCATCTTTTTGGTGCTGGTACGGGCAATTGCGCTGAAGTTTCGCATACGCGGTTGGCTGAATTTCGGGAAGCTCCGGGCCTGCATCGGGGCTCCACTGCCTAACATGTATTGAGGTCATCATGCGCGTTTTGCATGTCGTTCGACAGTTCAAGCCCGGAATAGGCGGACTTGAAGACTACGTCGCCAACTTGGCACAGGCACAGAGCAATTTGGGACACGCCGTCACCGTTCTGACTCTTAATCGCCTGTTCACAGACACATCGCACGAACTTCCAGCATCAGAGACGGTTGGCGCCTGTAATGTGAAGCGCATTTCTTACCGCGGATCTCATAGATATCCGATTGCCCTTGATGTTTTCAGGCATCTGGATGACTGCGATCTGATCCATGTTCATGGTATAGATTTCTTTTTTGATGCCTTGGCATGGGCAAGGTTGCGGCATGGGAAGCCGCTGGTTGTGTCAACACATGGCGGATTTTTTCATACCTCTTATGCCGCAACCGTCAAGAAGATGGTCTTCCATACTATGACGCGAACGTCGTTGTGGGCGTACCGGGCGGTTTTGGCGTCGAGTGTGAATGACCGTGATTTATTTGCGAAAATTGCACACCAACCGGTCGAGTTGGTTGAAAACGGCGTCGACATCAAAAAATTTGCGAATTGTTCGAGCGGCACATTCTGCAAGCACTTGGTCGCTATAGGGCGCTTTTCGTCACATAAGCGGTTGGATCGCGTGCTTGACTTCGTTGCAGCGCTGAGGGTGCGCGATCCAGGATGGTCACTTGCGATCATTGGCGTTGAATGGGATGTCAAGCTTACCGACTTGCAGGCGCAGGTGGCGGGACGTGGCCTAACTGATTCCGTAACTATACAGACAAGTCTGACGAATGCCGACATTGCAGCTGAACTCGCGAGAGCATCGTTCATCGTCAGCGCGTCGGAATATGAAGGTTTCGGGATTGCCGTCGTGGAGGGCATGTCGGCAGGGCTTTTTCCGATTGTAAACGACATTCCGGCATTTCGCCGTCTGCATGAGAAAACTGGACTTGGCTTACTTGCAGATTTTTCCGATTGCGATATCGCGGCGAAACGATTTCTGGAGATTGTTCCGGAGATTTCACGAAATTATGAGGCTATTAGAGGACTAGGGCGGGAAGCCGTGCAGGCGTACGCCTGGCCGGCCGTGGCACGAAAGATCGATATGATCTACGACAGGGTACTCGGCGAGCATCAGCGGACGATCTTCGGTGTGCCGGTCAGCGTGACGACCAGGGAGGAGGCCGTCGGCCGGCTTGATGCGGAGGTCGATGCAGGTCATACGGCTCAGGTCGCCTTTCTGAATGCTCATGGAGCAAACATTGCCCGTAAGGATCGAAAATATCTTCGCTGCTTGCGCAACTATTTCGTGCTGAACGACGGCATCGGCGTCGATATTGCCAGTTACTGGCTCTATGGACGTCGGTTTCCTGAAAATCTCAACGGCACGGACTTCACGATTGAATATCTGAAGCGAACGCACCGGTCGTACGGCATTTATCTATTGGGCGCCCGTCAAAATGTCGTGACACAAGCGGCAATCAAATTGGCGGCAAAATTCACAAGGCACCGCGTCGTAGGCTATAACGACGGCTACTTTGCTCCTTCTGAAACGAGCCACGTCGTCAAGAAAATCCGCCGCAGTGGCGCGGATATTCTGCTTGTTGCCTTCGGCAATCCCTTGCAAGAGATGTGGATCGCCGATCATTTGGCAGAAACGGGATGCAAGGTAGCTTTCGGCGTTGGCGCCTTGTTTGACTTTGTTTCCGGGACGATTCCGCGTGCTCCCGCATGGGTTCGCTGGTGTCGTGCGGAATGGCTTTTCCGCTTGGTACTTGAGCCTCGCCGTCTATGGCGTCGCTACGTAATCGGAAACGCATCCTTTCTGGTGAACGTCTTAAATCAAGGTTTCGGTGAGCCATCGCTCACCGGGTCTCTGGATGTGAATGGTAGCCTGGATACCCGCCGGCGTGCGGCTCAAGCGGCATGACGGCATATGGATTAGACGCCTTTTTGGATGAACCGGACGGGTCAAGCACAGCGAAATTTGTACGGCGCCCGCTGATTCTGCACATAACCGGTGACTACCCGGATCCCGTGCGGGACCGTACCACTCTGGCGGTCAAAAACTTCATAAATCTGCTTGACGACTGTGATCATATCATCGTCTCGCTAAAGCGCAGGGCGCACATCGGGCAATGCTACCTGCAGCGATGTGAGGGGGAGTCGAGACAAACATTATTTGCACTTGGCTATTGGTCCCTGCCTGCTGGGGTGTTCCATCGAAATGCCATGAACCGCGTCGCAATCCAGGTGCGTAGCATCATTGCCGATCTTGGAGTCCGGCCGGATCTCATCATGGCGCACAAGCTGACGATAGAAGGAGTCGTGGCATACAGGTTGTGGCAGTTTTTCGGCATTCCCTATGTCTGCAGCGTTCGTGGAGAGGTTGAAGATAAATTCTTCCGGTTCAAGCCGGAATTGCGGTCCCTCTTTGGTAAAGTTATTGCGCAAGCCGAAGCACTGCTGTTCGTGTCCGCTTGGTTCAGAAAGCGCATAGAGGCGCGCTACCCGGGGCTCGTCCGGCGACAAGCGTTGTTGCCGAACTTTTCGACCAGACCGGCAACGACGGTGGCCGTACCACGCGATGATCGCGCGATGGTGTCCGTCCTCGATCTCAATATGTACCGACGCAAAGGCCTTCATGACCTGATTGCCGCCTTGGCGGAGACAAGCCGAAAGGTTTCAGGCATACGGCTGGACATAATCGGTTGGTCCCGACCTGAAATTACCGCAAGGCTCCAGAGAATGGTCGAAGGGGCTGGCGTCGCGTCTTCTGTGAGATTTCTTGGAGTCATGACGCATGAGGAGGTCCTCAGGGCGATGCCACGTTATGGGGCACTCGTGCTGCCCGCTAGGAAAGAGACCTTCGGCATGGTCTATGTTGAGGCGCTTTTGTCTGGCCTGCCAATTCTCTATACGGCGGAGTCAGGCATCGACGGATACCTTGACGGCCTCGACGTAGGCGTCAGGGTGCCAATGGGTGACGTCCGCGCCATTGCCGAGGGACTCCACGCACTGGTACGGGACGGGCAGCGATATCGCAACACGCTCCTCGGCAATTACGAGCGCGTCCGCGAGCGCTTTGCGCCAGAGCCTCATCTCTGCGCTTTTCGGAAATTACTTTTTAATATCATGGAACAGCGTAACGGCGGGCACGGTCAATGACGGCAATCCGCACGAAGGAGCCATATCTCCATTCTCTTGATCTGTTGCGCGGGTTCGCCGCGTTGTCGGTATGTCTATATCATACGGGCTTCATGTTGAAACCGGGTTTTCACTTGCTGCCCGGCGGTTATCTTTGTGTCGATATGTTCTTTCTGCTCAGCGGCTTTGTGATCGCGAGGACTTACGATCCTAGAATCGCCGCAGGCATGAAAGTCGGCGCCTTCTGCGCGCAAAGACTCGCACGGCTTTATCCGCTCTTTTGGGCAACGACTCTGGCTGGGTTCGCCGTAGTGATGGCTAAACTCTATCAAGACCATCATGTTCTCGACAGCAAGCCAGCGCTTCTCACTCTCTTCGGAAACCTCCTGCTGATCCCAAATTTCCTGAAGCCTTATGGTCTGGACTCGTTGTTTCCGTTCAACGGCGCGACGTGGTCAATTTTCTTCGAGTTCTATGTCAATGTATTGTTCTTTTTCTGCTGGCCGCTGCTGAGCACGCGCCGATTATGTTCTGTCGTTGGTCTTGCCGGTATTCTACTTATCGCCGCTGCCAGCCAAAAACACTCGTTAGACATCGGCGATAAAACCGCTGATCTGATCGTCGCCATTCCACGCGTCCTGTTCTCCTTTTTTTTGGGTGTCCTGATTTGCAGGTCTGGCCTCAAGGGGCGGCGGCGGTACGGCGTTTGGCCGTCTCTGGTGGGGCTTGGAATAGTGTTACTCGCCATCTGCATGCGTGACACGGTACCGACGTCGATGGTGTGGCTGTTGGACATCTGCATAGTCGTTTTTGTTTTTCCGGTAACACTCATTGCTTTTACGAAGATGCAGTTCCCTGGTTACCATGCGCGCGTCTCTGCATTTCTTGGCAATATCTCCTATGCGGTTTACCTCCTGCAGACGCCACTAATGATCCTCTATGCCGGGCTGCCGCAGATATTCCTCCGCGAGAAGATTGCCGCACTGACGCCTTGGGCTGGCATGGTTTTTTTGCCGGCGATCGTGGCAATCGCATTTCTTGTTTGGAAATATTTCGAAGTTCCCGCAAAGCATGCGGTGCGGCAATGGCATGCTGCGCTCGTGGAGACGTCGCGCGGCGCGGCATAATTGGGGTCGTCTAAGCAAGGAGTTCGATATGGCGTCGCTTCAACGTAGTGCAAGAGAATGGGAAAACAACGCGCAATCAAATGCATTGTGGGCTGTACTTACAGATAATCGGAAAAAGGCGCAATCATGGGATGAGGGCGAGTTCTTCGCCACCGGACGCGAAGAGGTTCGCATCGTTATGCGTCGACTTCAACAGCTAGGTCTGGCCCAAAGCGCTGGGGGTTGCTTCCTGGATTTCGGCTGTGGCGTTGGGAGAGTAACACGCGCGCTTATGGAGTACTTCGCTGACGGCACCGGCATCGACGTGTCGCAAACCATGATTGATAGGGCTCGAGAATACGCCGCAGCGGACCCACATCAGGCGCGGTACATCGTCAACGCACACGGCGATCTCGGCATGGTCATATCTGGTTCAATCGATTTCGTCTATTCGCACATCGTTCTCCAACATATTCCCGCCTCGTGTCAGCGCAAATTCATCGGGGAATTCTTGCGGATACTGAAACCCGGAGGCGTGGCAGCTTTCCAAATTCCGACGGCAAACCTGGAAGGCGCGTGGAGCAGGCGGCTTCGCCGCGCTAAGAAGATTCTGCATCGCGTTATGCCGGAATCAGCGATCGTGTCTGTGAAACGTGCGTTTGGCAAGGATGCGTCTACGGCAATGGTATCTATGGACATGAACATTTGCAGTGAAGAGGCAATCTCGGCGATCGTAGATCGGAATCGCTGCGTGTTGCTTGACGCACCATTCACAAATTCGACGGACAAAAGCCATCGCGGTAAAATCCGATTTATGGACCGTAACGAAGCGCGCGTGGAGATATTGAAGGGAATGACAGACAGCCCCTACCTGAGCCAGTTCTTTTTCATTCGGAAATAGCCTTAGTGCTTGAATAAGGCCGCGGTCACGCTTGAATCCAAGGTGCGCGCGGGATCGTCGGAGACGATGCCGAAGGCGCCGTGATATCCCCAGACGGCCCAGCCAAAGCCATGGGCGTCGGCGCTCGACGATACATCGTGCAACCAGTCTGCGCGGGCGGCGACATCTGCACCGTCGGAACCCAGGCCACCGCCCTCGTTCATCACACCGAACTCGCCTACGATGATGCGAGAGTGTGAAAGTCTCATGGAGTCCGCCCAACGGGCTGCGATGTCGAAGCGATGGTCGATTATTGATCGGTCATAGGGTATCGAGAAATAAGACCGTAATTGCCCGTCAGCCTGGCTCACGGCCGTGTCGTAGGCCGCTCCGATCAGCCCAAGATGCGAGATCCAGGCTTGAGTGGCAGCCTCGGCGGACGCCTCATCTTGTTGCCTCACGGGGTAGCGTAACCCAGCGATGTACCTTGTATACGGGCTCCAGCTCGCGCCCTGATGGGTAAAGTCGAAAGGATCATAGAAATGGACCATGACGTAGAGATTGCGATCTGGAAAAGCCTGTAGGTTGAGGTTTGAAAGGCCATCAACCGATGAATAGCAGCCGCCGGTTACGACCAAGGGCAATTTTCGCACCGTCGCACGAATGTCTGCATATAACTTGCTTTGAAATACTGTCCAGTCGGCGCCGTTTGTGCGCACACAGCTGGATTGTGGCTCGTTCATCAATTCAAGGGCTAGCTGGGACGTGTTTTTGGTCTGTAGGTAGTGGGCCAGCTGCTCGGCAAATTGTTCGTATTGTGCGAAATGTGGACCATCAGGCGCGTCCAGTATGGCGGCGGGGCTCCATGGTGTGGCTAGCCGTGGGTGAAGGTCAACGATGACAGCAAAGCCGCTCTGCATGGCCGCGTTGAGAAAATCCGACAGGAGCGACAGCGCCTTCGCACGCGACGCGTTATCCATCGTAATGAATGGGCCGGGATCGACCGGTAGTCGGATAAAATTAAATCCAGTGTCACGCAGTTGCGTCAGCTCGTTTTGCGACAGCTCGTGAGTCCAGGGCAGGAAAACTGGATCAGCGTAGGTGCCATCGCGAATGATGGGCGCGTCGAATAGACGGGTGATATTGATGCCACGTTGGAAGCGCGGCGCCGTATGTGCCGGAGCTGGCGCGCAGGTTGCGGTGCTGATCACCGCGAACACGGCGACCGCCGTACAAATCGGAAGCCTCTTCATCTGCTCAGTCAATTTTCATAGTAGCCTGCAAGCGTCGGAACACCGGTGTGGCCATAAGTATAATATTGATATTGCTTGGCATTCGTGCGGACGAGTGCCGCGCCCAGGAGTGTGACACCGGCCTCGCGCAGAGACTTGATCGCGAGCGACACAGCTTCCCGAGGTGTTTTCTCCCAGCGCACAATGAACAATGCGCCATCCGTCATGGGCGCGAGCAACTTGGCGTCGTGCACTGCCAGAACAGGCGGTGAATCAATCAATACGTAATCGGCTATATCACGCAGACGCGTGATCAAGGTTTTCATTTCCGGAGAATGAATGCGGTCGCCTGCGTCGGTAATATGGGATGATGTCAATGCGACAAGAGGGCTGTGCGGGTCCGAACTCAGTGTCTCGTCGAGCGAGCAACGTCGCGCCAGATAGTCGACCAGGCTGTACTTGGTCTTTCGCAGTC
>JAGWJY010000071.1 GCA_028865545.1 Alphaproteobacteria bacterium | reverse complement strand
TGATGGACGGACGCCGCGGCGTCATGGACCTCGACAACTCTGTCATGGATCTCTTGGACGCGGCGGCGGTTTCCTATTGCGTTTCGCTAACCAAGATCGACAAAGTGCCGCCGCCCGAACGCCCGGAACTGCTTGCGGACGTCATGGCGCAGGCCCGCAAACACACGGCGGCCTATCCGGAGGTGTTTGCGACATCGGCGCTCAAGGCTGAAGGCCTGGACCCGCTCAAAGTGCAGCTGGCGGCGTTGGCGGAGCCCCACGCCTAGGCTATAAGGCCAGCGAATTCGCAAAAGGCGCGCAGATGGCCCTTCAGGACGATCTCGGTCAGGACAAAAACCTGCGCGTCATGGCGCGGTGGCGCTCGACGGCGCGAATCCTGGTCGAGGCGTTGCCCTATATTCTGCAATATGACGGCAAGATCATCGTGGTGAAGTTCGGCGGCAACGCCATGGGCGGCACCATCGCCGAGGATTTTGCGCAAGACATCGTGTTGATGAAGCAGACCGGCATGGAGCCTATCGTCGTACACGGCGGCGGGCCGCAGATCGGCGCCATGCTCAAGAAGCTCGCTATTCCCTCCACCTTCATCGACGGACTGCGCGTCACCGATCAGGCCGCCATGGACGTCGTCGAAATGGTGTTGAGCGGCACGATCAACAAGCAGATCGTCACCGGCATCAATGCAGCGGGCGGACACGCGGTCGGGCTTTCCGGCAAGGACGGCAATCTCGTCATCGCCAAGAAACTCGAACGCTCCAAGATCGACCCGGAGACGATGGAGAGCAAACCGGTCGATCTCGGCTTTGTCGGCGAGCCGGAAAAGATCAATCCGGAAGTTCTGCGCACCTTTATCAAGTCGGACCTCATCCCCGTCATCGCGCCCGTCGGCGTGGGACGAAAGGGCGAAACCTTCAACATCAACGCCGACACCGTTGCCGGTTCGGTGGCCGGCGCGATGCAGGCCGAAAGACTTGTGCTGCTCACCGACGTCGAAGGCGTGCTCGACCAGGACGGCAAGCTGATTTCCCACCTGTCGCTGCGCGAGGCCCGCGCCTTGATCGCCGACGGGACGATCTCCGGCGGCATGATCCCCAAGATCGAAACCGCCATCGACGCCGTGGAAAGCGGCGTCAATGCCGCGGTAATCCTCGACGGCCGCATTCCGCACGTGCTCCTGCTCGAACTCTTTACCCAGCACGGCGCCGGAACGCTGATTACCGCCGAATGAGCCGTACACTGGCGTCGCTGGCCGCGGTCTTGGCGCTCGTTCTCACGGCGCAGGCCGCTCAGGCCTCGCTCAGGCTGTGCAACCGCACCAGCTACGTCCTGTATGCGGCCACGGCCGTTTCCGAGATGGCCGACACGACCGTGAAAGGCTGGATCCGCATAGCACCGGGCGTCTGCAGCACCGCCATCCGCGGCGATCTGGTGGCCTCCGCCTATTATGTTTACGCGCGCGTCTCGGCGGCCTATTCCGACACCTCTCACACCTGGGCCGGTAACACGAATTTCTGCGTCAAGGACGCCGACTTCTCGCTGCGCCTGTCGACGCTTTCCGCCTCATGTCCGTCGCCGGATTCCTATGAACTGCCTTTCGCGGCAATAGACACACATCACATGCGTTCCTGGACGACAACATTCCGCGAGTCGCCCGATCTGGATTCCATGAAGAGTGCCGAACAACAAGGTCTGAAACGATTGCTCAAAAACATCGGCGTGCCCAAGATGACGCTAACATCCGACAAGGCAATGGAGGCGGCCATCGCCACGTTCCGCAAACGTATGCGTCTGTCGAACAAGGCCGGCCTATCGGGCCTATTCAATGCGCTGGAAACGGAGGCGATGCGGACCGCGGCTCCTGTCGGCTATTCGGTCTGCAACGACACGAACGCGCCATTCTGGGTCGCACTGGGCGAAAGAAGAAACCGCAATTGGGTGTCGCGCGGCTGGTGGACGGTGGCGGCAGGTGGCTGCGCCAAGGTCATCACAGATTCGCTCTCGGGCAATAAAATCTATCTTTACGTCGAGAAGCCGAAAGGCAAGACGCTGGTTTCAGGATCAACGAATTTTTGCGTTACCAACATTGAATTCGAAATAGAGGGCCGCGACCGCTGCGCGGCGCGCGGACTGACGGGCGTAGGGTTCGCAGAGACAAATGCCAACGGCGCACCCGGCTTCGTCGCTCACGTCTCGGAGGACGGCATCGGCACGCCAAAATAGTCCAACAGCCAGCGCATCTCGTCTTCGGTGAGGGGAAAGTCTCTGCCGTCGCGCGCCAGCAGTCGTTCCGACGATGCGAGTTTCATCACGGAAACCTGAATTTTAAACGCCACCCGCATGCTCAGCTTCGCCTTCCAGACGAGTGCCGTCATGCCTTTCGCCGACCGCGAGCCGATGATGCGCGTTACGACGTTCGCAGGCACCTTTGCCAGCGTCGCCAACGCCATAACCACCGCATCCTTGTTTCCAGCGTCCATCATCTCCACTAGGAATTCATCGTTGAGGCGCCCCTCCCGAGCGGCGGCCGCTACCGCCTTTGCGGCCTCTTCCGCCGCGGAATCGATGCCTCTATCCTCCTGCAACCGCTTGCGCAGACGGCGATTAAGAAAGACGCGCGTACCGTCGTCGATGTCCCCGCGAGCCATCAAACTTTCCAGCAACGCCGTCCCGACGAAGGAGGCGAGCCGGCGAATGGTGCGCGCCGAGAGGTCGGCTCTCAGTGTCAGTGGTACATGCAGGTCATCGATGCGTTCGGCCGTTTCGACGAGCTTGTCGAGTGTCTGCTCGCGGATCGCAGCCGCCGGGTTGGCGAGCAACGCCGCCACTGCCGAGACGTCCAGCGATGCGACGATTGCATCGCTGACCGTATTGTCCAAGGGTTGACGCCGGGCGACTGCAGCAAGCACGTGCTCAGCCTTGGCCCCGGCAATGATCTCTATCAGGTCGGCATCAGACAGAAGCGGCGAATATTCGAGAATCGGCGACGCCACGATCTCCTCGATATCGCGTGCCAGCCTGTCGACCACCGACTTGGGTACGCAATTGAGATGTTTGATCTCGTCGGCAAGGATGGCACGCACGCGCGGAGCTTGGTCCCGTGCGAGCTTTTCCAACATCTCGATTGCCATGGCGCGAAGCTGTCTGGTCTCCTCGCGCGAAAGGTCTGGCATCAAGCGGGCTATTTTGCGCGCAAGTTCCACACGTACGTCGTCGTCTTCGTCGTCGCTGAGAAGTTTGTTGACGTGGACGGGCGCGGCGAAATTCGCCGCCACGGCGCGCCGAGTTGCGGCACCGCCATGAACCGCGAGATAACCCAGAACATCGTCGCCCGCATCGATCTGGCGCGCAAGTTCGTGCTGAGCGGCCTGCGTGCGCTCTTCCAGTATGGCAAGGATCTCGTCACGAGGCAGATGTGCGTTTGCCGCCTGTGCGAGCCTCTGCTTGAGCTCTCTCATCGGCGCGGGTCTGAGTGTCACACGGCAATTGTGCCGCTTCAGCCCTTAACGCATGATCAAGATAGTTGGCTAAGAATGCTTAACTTAGGCTTGTACAGGCCAAATGCTTCGCTCATGGTCCGTTTATGCTTCCCCTGAATCAACCAGATACAGCCGAGCCGGGTCCGGATTTCCGCCATGTCGACACCTGGATCTTTGACCTCGACAACACCCTCTACCGCGCCGACAGCAATCTGTTCGCCCAGATCGACCAGCGAATGACGGATTACATCGCCCGGCATCTGTCGGTGACGGTCGAGGCTGCGTGGCAACTGCAGCACAGCTATTATCGTGAATATGGTTCGACCCTGAGCGGGTTGATCCGCCTCAACAACGTCGATCCGGAGACCTTCCTGGCCTATGTGCACGACATCGACCTGTCACCGCTCACCCCCGACGAGGCGCTCATCGCCGCCATCGACCGGCTGCCAGGACGACGTTTCGTCTTCACCAATGGCTGCCGCCATCATGCCAAGCGTGTGCTGGACCGCTTGGGGTTGAGCGAGGCTGTCACCGAAATCTGGGACATCCGCACGCTCGACTTCACCCCCAAGCCACAAGCGGAAGCCTATCATCGGGTCATCACTACCGGCGCCTTCGAACCCAAAAGTGCCGCCATGTTCGAGGACATGGCGCGCAATCTGATGCCGGCCTATGCCCTGGGCATGACGACGGTGTGGATCAACAACGGCTCGGAATGGTCGCACCAGGGCCCGGAATATCCGCTGGTGGCGCGCCGCCACATCCATCACGAGATTGACGATCTCGCCGAATTCCTTCATGCCATCCGAATCTGAAACCCATCAGAATTCGACATGACCAACGAACTTGCCCGCATCATCGACACCGCTTGGGAGACGCGCGACACGCTCGGCACCTCCACCAAAGGTGAAGTGCGCGATGCCGTCGACACCGCCCTTGAAGGGCTGGACTCCGGACGCTGGCGCGTGGCGGAAAAAGATGCGCAAGGCTGGCATGTGAACCAGTGGCTGAAAAAGGCCGTGCTGCTGTCTTTCCGCCTTACCGACATGAAGCGCATCGAGGGGGCACCGGGCGGTGCTTCGTGGTGGGACAAAGTCGATTCCAAATTCACGGGCTGGGACGACGCGCATTTCCGCGCCGCCGGTTTTCGCGCGGTGCCGGGCGCCGTGGTGCGCCGCACCGCCTTCATCGCCAAAGGCGTGGTGTTGATGCCGTCTTTCGTCAACCTTGGCGCCTATGTCGATGAAGGTACTATGGTCGACACCTGGGCCACGATCGGCTCCTGCGCTCAAATCGGGAAGAACTGCCACATCTCGGGTGGCGCCGGCATCGGTGGCGTGCTGGAACCGGTGCAGGCCGGGCCCGTCATCATCGAAGACAATTGCTTCATTGGGGCACGCGCCGAAGTGGCCGAAGGCGTGGTCGTTGGCGAAGGCTCGGTGTTGTCGATGGGCGTCTATCTCGGCCAATCGACCAAGATCATCGACCGAGCCAACGGGGAAGTGCTTTACGGACGCGTACCTCCTTATTCCGTTGTGGTCTCCGGCACGATGGGCGGTGGCGAAGGCAAGCCGTCACTCTACTGCGCGGTTATCGTTAAACGTGTAGACGAGAAGACGCGCGCGAAAACCTCCATCAACGAATTGTTGCGGGACTGAAAATCACAGGATTTCTGCGGCTCTTTCATCTCCGCCGTAAAACAAGCCATACTGCGCCGGAATTCACGGCGGGGGCCACTGGTGAGTTTCAGCAGCTATCTGTTCAGCTTTGATGGCCGCATCAATCGCGCCAAGCTCTGGCTCTTCATCCTCATCGGCCTTGCCTGGCAATTCCTGATCCTTGCGATCCTCTACGCGGTGTTCGGCGTCGCCGGTGTCTCAGATTTTGCGCAAGGCCGTACCACGATCCCCTCGATGCTGGTGGGTGTGACGGGGCTCATCGCCGCGGTGGCAATCACCATATTGATCCTGGCTTATCTCTACGCCGCGATCGCCGTGACCGTGAAACGTCTACACGACCGCGACAAGAGTGCTGCCTGGTTGTTGGTGTTCTGGGTTCTGCCGCTAGTGCTGGAAATCGTCGGCGCGGCCGTTGCCGGCGTCATGATGATCGGAGAACCAGATCGCAATACCGGTGCAAGCCTGATCGCAGTGCCTTTTGCCGTTGCGGCGCTGGCCGTCGTCCTCTGGGGCTTTGTCGAACTCTATTGTCTGCGCGGCACGGTCGGCGACAACAGCTTCGGCACGGATCCGCTGGCGAACAAATCCTAAGACGGCCTTTCTGTCAGCGCCTGCAGCGCCGCCATGTCGAGGCCCAACGCCTGAACGATGGGCGCAAACGCCATCATCTGCGAAGTGACCGACGGTCCAAGCGTCAGTCCGCCGTCGACCACCAGCGCATGACCGGTGACGAAGGAGGAGCCGTCGCTCGCCAGATACAGCGCCGCTTCGGCGATATCTTTCGGCAACCCGCCGCGCGGAATGAATTGCGCATCCTTCGCGCCTTCGGCGATGGCACCAACCGCCGAGTCTGCGACCTGCCGCGGCAGACCAAGACCCGCCCCGAAGATCGAGGTGGCGATCAGTCCAGGACAAAGACAATTCGCGCGGATGTTATAAGGCCCGAATTCGGTGGCGGCGAAATGCGTCATGTGGATGATCGCGGCCTTGGCTACGGAATAGAGAAACGGTCCGAAGCCCGTGCACAGCCCCGCCACCGAGGCGGTCGAGATGATTGAGCCGCCACCCTGCCCCTTCATGATCGGCACGGCGTATTTCATACCGAACATGGCGGCCCGCACATGCAGATGCATGACGGCATCAAAGCTCTCGGCGGTAACGCCGTCAGAGGTTTCGCGCGCACCGCCCGCACCCGCATTGTTGAACAGACAGTCAAGCCGTCCGAAGCGATCCTGGGCGGCGACCATAACAGCGGCGATGTCGCTCTCCCGCGTCACATCGCAATGGACATAAACGGCCTTGCCTTGATGATCTTCCTGAAGCCGCGCGCCTTTGTCGTCCTGGACGTCGGCAGCGATCACCCGTGCGCCCTCGGCCACGAACAGATCGACCGTGCCGCGCCCGATGCCGCTCGCCGCGCCGGTGATCACCGCCACTTTGCCGTCCAAACGCCCCACCATGACCGCCTCCCTCTGCCCATTGATTGACCCTAGCCTAACCGCGTCCTAAACCCCGGGCCATGGCCATGCTCGATCCGCTCCCGCTCGCCCAGGCGCTGATGCGCTGTCCTTCCGTTACGCCGGCCGATGCCGGCGCACTCGGCGTGCTGGAAGATGCGTTGCAGCCGTTGGGCTTCGCTTGCCATCGCCTGACCTTTCGTGAACCCGGCAGCGCGCCGGTGGAAAATCTTTACGCCCGGATAGGAACGCGCGCGCCACTGCTCTGCTTTGCCGGTCACACCGACGTCGTACCGCCCGGCGAAGGCTGGCGCAGCGATCCCTTCGCGGCCGAGATCCGTGACGGCGTGCTGTACGGCCGTGGCGCCGCCGACATGAAGACGGCCATCGCGGCCTTCACTGCAGCCGCGGCACGGTATCTGGCGAAGGGCGACCTCAAAGGCTCCATCGGTCTCATCATCACCGGCGACGAGGAAGGCGATGCGGTCAACGGCACGCGGAAGATCCTCGACTGGATGAAGGACAAGGGCGAGCACGCCGACCACTGCATCGTCGGAGAGCCGACCTCGGCGGCGGCGGCCGGCGACACGCTGAAGATCGGACGACGGGGCTCGATGACGGTGCGGGCGACGGTGAAGGGCACGCAGGGCCATGTCGCCTATCCGCAGCGGGCCAACAACCCGATCCCGGCGCTGGCGGCGCTGGTCGCCAAGCTGGCACATCACCCGCTCGATCAAGGCACCGGGCATTTCGATCCTTCCACGCTGGCCTTCACCACGGTCGACGTCGGCAACCCGGCCAGCAACGTCACCCCGGCGGAGGCGCGCGCCACCTTGAACATCCGCTTCAACGACCTGCACACGCCGGACACGCTGATGGCGTTCCTCAAGGCCGAGGCCGCGGCGGTCGCCAAGCAGACGGGCTGCGAGATCATTCTGAAGGAGAGCATCAGCGGCGTGGCGTTCCTCACCACGCCGGGCGCCTTCACCGATCTGGTCGCCAAGGCGGTCGAGGGCGCCACCGGACGGCGGCCGGAATTCTCCACCAGCGGCGGCACTTCGGACGCCCGCTTCATCAAGAACCATTGTCCGGTGGTGGAACTCGGCTTGCCCGGCACCACCATGCACAAGACCGACGAGTGCGTGCTGGTCTCCGACATCGAGAAGCTGACCGACATCTATACGGCGCTGCTCGACGCCTACTTCGCGAACCCGCCGGTATGAGCGACGCGCCCATCGGGATCTTCGATTCCGGCATGGGCGGCCTGACCGTCATGCGGGCGCTGACCGCACGCCTGCCGGACGAGCGCTTCCTCTATCTGGGCGACACGGCGCGCCTGCCATACGGCACCAAGAGCGCCGACACGGTGCGGCGCTACGCCTTGCAGGCGGCGCAGGCGCTGACAGCGCGCGGCGTCAAGCTGCTGGTGGTGGCGTGCAACACGGCCTCGGTGTCGCTGCCGGCCTTGCAGGAAGCGCTGGCGCCGCTGCCGGTGATCGGCGTGATCGTGCCGGGCGCGCAGGCGGCGCTGAAGGCCGCACCGAACGGACCGATCGCCGTGATCGCCACCGAAGGCACGGTAAAAGGCGGCGCCTATGTGCATGCCATCCACGCACAGGACCAAGCGCCGGTGGTGCAGCAGGCCTGCCCGCTCTTCGTACCGATGGCCGAAGAAGGTTTGGTCGACGGGCCGATCGCCGAAGCGGTGGCGCATCGCTATCTCGACCCGTTGCTGGCGACCATGCCAAGGCCGCGCGCTCTGGTGCTGGGCTGCACGCATTTCCCGGTGCTGAAGGACGTGATCGCACGCGTGGCAGGCGACGATGTGGCGCTGGTCGACAGCGCGGCGACGACGGCGGACGCGGTGGCGCAGTTGCTCGCAGAGCGCGGCTTGGCGCGGCGCACGAAAAGCACGGAGCCGCATGCGTTTCTCGCCACGGATTCGCCGGATCGTTTCGCGCGTGTGGGAGAGATTTTTCTCGGAAAAGCGATCGATCCCGGCAGCGTCGAACTGGTCGACCTGCAATAATCGCGTCGTGCTTCGCGGCTCACTGCGCTCGCACCTCAGCATGACGCGTGCGGTCAGTAATCCACCTTCACCAGATAGAGCCCGTCGGGCGGCGCCACCGTCCCGCAGCGGCTGCGGTCGCAGGCGGCGAGCGCCTTGCCCACTTCGCGCGGATGCCATTTGCCCTCGCCCACCAGCTTCAGCGTGCCGACCATGGAGCGCACCTGGTTGTGCAGGAAGGAACGCGCCGAGGCTTCGACGCATATTTCATCGGCGGCGCGGCGCACGGCGAGCTTGTCCAACGTCTTCACCGGCGACTTCGCCTGACACTCCGAGGCGCGAAAGGTGGTGAAGTCGTGCTGGCCGACGAGGGATTGCGCCGCGAAGTGCATCACCTCGGCATCGAGATCGTGCACCACATGCCAGGCATGGCCGCGCTCGAGCGCCAAAGGCGCGCGGCGGCAGACGATGCGATAGAGATAATGCCGCGCCGTGGCGGAGAAGCGGGCGTGGAATTCCGGATCGGCGATAGCGGCGTCCAGCACGGCGGTGGGCGCCGGCCGCAGGAAATGGTTGAGCGCGTCGCGAATCTTGTCGGGCGCGAACTCTTTCACCAGATCGAAATGCGCCACCTGTCCGTAAGCATGCACGCCGGCATCGGTGCGGCCGGCGCCGGTGACGGTGACCGTCTCGCCGCAAAGCTTGAAGATCGCCTCTTCCAGCGCGCCCTGCACCGACGGCCCGTTGTCCTGGCGCTGCCAACCGACGAAGGGTGCGCCATCATATTCGACGGTGAGGCGATAGCGGGGCATTGCGTCAGGCTCTGCCTTGCTTCCACACCGTGACGCGTTCGCTGATATCGGGCGGGCCTGTGAAGACCCTTGTCCACTCCGCTCGGATGCCCGGCCAGCGATCGAACATCTTGGCCTCGAATTCGTCAAATCCGGGATAGCTGTCATAGACGGAAAGCGAGTTGTTGCCGAACAGCACGACGCAGAAATGTTCGACGCCGGTCGTCGGCATTCTTGCCACGTCGATCTGGCGGACGTCGCGCCATTCCACCGACGAGCTGTTACGGAACCCCCGCACCCTGACGTTCGACGCCGTCACGGCAACGACAGGCTTTTGCCGCGCTCTGACCCGGCCGGTGCCGTAAATCAGCAGGACAAAGATCACAACGAGAAGGATGAGTGAAAGCATCGCACTAAACCAATCTGCTACCCTTTGGCAGCGTAAAGCCCCGCAGCAATTCGGAGGCGCTCATCGCCGATTTGCCGGCACGCTGCAGGCGGACCAGACGCAGCGCGCCCGAGCCGCAGGCGACGGTCAGGGCATCGTCGAGCAATGTGCCGGGTGCGCCGCCGCCTTCGACCGGTTCGGCGTAGAGAATCTTCAGCCGTTCGCCGCCTACCTCGGTCCAGGCGCCGGGCACCGGCGACAGACCTCGGATCAGACAATCGACCTCGTGGGCGCTCTTCGTCCAGTCGATGCGGGACTCTTCCTTCAAGATCTTCTTCGCATAGCTCGCACCGGCGTCGTCCTGCATGTGCTCGGCGATGCTGCCACGTTCCAGCGCCGCGAGCGCCCGCACCATCAGCGAGGCGCCGAGGCGGGACAACTCATTGTGCAGCTCGCCATAGGTGCGCCGGCCGATGCGCACGCGCTCGGCCATCAGCACCGGCCCGGTATCGAGGCCTTCGTCCATATGCATCACCATGACGCCGGTTTCTTCGTCACCGGCCATGATGGCGCGCTGGAGCGGCGCCGCACCGCGCCAGCGCGGCAGCAACGAGCCATGCAGGTTGAAGCAGCCGAGCCGCGGCGCCTCGAGGATCGACTTGGGCAGGATCAACCCGTAAGCGATCACCACCGCGGCATCGAGCTTCAACGCCGCGAACGCGGCCTGCGCTTCGGGCGTCTTCAGTGTCGCCGGCGTGCGCACCTCAAGGCCGTGCGTGGCGGCGAGCCGGGCGACGGGCGACGGCTCTTCGGCGAGGCCGCGGCCCTTGGGACGCGGCGGCTGGGAATAGACGGCCGCGATGTCGTGGCCTTGCGCAATCAGCTCGGCCAGCATCGGCACCGAAAAATCCGGCGTTCCCATGAAGGCGATGCGCAGAGTCATGGGGTGTTACGCCTGTTTTCCTTCCCCGTTTACGGGGGAGGTGGTCGCGAAGCGACCGAAGGAGGAGCCCCCCTCGCCGCCTTCGGCGGCACTCCCCCCGTGAACGGGAGGAGAAAAGGAACGAGCCTCGCTCACGCCGTTTCCTTTTGCCGCTTCGCCTTGGCGAGTTTGCGCAGCGCGATGGAGCGCTTGAGGCGCGACAGATGATCGATGAACAGCACGCCGTTGAGGTGATCCATTTCGTGCTGCAGACAGTCGGCCAGCAGTCCGTCGGCCTCCACCGTCTGTTTCTTGCCATCACGGTCGAGATATTCGGCACGGATGCGCGCGGGACGTTCGACGTCTTCCCAGATGTCCGGCACCGACAGGCAGCCTTCCTCGAAGGTCGCCGTCTCCTCCGACACCCAGACGATCTTGGGATTGATGAAGACCTGCGGCTTGTTCTTGCCGTCCTTCTGGTCGAGGTCCATGACGACGACGCGCTTGGCGACGCCGATCTGCACGGCGGCGAGGCCGATGCCGTCGGCATCGTACATGGTCTCCAGCATGTCGTCGGCAAGCTTGCGGATTTCGCCGTCGACCTTTTCGACATCGGTGGCGACGGCCTTCAGCCGGGGATCGGGCGCGGTCAGGATGGTACGGATGGTCATGGCGGTCAGATAGGCTGGGGGCCGGTTTCGGTCAAGGTTTTGGGGCGCTTGCGCATAGGATAGGCTTGGTAAAATAGGGATTCGTCATGGATATCGCGTTCATCATCTTGGCCGTCGCGCTGGTCGCCGCCGCAGCGATCGTCGCCTTTGCCCTGCGCCGGCCGGCGCCGGCGCCCGAGGCGAAGCCCGATCCCCGGCTCGACACGGTGATCGAAGCGCAAGGCAAGATCGCCGGCCAGTTCCAGCAGACCGTGGCGGCGCAGGCGGAATTGCAGCGCACGCTGGCCGAGCGCATCGATGCGCTGAACAAGCGGCTGGGCGAGACGCTGAGCGAAGGCGCCGTCAAGACCGGCGAGACGCTGAAGAACATCGGCGAGCGGCTGGCGGTGATCGACGAAGCGCAGAAGAACATCACGGCGCTGTCGGACCGCATGGTCTCGCTGCAGGATATCCTGTCGGACAAACAGGCGCGCGGCGCCTGGGGCCAGGACCGCATGGAAGACATCGTGCGCGACCAGCTGCCGCCCGATCTTTATCAATTCCAGGCCAAGCTCTCCAACAACACCGAGCCCGACTGCGTCATCCGCGTGCCGGGCATGGCGGCGGCCATCGTCATCGACGCCAAGTTTCCGCTGGAAGCCTTCGAGGCGCTGCGCGTGGCGACGAATGACGGCGAGCAGAAGACGGCGGCGGCGCAATTGCGCAGCGACGTGCAGAAACATATCGGCGACATTGCCAAGAAATACCTGATCCCCGGCGAGGTACAGAGCCCGGCGCTGATGTTCGTGCCGTCGGAATCGATCTATGCCGAGCTGCATCACGTCTTCCCCGACGTGCTGCAGCGCGCGCGCCGCGCCCAGGTGGTGATCGTCTCGCCGCATATCCTGTGGCTGGCGGTCAACACGATCCGCACGCTGATGCGCGACGCCAAGATGCGCGAGCAGGCGCATGAGATCCAAAAAGAGGTGGCCCTGCTGCTGAAGGACGTGAAGCTTCTGGCCGAGCGCGTCGGCGATCTGCGCACGCATTTCGAACGGACCAGCAAGGATTTGGGCGAGATCGAAAAGCCGATGGGCCGCATCGTCTCGCGCGCGGGACGCATCGAAGCGGTGGAGCTTTCGGCGCCGGAGACCGACAAGCCTGTGCTTCCCGGGGCAGGGTGATATTGCCCCCTCCGGTCGCTTCGCGACCGCCTCCCCCGTAAACAGGGGAGGAGATGTCGCATTTCGTCCAGGCCAGCGCCTTTGCGATGGCGAAGCGCGTCGCCTTCACCCGCTC
>JAGWJY010000099.1 GCA_028865545.1 Alphaproteobacteria bacterium | reverse complement strand
TCACGGTGAACGGCGGATCGCCGCCGCCGATCATGCCGAAGACGAAGGAGGTGCCGGCCCGGGTCGCCGTGGTCAGCGCCGTGACGACGCCGTTGAGCGAATACAACGCATCGCGCGCCATCGGCACACGCAACATCAGCAGCGCCAAGCCTATCTGCAGCGCCAATCCCGCCAACACGGTACGAAAGGGAAAGGCGCGGCGGTTCTCGGAGAGAATCCACGCCGTCGCCAGGATCACCACGATGCCGAGCAGCGACTGGAGGTGCGGTAACAATTGGTCATTGAGAAGCGGCGTCTGGAGGACAGAATGCAGATTTTGACCCACGCTAGCCCCGCCAATTAACCGCAGCTTACACTTCTAGTCCGATTCGAAAGACACGCCATGCGACCTGCTAACCGCCCCCCGGAGATCAAGGCCCTGGCCGGCGCGCGTGCACTGCCGCCGCTGATCCTGGTGCTTTTCCATTTCTGTGAAGGCCACGGTTACCGCGGATTGAAGCTGTTCGATCTGCCGGTTGGCAAGGGCTATCTGTGGGTCGAATTCTTCTTCGCGCTCTCCGGCTTCATCCTGATCCACGTCTACGGATCACGGGCCCGTGAGTTCTGGCGCGGCAAGGCCTTTGTGCCCTTTTTGCAGGCAAGGCTGGCACGGCTTTATCCGATCCATTTCGTCACCCTGCTTTCCATGCTGCTGCTGATGTGGACCTTGAACGGGCTGGCCGATCTCGGCGGCTATGTCTCGATCTATCACCAGCCCTGGCACCCGATGAACACCTGGCCGAGCTTCATCGCCAATCTGTTCCTGGTGCACGGGTGGAACATGTTCCCCTGGCTGACTTGGAACGGCGCCTCGTGGTTCGTCAGCGTGGAGTTCCTGCTCTGCCTGCTGTTCCCGATTTATGTGCTGCTGTCGCGCGGCGGTCTGGTGCAGGCGCTGGCGTTGATCGGCGCAGGCGTCGCGGCCCTGACCTTCATGGCCCAGACTTCCGGCCACGGCCTGGACATCACCTTCCACGACGGCATCTTCCGCGGCATGGCCGGCTTCGCCGTCGGTGTCGGCATGGCGATGCTGTTCCGTCAGGCAAACGAAGCCGGCGCCGAGCGCATTCCGGAATGGGTGCACTCCGCCGTGCAGCTGGCGCTGCTCGGATGTCTGTACTGGGCGATCTATCGCACCGGCTGGGCGCACAGGCCGGCAGACCTATGGACGGCGCTGACGCTCGATGCCTCGGTCCTCGTGCTCGCCTTCGACAAAGGCTTCCTGGCGCGCGCGCTGTCGACGGCGCTGCCGCGCAAGCTCGGCGAGTGGTCCTATGCGATCTATATGGGGCAGACCTTCTGGCTGCAGTTCATCCGCTATGTCGAGCAGCACTACTATCCGCCGCCGGACACCATCGTGCTGGGCGTTCGCTGGGTGGCTTTGATGTGGTGGCTCGAACCGTTCCTTCTGCTTCTCGTCTGCATCGCCTGGGGCGCGCTGTTGGCGATCTTCATCGAACATCCCGCCAACGCCGCGTTAAGAAGGATGTTTGCGCAGCGGAAGCCCGCCAACGCCTGACTTGACCGCAAGCCCTTTGCCGGGCGATCACTGGCGCGGACAATTTGTCAGCGACCGGGAGAATGCGTCATGGCCATTCGTTTCGACGGCAAAGTTGCGATCGTTACAGGCGCCGGCGGCGGACTGGGCCGCGCCCATGCGCTGGAACTCGCCAAGCGCGGCGCCAAGGTCGTCATCAACGATTTGGGCGGCGCGGTCGACGGCACCGGCGGCAACAGCCAGGCGGCGGAAGCCGTCGTCGCCGAGATCAAGGCGGCGGGCGGCACGGCGATCGCCAACGGCGCCTCGGTGGCGGACGACGCGGGCGTGGCGCATCTCGTCAAGCAGACGATGGAGGCCTTCGGACGCATCGACATTCTCGTCGCCAATGCCGGCATCCTGCGCGACAAGAGCTTCTCGAAAATGGAGCTGAAGGATTTCGACGCGGTGATGGCCGTGCATCTGATGGGCACGGTGAAACCCTGCAAGGCGATGTGGCAGATCATGCGCGACCAGCAATATGGCCGCATCGTGGTGACCACCTCTTCCACCGGACTCTACGGCAATTTCGGCCAGACGAATTACGGCGCGGCGAAGCTGTCGCTGGTCGGCTTCATGAACACGCTGAAGCTGGAAGGCGCCAAGGACAACATCAAGGTCAACGCCGTCTGCCCCGTGGCCGGCACGCGCATGACCGAGAACCTGATGCCGCCGAACGTGCTCGAGATGCTGAAGCCGGAATATGTCACGCCGGGCGTGGTCTATCTCGCCAGCGAGGAGGCGCCGACCGGCGTGATCCTGACGGCGGCGGCGGGCGTCTTCGCGGCGGCGCAGATCGAGGAAACCGACGGCGTCAATCTCGGCCACAAGGCGACGGCCGACGACGTGGCGGCGAACTGGGCGAAGATCGCCGATTTCGCGACGGCCAAGCACTATTTCCAGGGCTCGGAGCAATCGCAGAAATTCTTCGCGCGGCTGCAGGATCCGCCGCTGGTGGGCTGATCGCGTTACGGACCGCCCCATTAAATAGGCGAAAAGCGGGTGCCGCGTCGGCACCCGTTTATCCCTGAAGATGTGTGGTGCGCGCGGAAGACCCGCTTTTTCGCTGGAAACTACGGCAAGCCCTAGGAATCCGCACGTCAGGCGGCAAACCAATGAGCACCTTTGCTTCCCATTACTCCGATCGGGTTTTACGCCGCCGAACCGTCGCATCGACCGCC
>JAGWJY010000070.1 GCA_028865545.1 Alphaproteobacteria bacterium | reverse complement strand
TCACCATGGCGTTGACGCCGCTGCTGTCGTTGGCCGCACGCCGCATCGGGGCGAAGTTTGCCGTGGCCAAATCCGCCGACCCCGAGTTGGCGGCGCGGCCCATTGGCGGCGAAAAGCATGCCATCGTCGTCGGCTATGGCCGCGTCGGCAAAGTGGTGAGCGCGCTGCTGAAAGCCAACGGCGTTCCGTTCATCGCCACCGACTACGATGCGGTTACCGTGACCCGCGATCGTCGCGAGGGACACGACGTCTATTACGGCAACGCGACCGACGCCGACTTCCTCAAAGCCTGCGGCCTGATGGAGGCGTCCGGCGTCATCATCACGATCAATGCCCGCGACACGATCGACGACATCGTCGGGCAGGTGCGCGCCCTGCGGCCCGACATTCTCATCGTCGCCCGTGCGCGGGACGCGGTTCATGCCCGCCATCTTTACGAAGTGGGCGCGACCGACGCCGTGCCGGAAACCATCGAAGCCAGCCTGCAATTGTCCGAGGCGGCGCTTGTCGGCCTGGGGATCGCCGTCGGCAGGGCCATCGCCTCGATCCACGAAAAACGCGACGAGTTCCGTCGCGAGTTGCAGCACGCGGCACAAGAGGCCGGGCGTGACGAAAGTTACGCCCTCCGGCGCAAGGCGCATCAAGCCACCTGATCCCGCCGGGTGGCGGGATGGACGGGCGGAATTGAACTTCCGCGCGAAGCCCCTATATTGCCTCCATCATGGACAACACCGGCTACACCCCCGCGCCTGCGGCCGATTTCGTGCTGCCCTTCGACGTCGTCGGAGCGGGCGTGCGCGGGCGCTTAATTCGTCTCGACGGCGTATCGGCACGGGCCTTGAGCGCGCACGCCTTGAGTGAACCGGCCGCCCGGATAGCCGGCGAGATGCTGGCGCTGGCGGCGCTGCTCGGCACGGCGTTGAAACTCGACGGCCGCCTGACGGCGCAGACCAAAAGCGACGGACCGCTCGATCTGGTCGCGGCCGACTATTATGGCGCGGAAGGCGACAAGCAGAAGGGCGTGCGCGGCTTCGCACGGTTCGACGAGAGGCGCCTTGCGCCGGCGGCTGCGGCGCCGTCTTTTGCTGCACTGGTCGGCGCCGGCTCCCTCGCAATCACCATCGAGCCGCGCCGCGGCGGACAGACCTATCAGGGTATCGTGGCGCTCTCGCCCAAAGGGCTCGCCGCCTCGGCGGAGACCTATTTTCAACAATCGGAACAGCTGCCGACCCTGATCAGGCTCGCGGCCGCGCCCGTCTACCAGCCGGGCAAGCGCGGCGCGTCCTGGCGCGCCGGCGGGCTCATGCTGCAGGTCACGCCGGAATCACAGCGCTCGAACGAGGATTGGGAACGCCTCACGGCGCTTGCCAGAACGGTCGAAGACATCGAACTCGTGGACACGGAGCTGTCCGCCGAAACGCTGCTATGGCGGCTGTTCAACGAGGAAGAAGTGCGCGTGCTGCCCGCCGAGCCGATCACGTTCCGCTGCGATTGCGACGGCGAGCGTATCGCGGCGGTGCTGCGGTCTTATTCCGCGGAAGAGCGCGCCGGGCTTGCCGATCCCGACGGCATCCTGCGTGCGCGCTGCGAATTCTGCGGCCGGGTGCACGAGATCGCCGCAGCTTAAGCGTTTTAATTACGCGTGCGAGAATTGAAAAAGAATAACATATGGCGCTTTGACCGGGTGGCCATCAACTGTCGCCGGGAGATATTTCCATAGCTTGACGGTGTCGACCGCGGCTTTGTCGAAACTTGGATACTCCGTCGGCCGATCCACCTGCGCGTTTGTGACGTTACCCTTCTCGTCAATGATAACAGTCATCTGTACGTTATCTTCTCCGCCAAAAATAGCGCGCCAGAAGGGGTAATGAACAACGGTATGCGGCTGGCTAATGTCGCGACTGACATCCATATATTTTCCAACGAATTTTGTTCCGTTAGACGTGATATAGGTCGTTTCCCCGGATATCGTGGCGTTTTCGAAGTCGCCTTCGAGGCGGCTGCCATCGGCATAGGTAACAACGCCATGTCCCGTGAAATAGCCGCCATGAAACCCGCCGACATATTTACTGCCGTCCGGCCAAACCCATGTTCCGCATCCTTCAAGAACGCGTGTCGAATTGCATCCGACTAGTGCGTCTTTGGCCCAGGACGGAATTCCGGCGCCAATTGCCAAAAATACAGCCGTACTAATGATCACAAAGTATCTGAAGCGCGCGCGCATATTCCCCCCTGCGCAAAACTACTTTGTGTTGAAATATACTCCGGAAATTATGGACAAAAAAGCATGACGTTAGCCGTCGACGCTCGACGACGGATTTCCGATTACGCTGAGGAATTCGCGCCGCGTCAGCGGATTTTTACGGAATTCGCCGGACATGGTGGAGGTCACCATGGTCACGCCCGGCTTGTGGACCCCGCGCGTCGTCATGCATTGATGCGCCGCCTCGATGACGACGGCGACGCCTTTGGGTTCCAGGACCTTCTGGATGCAATTGGCGATCTGTGCGTTCATCGTCTCCTGCACCTGCAGGCGCCGGGCGAAAGTGTCCACCACGCGCGCCAGCTTGGAGATGCCGACGACCTTGTTGTTCGGCAGATAGCCGATATGGACCTTGCCGATGATCGGCGCCAGATGGTGCTCGCAATGGGATTCGAAACGGATGTCCTTGAGCACGACCATGTCGTCGTAACCCTCGACCTCCTCGAAAGTGCGGGAGAGGAATTCTTCCGGGTCCTCGTTGTAGCCCGAGAACCAGTCCTCGAAAGCGCGGGCGACGCGTTCGGGCGTGTCGCGCAGACCTTCGCGTTCGGGATTGTCGCCCGCCCATTTCAACAAGGTGCGGATGGCCTCTTCCGCTTCGTCGCGCGAAGGGCGCGCGGCTGCGTCAAGGGAGCGGGTCTTGTTGAGGGGTTCTGACATCGGGCTATCTTCCTGCAGGGGACCGGACACTATACGTCCGGCGACGCCGTTGGATCAGCCCGCCGGGGCATTAATGTAATTGGCGTCGCTCGTGCGGACTTTCAAGGATGAAGGCGGGAATTTCGGCTTCGAAGGCCTCGCCGGAGGCGGACCGCATCTGGTATTTGCCCGTCATATAGCCGGAGGCCGTCGGCAGCGGGCAGCCGCTGGTGTACTGGAACACCTGTCCCGGCGCGAGCACGGGCTGCGCTCCCACGACGCCGGGCCCGCGCACTTCCTGCACGCGGCCTTCGCCGTCGGTGATGTGCCAATAGCGCGAGATCAGCTGCACCGTCTCGGAACCTTTGTTTTCGATGACGACGGTGTACGACCAAAGATACTGACCGTCGTCAGGATCGGACTGGTCGTCGAGATAGGCGGGTTTCACCGCCACCTTGATGCCGCGTGTGGTGCGCTCGTACATGATGCGATTATCCGACAGCGGCGGCGCCTGCCGCAAGTGTTGGCCGATATGCGGGTTAACGACGTAATGCGGTATCCATAATTCCATTAAGGATATCGCGTCAACCGCGCGGTTCTACCGTCATGGCCGTCGTTACCGAGTTCGCGATGAAGCAGTTCTCGTGCGACTTGTGATGCAGGTCGGCCAGCGTCGCCGCATCGACGCTGACGCCGGCGGCGAAGCGAACCTGCGGACGCAAGGTAACGCGCGCCATCCATAGTTTTCCGCTGGGCGCCCTGTCCAGGACGCCGACGGCGGCGTCCTCGTACGATTCCACCGTCAGGTGTTTGCGCGCGCAGATCGCCAGAAAGGTGAGCATGTGGCAGCTCGACAGCGCTGCCACGAAGGCTTCCTCCGGATTGACCCGCTCGGCATCGCCTTTGAAGTCCGGCGCGCTGGAAGCGGGCAGGGCGACCGCGCCGTCCTTGAAGGTCATCTCATGCGCACGATTATACGTGTCGTAGGTGTAGTCCGCGCTGGTGCGGTTCCAGCGGATGGTGGCGTGATGTTCGCTCATCTTTGGCTCCTATACCTTGGACAGGGCCTGCTCCAAATCCTCGCAAAGGTCGGCCGGATCTTCCAGGCCCACGGAAATCCGCAGCATGCCGTCGCTGACGCCCAGCGCGGCGCGCGCTTCCGGCGACAGCCGCTGATGCGTCGTGGTCGCGGGATGGGTGATGAGGCTCTTGGTGTCGCCAAGATTGTTGGAGACATCGACCAGCTGCAGCGCCCGCTCGACGCGGAAGGCGCCTTCTTTGCCGCCCTCGACCTCGAACGTCACCACGCCACCGCCGCCGTCCATCTGGGCGCGCGCCAGATTGTGCTGGGGGTGATCGGGGCGGAACGGGTAGAGCACCCGCGTCACCTTCTTCTGGTCCGCGAGGAAATCGGCGATCTTCGTCGCGTTCTCGCAATGCGCCTGCATGCGCAGCGACAGAGTCTCCAAACTCTTCAGGTGCAGCCAGGCGTTGAAAGGGCTGAGGCACGGGCCGGTGTTGCGCAGGAAGGTCTGCAGATAGTCCTTGAGGAAGTCCTCCCGGCAGAGAACCACGCCGCCCAGGGCCCGCCCCTGGCCGTCGATATATTTGGTCGAGGAATGCACGACGATGTCGGCGCCGAATTCCATCGGCCGCTGCAGGGCGGGGCTGGCAAAGGCGTTGTCGACGACCAGCCGCGCGCCGCCGTCCTTGGCGATCTTGGCGACGGCCTTCATGTCGACGATGGCCAGCGTCGGGTTGGCCGGCGTCTCCAGGAACAGCATCTTGGTGGCGGGCGTCATCGCGTTCTGCCACTGATCGACGTCCGTGCCGTCCACCAGCGTGTTGGTAATGCCGTAACGCGACAACACTTCTTCTATGACATAGCGGCAGGCGCCGAACATCGCCTTGGCTGCGACGACGTGGTCGCCTTGCTTGAGACCGGCCAGAAACACGGCGCTGACCGCCGCCATGCCGCTCGCCGTGGAGCGGGCGCAGGGCGCGCCTTCGAGCGCCGCCATGCGCGCCTCGAACATTGCAACCGTCGGATTGGAGTAGCGCGAATAGACGAAACCGTCCGCCTCGCCCTTGAAGCGGGCCTCGGCCTCTTCGGGCGCCTCATAGGCGTAGCCGGAGGTCAAAAACAGCGCCTCGGCCGTCTCCTGGAAGGGGGTGCGCATCTGTCCGCCCCGCACCGCTTGGGTTCGTGCGCGCCATTTGCCGGGCTTTTTGTGGGTGGCCATCCTTCGAGGCTCGCTCCGCTCGCACCTCAGGATGACGCCAATTCGTCATGGTGAGGTGCCCGCCGCAGGCGGGCCGCGAACCATGGTGTGCCTTGCCGGGGTGGGTCAAGTTTCTTAAGCTCGCGCCCGCGATTAACGGTCATGATTCCAGCACATGAACACCATCAGTCATCACGCAGCGCTCGTTTACGTCATGGTTATCGTCTCCGCCGCGGACGGTGCGATGAACGACACGGAATTGAAGGCCATCGGCGATCTGACCCGCAACCTTCCGGTCTTCAAAGGCTTTGACCGCGATCGCCTGCTTTCTCTGGGACAGGATTGCAGCGCCATTCTCCAGGAAGCGGATGGGCTGGCCGCCGTGCTGGGTCTGATCAAGGAGGCTTTGCCGGAGCACTTGTACGAGACGGCCTATTGGCTGGCGCTCGAGGTCGCGCTCACTGACAGCCGCGTGGCGCTCGAGGAGATTCGTGTGATCGAGACGCTGCGCCGCACCCTCGGCATTGATCGGCTCACCGCCGCCGCGCTGGAGCGCGGGGCGCGGGCCCGGTACCAGGTCGCGTGAAGCGGCTGTTCCTTCTGCGGCACGCCAAGGCGAGCCGGGAGGAACCCGGCTTTGACGACAAAAGTCGCACACTTGTCGAACGCGGCCGTGAGGATGCGACACGCATCGGCCGCCTGCTGCACGACGAAGTCTACGTCCCCGACACGGTATTGTGCTCGACCGCGGCCCGAACCAAAGAGACGCTCGAGCTGATCTTGCCCGAACTGGGCGCCAAGCCGGCGGTGCATTACCATGCCGAGCTCTATCTGGCGGCGGCAGAGACGATACTGGCCATGATACGCGGCGCACGCGGGGAATCCGGGTCGCTGATGATCGTGGGCCACAATCCCGGCCTCGAGGAATGCGCCCGCGAACTGGTGCGCGAACCCGCCCATCGCCGGATGCGCAAAAGCTATCTGACGATGCTGGAGAAATTTCCGACCTGCGCGCTTGCCGTGATCGACTTTGCCGTCGAGCACTGGCGCGACGTCGCCGCCGGCGGCGGCGAGCTTGAATTTTTCGTGCGGCCGAAAGATTTGCGGAAAGAATAGCTGGAGAGACGGGGCTCCTACCGCACCGGGCTGCGTTCCGCCAGCGCCAGCGTCCGCCAGCCGAAAGCGGCCTCCGGAACCGTCTCGCCCATCAGTTTGGCGGTACGCTCGGCAATCAGCCGGCCGCCCATCGCCTCATAGAAGAACCGCGCATGGTTGCGCGCATGAGCCCAGATCACGCAGGACGACATGCCGCCTTTGCGCAGCGTGGAAAATGCGCCCTTCAACAGGGAGCGCCCGGCGCCGCGGCCGTAGAAGGAGGGATCTACGTAAAGTGTATAGATTTCTCCATCAAAGCCGAGGCCGTTGTCTCGCGCGGGTCCCATGCTCGTCATCCCGACGATGCCGTAGCGGCTGCTTTCGGCGACCAGCACCATCTCGCGGCCTTGTGAACAGATAGCTGCCCGCCAGCGCGCAGTTTGCCCTTTCAGCGTCATGGCGCGCAGAAGCGAGTTGGGCAGAACGCCGGGGTACGTGTCATGCCAGGATTCAATGTAAACCCGCGCAACGTTTGCGGCATCTTCCTGCCGCGCCAGCCGGATCTGCAGCGCGAGATTACTCATGAGGGAAGCTTTGCGCGAACCAAGACGTGCCGCAAGAGACTTGCGAAACAATTTTTGTCTTCTGCATGCGCACGGCATCGGCAGCGGTGCTGCAATGGCCTGCGACGCTTGTCGCAGCCGCCTTGCGCGGCATTGTTCCGCCGCGCGTTAATGTGATCTCCATGACCGTTACGTTGGGGCGCCGTGCTGCGACTGCCGATGCTGACGCCGCTGTCGGCGTAATCGTGGCCTTTCTGTGACGCGGAAGCGAGAATGCGTCAGCACGCTCTTTGGATTGCGGGAAAATCGGCGTAGACTGATTCACAATCGACCGGGCCCTTTAAGGGCTTATGCCAGAACGCTTTTGCGTAACGAGGCCGGCGAGATGATGATGGAAGACGCAACCGGGAAGGGTCACGGACGCGCCGGTGGGCGCCAGATGACGGAGGTTGTGTTTTACGCTTTAGGTCTCGGAAAATCTAAGTGGTTAACCCTTGGTTCATGCGAGGGATGAGAGGATAGTCACTAAGCGGAAGTTGATCAGTCTTGTCACGCCGCCGATTGGACACGATATGTGAATCGTGAGGGCGTGAAGACGCAACGGGAGAGTTGGTCTCGATGGGTACGCTCGATATCTTCGACGTCTTTACACGCGATTATGCGCGCGAGCGCTTCGAAACGATGTCGTTGCGCGATTGGCTGCTCGCAGCCCGCGACGACAAGATGCTCTACGCGACGCCGGCCGAACGCATGGTGGCGGCGATCGGCGAGCCGGACCTGGTCGACACGGCGCAGGATCCGCGGCTCAGCCGGATGTTCTTCAACCGCACGATCAAGGTGTATCGCTCCTTCGAAGGCTTCTTCGGAATGGAAGACACGATCGAGCGGATCGTGGGCTACTTCAAGCACGCCGCCCAGGGCCTCGAAGAGAAGCGTCAGATCCTCTACCTGCTGGGTCCCGTCGGCGGCGGCAAGTCCTCGCTCGCCGAACGGCTCAAGGATTTGATGGAGAAGAATCCGATCTACGTGCTCAAAGCGGGCAACGAGATCAGTCCGGTGTTCGAATCGCCATTGGGACTGTTTCGCTCCGGCGAGTTGACCGATCTGCTGGAAGAGAAATACGGCATCGAGAAGCATCGCCTCGGCGGCATCATGAGCCCTTGGGCGGTGAAACGCCTCGACGAGTTCGGCGGCGACATCTCCAAATTCGAGGTGTCGCGGATTTATCCGTCGAAGCTGCGCCAGATCGCCATCGCCAAGACCGAACCGGGCGACGAGAACAATCAGGACATCTCATCCCTCGCCGGCAAGGTGGACATCCGCAAGCTGGAACATTTCAGCCAGAACGATCCCGACTCCTATTCCTTCTCGGGCGGCCTGTGCCGCGCCAATCAGGGGCTGCTCGAGTTCGTCGAAATGTTCAAGGCGCCGATCAAGGTCCTGCATCCCTTGCTGACCGCGACCCAGGAGGGCAATTACATCGGCACCGAGACCTTGGGGCCGATTCCGTTCTCCGGCATCATCCTGGCCCATTCCAACGAAGCGGAATGGACGGTCTTCAAGGCCAACAAGAACAACGAGGCGTTCCTCGACCGTATCTGCGTCGTCACCGTGCCGTATTGTCTGCGCGTCACGGAAGAGACGATGATCTACAAGAAGCTGCTCAAGGCCAGCGAGTTGAACGGCACGCCCTGCGCTCCCGAGACGCTGGAGATGCTCGCGAAATTCTGCGTCATGACGCGGCTGAAGGAGCATGAGAACTCCAACCTGACGTCCAAGATGCGGGTCTATGACGGCGAGAAGCTGAAGGACACCGATCCCAAGGCCAAGACTCTGCAGGAATACAAGGATCAGGCCGGTCTCGACGAGGGCATGACCGGCATTTCCACCCGCTTCGCCTATAAGACGATGTCGGAAACCTTCAATTACGACGTCAACGAAGTAGCCGCCGATCCCGTGCACATGATGTATGTGCTCGAACAGGCGCTCAAGCGCGAGCAGTTCCCCGAGGAAACCGAGAAGAGATATCTCGAGTTCATCAAGGGCGAGTTGGCGCCGCGTTATGCCGAATTCATCGGCAAGGAAATCCAGAAGGCCTATCTCGAATCCTACGGCGAATACGGACAGAACCTGTTCGACCGCTATATCTCCTACGCCGATGCCTGGATCGAAGATCAGGATTTCAAGGACGCCGACACCGGGCAGCTGCTCGACCGCGGCGCGCTCGACAACGAGTTGTCGAAGATTGAGAAGCCTGCGGGCATCGCCAATCCCAAGGATTTCCGCAACGAAGTGGTGAAGTTCGCGTTGCGCTATCGCGCCCAGCATGACGGCAAGAACCCGGCCTGGACGGCCTACGAAAAGATCCGTTCGGTGATCGAGAAGCGGATGTTCACCCAGGTCGAGGATTTGCTGCCGGTCATCAGCTTCGAGTCCAAGAAGGACAGCGACACCGAGACCAAGCACAACGAGTTCGTCAAGCGGATGCTGGCGCGCGGCTACACCTCGCGGCAGGTGCGCAGGCTCGTCGAATGGTACATGCGCGTGAACAAGGCCGGTTGAGGGGCAGGGAGCACTAGGGCCGGGCAATGCCATATTTCATCGACCGGCGTCTTAACCCGAAGGGCAAGAGTCTTGCCAACCGCCAGCGCTTTCTGCGTCGTGCGCGCACGCAGATTCGCGAGGCTGTGCAGAAATCGCTCAAGGATTCCGCGGTGGCGGACATCAGCAAAGAGCGCAAGATCAAAATCTCGAGCAAGGGCACGCGGGAACCGCGTTTCCGGCTCGATCCCAAAACGGCGGGCGAGCGCGATTTCGTGCTGCCCGGCAACCGTGACTTCACGCCCGGCGACGAGATCAAGAAGCCCAAGAGCGGCGACGGCGGCGGGCACGGAAAAGATGCGGCCGACTACGCCGAGGGCGAGGACGACTTCGAGTTCGTCATGAGCCAGGACGAGGTGCTCGACATCTTCTTCGAAGACCTGGAATTGCCCAACCTCGTGCGGACGACGCTCAAGGAAACGCCCAACACCGTCTGGAAGCGCGCCGGCATCACCACGGCCGGCTCTCCGACGCAGATCAATCTTGTCCGCACCATGCGCAACGCGCAGGGCCGGCGCCTGGCGCTGAAGCGGCCCTCGCTGCGGGACATCAAGGCTCTGGAAGACGAGCTCGACCGCCTGGAGCGCGAGGACCCGCAGAGCGAAGAAACGCGCGCCAAAATCGTGACCCTCAAAGAAAATCTCGCCAGAGCGAATGCCAAGCGCAAATGGGTCGGCTTCATCGATCCCATCGACGTGCGCTACAATTCCTATACCGAGCAGCCGGTGCCCACGAGCCAGGCGGTGATGTTCTGCCTGATGGACGTTTCCGGTTCCATGGGCGAGCGCGAGAAGGATCTCGCCAAACGCTTCTACATGCTGCTGCACCTGTTCCTCAGGCGGCGCTACGACCGGGTGGACATCGTCTTCATCCGCCACACCCACGACGCGCAGGAGGTCGACGAGCAGGAGTTCTTCTATTCGCGCCAGTCCGGCGGCACCATCGTCTCCACCGCCCTCGACAAGATGCTGGAGATTCAGCGCGAGCGCTACACGACCTCGGACTGGAACATCTATGCGGCGCAGGCGAGCGACGGCTACACCCAGTCGGGCGACGCGCGGCGCTGTGTGGAGATGCTGAACGCCGACATCATGCCGCTCTGCCAGTACTACGCCTATATCGAAATCCTGGACGAGCGCGAGATGGAGGTCTTCGCCTCCGAGGATTCCGGCGCCGAGCTGTGGCGGGCCTATCGCACGGTCGCCGAGCTGTGGCCCAATTTCGCCACCAAGCGCATCTCCAAGCCGGCCGACATCTTCCCGGTGTTCCGCGAGCTGTTCAAGAAGGCGGAGAGCACGGGATGATTGGCGGGCTCGACACAAATCGTCATCCTGAGGTGCGAGCGAAGCGAGCCTCGAAGGATGACGGGTGCCCCCAAGCACAACGAGGGGGAGCCCTGAAGGATGCCTAACCTCCTCTTCACCGAAGCCGAATGGGATTTCGCGGCGCTGGACCGCACCTATAAGGCCATCGAGGAAATCGCGCTTGGCGATCTCAAGCTCGACGTCTATCCCAACCAGGTCGAGGTGATTTCCTCCGAGCAGATGCTGGACGCCTATTCCTCGCTCGGCATGCCGTTGATGTACAACCATTGGAGCTTCGGCAAGCTGTTCGCCCGCGAGGACACGCTCTACCGCGCCGGCTACACCGCGCTGGCCTACGAAATCGTCATCAATTCGAGCCCCTGCATCTCCTATCTGCTCGAAGAAAACACGATGACCATGCAGGCGCTGGTGATGGCGCATGCCGCCTTCGGGCACAATCACTTCTTCAAGAACAACTATCTCTTCCGGCAATGGACCAACGCCGAAGGCATTCTCGACTATCTCGCCTTCGCCAAGCGCTACATCGCCGCCTGCGAGGAACGCCACGGGCGCGAGGAGGTCGAAGCCGTCCTCGACGCCGCGCATGCGCTGATGGACCAGGGCGTGTTCCGGTATCGCCGGCCGCCCAAGCCGTCGAAGGAACGGGTGCTCGAAAAGCGCCGCCGTCGCGCGGAATATGAAGAGGAAGCCTATAACGAATTGTGGCGCACGCTGCCCGCCGGCATCGAGCCGCCGGCCACGCCGCCCACGCCAGACGACGACGACGGGTTCGGCGGCGACATGAAGCTGCCGGAAGAAAACCTGCTCTATTTTCTGGAAAAGCATTCGCCGACGCTGAAGGCTTGGCAGCGCGAAACGCTGCGCATCGTGCGCAATCTGGCGCAGTATTTCTATCCGCAGCGTCAGACCAAGGTGATGAACGAGGGCTGCGCCACCTTCGTCCACCACGCCATCATGAATATGATGTACGACCGCGGGCTGATCACCGAGGGCTCGCTGCTGGAATTCCTGCACAGCCACACCTCCGTGGTGTTCCAGCCGGAGTTCAGCGACAAGCGCTATTCCGGCATCAATCCCTATGCGCTGGGTTTCGCGATGATGACGGACATCCGCCGCATCGCCGAGGCGCCGACCGCCGAAGACCGCGACTGGTTCCCCCAGCTGGCGGGCTCGGGCGACTGGGTGGGTGCGTTGAAGGATGCCTGGGCGAACTACCGCGACGAAAGCTTCATCGAGCAGTTCCTGTCGCCCAAGCTGATGCGCGACTTCCGTCTGTTCGCGCTTTTCGACAAGGCGGACGACGAGGCCTACACGGTCTCGGCGATTCACAACGAAGGTGGCTATCGCAAGGTCCGCAGTCTGCTCGCCCGTCAGTACGACGCCGGCGCGTCCGATCCCAACATCCAGGTCGTCGGCGCCAACCTGAAGGGCGACCGCAAGCTATTCCTCGAGCATCACATGCACCGCGGCGTACCGCTGCACCACGCGACCAAGGACCTCGTTCTCACGCACATCGAGCACCTCTGGGGCCACGAGGTCGCGTTCGAAGAAGTTGCCGACTAAGCCGCGCTTAGGACGGGCGCTTCTCGCCTTTTACCGTCACGTTTTCCTGGACCGGCGGCTGCGGCGCCGTGATCGTCGCTTTCGCGGTCGGGTAGTACATGTCGCTCTTGTCGGGCGCCGGAGCGATCAGCGAGGTGTAGAGGACGAACGCCACTCCCGCGAATACAAGCAGAGTGAGGACACCAGCACCGATCGATTTGGCGCATGCCATGAGGCTGTTCATGTTTCCTCTCCTTTGTCGCAGCCGGTGGCAGCTGGAGAGGCCGCCATTAACCAGCAGCACCCCTAATGTAGGGCGGCCACATTTCAGCCACAATGCTTTTAAGCAAGTTTCCTGCGAATGGCGGGCATGCAGCCCGGGTATGTAAATATATTGAAAAGCATATCTTATTTGGGCGTTTGGCGGTTCGTCGTAACTTTATTGCTGAGTACTTACGCCGGTTCTTGTCACGCTACAAACCGCGCCGGGACGAACGGCACCGCCACGCCTGGGTGGAAGGTAGGCGGGCTTATGAAGCCCGCCTTGTTCCCACGACCGTCACAGTTTCGATGGCCGGTGCCGTTGCGTGCATCGAAGCAACTTCTGTCGCCGCCTTCGACTGAACGTCGATCAATGACATCGTCAGAAACCCGCCCACTGTGCCGAGAACGGCAAGGGTAAGCAGACCAGCGCTGACCTTTTTAAAAGACTCTCTCATGTCCCACTCCTGTTTTCGGGGCTGGCCGCGGACACCGTTGCCGCGTCTTGACCAGCGATGAGTGTCAAATAGGGGGTGCGGCCGTAACGGCAATAGTTTTATGCTGCGCTGCAGCGGATGGGAGGCATGCAGTAGGAACATGCTCCCGAACCTTGAAAAACCGCCACGCCCCACTACTGGTCACTTATCAATAGTGAGATTTATACGCGTTCTGCGGCGGAATCGCCGATCCGCCGCAATGCTGCCGTAAGGGCAACGAAATCCGCTATGATGCTGTCGCCGACAACTTTTTTTGGAGGGAGCGTCATGAAACGGGGCCTTCGCATGATACGGACGTTGGGATTGGTGGTCGGCGCAGCCGCGCTTCTGGCGATCGCCGGATGTCAGGACCAGGCTACGTCACCGCAGAACGTGGTGGTACCGCCTTCGCCGCCGGCGCCGGAGGCGATGATCGAGACCACAACGGTTGCCGGTGCGCCCGCTTACGTGAAGATGGGTGCGCCGCCGCCTCCGCC
>JAGWJY010000021.1 GCA_028865545.1 Alphaproteobacteria bacterium | reverse complement strand
CCCCTCACCCGCCCGCCGCCGCGACATGGGCGGCGATGGCGTCGAGGAAGGTCTTGCCGAAATCGCGCAGCTTGGAGGCGCCGACGCCGCTGATGGCGGCGAAGTCGTCGAGCGTGCGCGGCGCGTGGCGGGCCATTTCCAGCAGCGTCTTGTCGGAAAAGATCAGATAGGCGGGCACGCGGCGGCCGGCGGCGATGCTCAGGCGCAGGCGCTTGAGCGCGGCGAGAAGCGCGGCGTCGGCATCGCTGGGCGCGCCGGACGACGTACCGTCGCGGTCCTTGCGGGCGGCGGGCGCATCTGGACGATAGAGAAACGGCTTCTCGCCGCGCAGCAACGCACGGCCGTCTTCCGCGACGCTGAGGCCGCCGAAGCCGGCGATGTCGTGATCGAGAAAACCGCCGGCCACCAGCTGGCGGATCAGCGAACGCCATTCCGTTTTCTTGCGCGCCGCGCCGGAGCCGTGGGCCGGCAAGCGGTTGTGCCCGGTGGCGACGATCTTCTCGGTTTCGGCGCCGCACAGCACATCGACGATATGCGCCGCGCCGTAGCGCTCGCCGGTCTGCAATATGGCATCGAGAATGCGGCAGGCGTCCTGGGTGCCGTCCACCGTCGCGGCGGGATGCAGACAGACATCGCAATTGCCGCACGGCTCCGCCGCCTCGCCGAAATAAGAGAGCAGCGTGCGGCGGCGGCAGCTCGACGCCTCGCAATAGCCGATCAGCGCGGCCAGCCGCTGATGCTCGCGCCGTTTGCGGTCGTCGCTCGATTCTTCCTGATCGATGAACATCCGACGCATGCGGATGTCGCCGAGGCCGAACAGCATATGCGCCTCGGCCGCTTCGCCGTCGCGCCCGGCCCGGCCGATCTCCTGGTAATAGCTTTCCAGACTTCCCGGCAGATCGGCATGGAAGACATAGCGCACATCCGCCTTGTCGATGCCCATGCCGAAGGCGATGGTCGCCACCATCACGGTGTAAGGCTCGGTCATGAAGGCGTTCTGGTTGGCCTCGCGCGCCTCCTTGCTCATGCCGGCGTGATAGGCCAGCGCCTTGATGCCTTCGGCGGCGAGCAGCGCGGCGGCCTCCTCCGTCTTCTTGCGCGACAGGCAATAGACGATGCCGCTCTGCCCCTTGTGCGCTTTGACGAAAGACAGAAGCTGCTGTTTCCAGTTCGCCTTGGCGGCGACCGTCAGCTTGATGTTCGGACGGTCGAAACCGAGCACGATCTGCTCGACGTCATCGGCGAACAGGCGCGCGGCGATGTCGGCGCGCGTGCTGGCGTCGGCGGTGGCGGTCAGCGCCATGACGGGGGCGTTGGGAAACACCTCGCGCAGACGCGACAGGGATTCATAATCGGGCCGGAAGGCGGGACCCCATTGCGAGATGCAATGCGCTTCGTCGACGGCGATCAGGCGGATGGGAAGCCGGCCCAGCGCCGCCAGCATCTGCTCGGTCATCAGCCGCTCGGGCGACAGATACAGCAGGCGCGTCTGGCCCGCAGCGGCGCGCCGCCACGCCGCGACGTTGTCCTCGCGCTCGCGCGAAGAGTTGATGGTGTCCGCCGCGACGCCCGCCAGCCGCAGCGACTCCACCTGGTCCTGCATCAGCGCCACCAGCGGCGAGACGACGATGGTCAGTCCGCCCATCACCAGCGCGGGTACCTGGAAGCACAGCGACTTGCCCGAGCCGGTGGGCATGACGCAGAGCACGTTGCGCCCCTCCAGCGCCGCATCCATCGCCGCTTGCTGGCCGGGACGGAAGGCTTCGAAGCCGAAGACGTCCTTCAGGATCTGCCGGCTCGAAGGAATGGGCTGGACGGGAACGTTCATGCCGGCGGAATCCGAATCGGCTGGGTGCGGGCACGTATTTAGCGGGAAGACGCGCGATTCCGAAGCGATACGGATGCGGAGAAAAAAATAAGCCAGAATTGGTTCGGAACGAGCGCAATCAAGAAATCAATTCCACCCTCCCTCAAGGGGAGGGTGAAAAGCATCCGATAAATCCGCGAGACGTCTTCACGCCGCTTTCTTTTCCTCGATGGCGGCTTCGACGCTTTCGATCGTCTTCTTCTCGCGGCTCGGGCTGCGGCTGCGGCGCAGCAGGCTGAGCAGCATCAGCAGCACGACGAAGCCGAAGACGGCGCGGAAGCTGAAGAGGAAATCCGTGTAGGCGCCGTTGGCGGTGTCGTTGCGCAAGGCGCTGGCATGCCAGCCATAGATGTCGGGCGCGTTGAGCAGCACGGCGCCGGCGATCTGATCGGCGGTGAAGCGTTCCATCTCGACGGCGGAGACCGCGGCGTTGCGCACCGGGCCGGAAGCATCGGCGTACATCGCACCGTCGGGCAGCGCGCGGGCGAAGGCGAGCGAGACGGCGAAGAAAGCGAAGACCAGGAACACCACGCCGGCAAAGAGAATGGTCCGTCCGGCGACGACCTGACGATAAACGGACACCGCCTCCTCGCGCATCGCCACGAAGATCGCCTCCTTGGCGCCTTCCGAGACGCCGCCGCGATCGACGAGGTGGCGCGTCAGGCGGCGTTCCTCGATGGTCGCGCCGTCGAGCAGCGCGGGCACCAGCAGCGCCATTCCGGCGATCAGAACGGTGATGGCGTCGACCAGCAGCACCAGCGCGAAGAACACCCAATAGCCGGAGGAGTTCACGCCGGTCTCGAACTGACCCGGCAGCACGCGCGCCAGCCAGGGATGGGCGCTGGTCATGCTGGTCACCAGCATGAGGAACATCACCAGATTGATGCCGACGAAAACCAGCAGAAGCCTGATGCCCGTGAACCGTATCGGCATATCCACACCCCCCACGCCCGTGCTTTGTGTCATGATACACCAAACAAGCGTCCGGCGCATGACAGCCCCCAAACCGTTTATCCGCGAGAATACCGCTCTGATCGCACCGCCCCTGGTGCCGGAGGTGCGGCTGCATCTGGCAACGGAGGTGGTGCCGCTGTGGCGCAAGACGGAGGAAGAACTCGAGGCGGAAGGCGTGCCGCCGCCTTATTGGGCCTTCGCCTGGGCCGGCGGCCAGGCGCTGGCGCGCTATGTGCTCGATCATCCCGAAACCGTGCGCGGACAATCGGTGCTGGATTTCGGATCGGGGTCGGGGCTGGTTGCCATCGCGGCGGCGAAGGCCGGCGCGTCGCAGGTGCTCGCCGCCGACATCGACGCCTTCGCGGCGGCGGCCATCGCCTTGAACGCCGACGCGAACGGCGTGCCGCTCGACATCACGCACCAAGACGTGATCGGCCGCGGCGGCGGCTGGCAGACCATCCTGGTCGGCGACATGTGCTACGAGCGGCCGCTCGCCGAACGGTTGCTGCTCTGGCTCGGCGAATGCGTGCGTGCATCGGCGGGCGTGACGGTGCTGCTCGGCGATCCCGGCCGCACCTATTTTCCGAAATCCGGCGTCGAGAAGCTCGCTACATATAATGTGCAGACGACGCGCGACCTGGAAGACCGGGAGATCCGGGAGACCAGCGTCTACCGGCTGGCGTAAGGGCGGATCAGCGCGGGCGGAGACGTTACTCTTCTGCGCGGTTCCGTGTGCATCCCGCCCGGCTCCGCTTGACTCGCCGATGCGCCGGTTGGTATAAAGAACAAAAAGGGAACATTGCCATGCCACAGGATGGATATCTGGACTATATAGAGCTGCCGGCATCGGACATCCCGGCGACCAAGGCGTTTTACGGCGCCGTCTTCGGATGGACCTTCATCGACTACGGGCCGAACTATCTGGAATTCCACAGCGGCGACCGCGTGGGCGGCTTCAACGCCGAGCGCAAAGTCGTGTCGCGCGGCGGGGCGCTGGTCGTGCTCTACGCCGCCGATCTTGACGCGATGGAAGCGAAGGTGCGGGCAGCCGGCGCGGAAATCATGGAGCACGTCGCATTTCCCGGCGGCCGCCGCTTCCACTTCCGGGACCCCAACGGTAACGAAATCGCGATCTGGACCAAGGCCTAAGGCGTCAAACCCCGGTTGGCGCGAGCGCCAAGCTCGTGCAGAGTGCTTCCCTCTTGCAGCCTGCTTTGCGGGCTAACAGCCACACGGGGGGCACAAGCATGGCCGGTATCACCGAAGATCCTATTGCCGAACAACACGAGGTCCACGACCTGAACCCCACCTTGGGGGTGATCCATCTGATCGCGCTCGGCATCGGCGCCATCATCGGCGCAGGCATCTTCGTCATCACCGGCCACGCGGCGGCGACCTATGCCGGCCCCGGCGTGGTGATCTCCTTCGCCATCGCCGGCGCGGGCTGTCTGTTCGCCGGACTGTGCTACGCCGAATACGCGGCGATGATCCCGGTGGCGGGCAGCGCCTACACTTATACTTTTGCGACGCTGGGCCGCTTCATGGCCTGGTTCATCGGCTGGAATCTCGTGCTGGAATATCTGGCGGCCGCCTCGACGGTCGCCAACGGCTGGTCCGGCTATTTCAACGACTTCATGAAATATCTCGGACACCCGATCCCGGCGGAATGGGCTTCGGCGCCCTTGTGCGTGGCGACCGACATTCACTGCTCGACATACAGCGCCGGCGCGGGCGCGCTCAACGCGATGATGCATATCGGCATGACAGGCACTTACATGAACCTGCCCGCCGTGGCGCTGATCGCGCTGATCTCCGCCGTGCTGATCTTCGGAGTCCATCTGTCCGCGAATTTCAACAACACGATGGTCGGCATCAAGCTGCTGATCGTCCTGCTCGTCATCGTGGTCGGCTTGCCGCATGTGGTTGCGGCCAACCACGTGCCCTTCATCCCGCCCAACACCGGAACCTGGGGCAATTTCGGCTTCAGCGGCGTGCTGCGCGCCACCGGCGTGATCTTCTTCGCCTATATCGGATTCGACGCGGTGTCGGTGGCGGCGCAGGAGGCGAAAAATCCCAAGCGCGACGTGCCGATCGGCATTCTCGGCTCGCTGGCGATCTGCACCGTGCTCTACATGCTGATGTCCTATGTGCTGACGGGCCTGGCCTCGTACACCACGCTGAACGTAGCGCATCCGGTGTCGATGGCCGTCGAAGCCCTGCCCTCGACCGCCTGGCTCGCGCCCATCGTCAATGTCGGCGCCATCGTCGGCCTGGCTTCGGTGGTGCTGGTGCTGCTGCTCGGCCAGTCGCGCATCTTCTACGCCATGTCGAAGGACGGCATGATCCCGCCGCTGTTCAGCGATGTGCACGCGCATTTCCGCACGCCCTGGAAGAGCACCATCGTCACCGGCATCTTCGCGGCCCTGCTTGCCGGCGCGCTGCCCCTGGACATTCTCGGCGAACTCGTCTCGATCGGCACGCTGCTGGCCTTCGTCATCGTTTGTTTCGGCGTCATGGTGCTGCGCATCTCGAAGCCGAGAGCGGTGCGCCCGTTCCGCACGCCCTTCGTCTGGCTGGTGGCGCCGCTCGGCATCATCATGTGCGGCGGCATGATGTCGTGGCTGCCGATCGACACCTGGCTCCGCCTCGTGCTGTGGACGATCATCGGCCTGGCCATCTTCTTCGTTTACGGCCGCAAGCACGCCAAAGCGCCGCGTTGGAAAATCAAGGAACACCCCGCAAAGTGATGCACCCGGTGCACGACAGAAAGAGCTGACGCATGGCAGACGCCGACGAAACGGCCGAATTGGCACAGCCCGATCCCATCGTCGCCAGCGAAATCCATCTGCACCGCACGCTAGGGCCCTTCAGCCTGATCATGATCGGGATCGGCTCGATCATCGGCGCCGGCATTTTCGTCATCGCCGGAACGGCGGCGGCGGAGCATGCCGGGCCCGCGGTGCTCATCTCCTTCCTCATCGCCGGCGTCGGCTGCTTCTTCGCCGGCCTTTGCTATGCCGAATTCGCCTCGATGATTCCGGAATCCGGCAGCTCCTACACCTACGCCTACGCCACCATGGGCCGCTACATGGCGTGGTTCATCGGCTGGAACATGGTGCTCGAATATCTGGTGTCCGCCGCCGGCGTCGCCGCCGGCTGGTCGGGCTATTTCGTCAGCCTGTTGCACGATTTCGGGATCAACTTCCCGACCACCTTCGCCAACGCGCCGCTGGAGGGGACCGGCTTCGAGCATCTGCATCTCACCGGCGACATCATGAACCTGCCCGCCGTCGTGCTGATCGCCGGATTGAGCGCCTTCCTGATCGTGGGCGTGCGCGAATCCGCGAAGTTCAACGGCTTCATGGTGCTGATCAAGGTCGGGATCGTCCTGCTGGTGATCCTGTTCGGCCTGCCCTTCGTGCAAAGCGCGAACCTGCATCCCTTCATCCCGCCGAACCAAGGCCAGTGGGGCAAGTTCGGCATCTCCGGCATCCTCGCCGCGTCGGGCATGATCTTCTTCGCCTATATCGGCTTCGAGGCCGTTTCGGTCGCGGCCCAGGAAGCCAAGAATCCGCGGCGCGATCTTCCCATCGGCATCCTCGGCTCCCTGCTCATCTGCACCGTGCTCTACATCCTGATGGCGATCGTGCTGACCGGCATCACCAACTGGCGCACCCTCGACGTGCCGGACCCGGTGTCCTTCGCGGTCAGCAAGATCGCCACCCTCAAATGGCTGGTGACATGGATCGACGTCGGCGCGATGGTCGGCCTGGCTTCCGTCACCTTCGTCTCGCTTTACGGCCAGTCCCGGGTGTTCTATTCGATGGCCCGCGACGGCTTCCTGCCCCCGGCCTTCGCCGCCATCCACAAGCGCTTCCATACGCCGCATATCGGCACTTACATCACCAGCGCCTTCGCGATCCTGCTGGCCGCCGTCTTTCCCTTCGACGTTCTGGCCGAACTCGTATCCGTCGGAACGCTGCTGGCCTTCATCGCCGTATGCGCCGGCGTGCTGATCCTGCGCATCACGGCGCCGCGCGCCAGGCGGCAATTCCGCATCGCCTATGTCTGGTTCGTCGCCCCTGCCGGCGTGCTGGTCTGCACCGGGATGATGGTCAGCCTTTTCTTGTCGTCGCCCGATACGCTCAGCCGGCTTATTATCTGGACGGGAATCGGCGTCGTCATATTCGCAATCTACGGCTACTGGCACACCACGCCGTCGAAGTGGAATGTGACGAACGAAAGTTAAGAACAGAGAGCGCATGAGCTATCGCTCGCTTCGCGAATTCATCGCCACACTCGAAAACTCGGGCGAACTGGTGCGCGTGCGCGAGCCGGTTTCCACCGTGCTCGAGATGACCGAAATCCAGACCCGGCTGATGGCCCGGGGCGGCCCCGCCGTGCTGTTCGAGAAGCCGGTCAAGGCCGACGGCACGCCGAGCGACATTCCGGTGCTGGTCAACCTGTTCGGCACCGTCAAGCGCGTCGCCATGGGCGTCACCATGGGCGACGTGCGGCGCACCACGGCGGGCGAATTGCGCGAAGTCGGCGAGATGCTTGCCATGCTGCGCCAGCCCGAGCCGCCGCGCAGCTTCGGCGACGCCTTCGAGCTTCTGCCGCTGGCCAAGACAGTGATGGCGATGCGCCCGAAGACGACGTCGAAAGCGCCGTGCCAGGAGGTGGTGCTGAAAGGCGCCGACATCGACCTCGCGCGCCTGCCGATCCAGACCTGCTGGCCGGGCGAGCCGGCGCCGCTCATCACCTGGCCGCTGGTGGTCACCAAGGGGCCGGGCGAAGTGCGCGAGGACAATTACAATCTCGGCATCTACCGCATGCAGGTGCTGAACCGGCACCAGACCATCATGCGCTGGCTGCGCCATCGCGGCGGCGCACAGCATCATGCGCGCTGGGCGAAGGAGAAGGCGGCGCCCCTGCCCGCGGCCATCGTGCTCGGCGCCGATCCGGGAACCATTCTGGCGGCGGTGACGCCGATCCCCGACACGCTGTCGGAATACCAGTTCGCCGGACTGCTGCGCGGCAACCGCGTCGAGCTGGCGGATTGCGTGACGCAGCCGCTGAAGGTGCCGGCCGAAGCGGAGATCATTCTGGAAGGCGAAGTCTCGCTGACCGATTACCGCGACGAAGGCCCTTATGGCGACCACACCGGCTATTACAACTCGGTGGAAAAATTCCCCGTCTTCACGGTGACCGCCATCACCATGCGGCGCGATCCGATTTATCTGTCCACCTATACCGGACGGCCGCCGGACGAGCCCTCGGTACTGGGCGAAGCATTGAACGAAGTGTTCGTGCCGCTGATCCGCCAGCAGTTCCCAGAGATCGTCGATTTCTGGCTGCCGCCGGAAGGCTGCTCCTATCGTATCGCGGTCGTCAGCATGAAGAAGGCGTATCCCGGCCACGCCAAGCGCGTGATGATGGCGGTGTGGTCCTATCTGCGCCAGTTCATGTACACCAAATGGGTGATCGTGGTGGACGACGACATCGACGCGCGAAACTGGAAAGACGTGATGTGGGCGATCTCCACCCGCATGGACCCGGCGCGCGACATCACGGTGATCGAACACACCCCGATCGACTATCTGGACTTCGCCTCCCCCGAGAGCGGACTGGGCTCGAAGATCGGGCTCGACGCCACCAACAAATGGCCGCCCGAGACCAAGCGCGAATGGGGCCGCAAGATCCGCATGGACGACGAGATCGTGAAAACGGTGAGCGAGAAATGGCCGCGCCTCGGCCTGCCCGGCGACGGCAAGCCGATCTGGTAGACCCGGATTTGCGCCTCTGCGAGATTGCGGCGCAGGGCCGCGTGGTAGCGCGACCAATCGCTTTATGGTAGCCTTCGGCAAGTTCGGCGCGCGACACGACGCAAGCTCCGGGGGGATTCCATGCTGACAAAGTCCAGACTCGTTTTGTCTGTGCTCGCGATTTCGGCGCTGTGTGCCGGGTCCGCACCGGCCGCCGACACATGTCCCCCGCTGAAGGTCATGGCCAGCGTCGACATGGTGCCGCTGAAGAACGGACGGGTGATGGTGCCCGTGAACGTCGCCGGCCGAGAGGTGTATTTCGTCCTCGCAACGGCGGTGCCGATGACGTCGATCGACGCCGCCCTGGTCGATCAGCTGAACGTTCCGCGCGAACACAGCCGGGTCAAGTTCGTCGGCTTGTCCGGCGAGGTATCGGACACATTGGCTACGGTTCCAACGTTCGGCATCGGCCGGTTAAAGGCCGAATCCGTCGAGTTGCTGGTGACCGACAGCCACCGCAACAAGGCGGCAATGGCCGAGGCCGGAGGACTGGTGCCGAGCGGCGCGCTGGGGGCGGACTTCCTGCGGGCCTATGACGTCGATCTCGATTTCGGCGCCAACAAGCTCAACCTAATCTCGCGCGACCATTGCGAGGGCAATGTCGTCTATTGGAAATCCGAGCGGCTGGCGAAACTACCGATGCTGGTGATGGACAACGACAAAATCGCCTTCAGCATGAATCTGGACGGCCATGATCTCGAGACGATCCTCAACACCGGCGTGCCGATGTCGACGATCAACATGCGCACGGCCAAGACGCTGTACGACGTGGACAACGACTCCCCCGGCAACAAGGTGGAGGGAAAGCTGGGCGACGGCACCGTGCTGTACTCGCACGTCTTCAAGACGCTGAGCGCGGAGGGTCTGGCCATCAGCAATCCAAAAATCGTGTTGATGCCTAACCGTGCCGAACAAACGATTCAGCATATGCGACACGGCTGGCGAGGCCCGCTGCTGGCGCCGGCCGGCCAGCAGCAACCCGATCTGGTGCTGGGCATGGCTGAGCTGCGGCACCTGCATGTTTATATCGACTACCACTACCAGACGATCTATCTCACGCCGGCCGATGCGGGCAGCAGCGCTCCGGCCACCACCGCCCCTTAGACGCCGGTCAAATCGGCAAAGGTGCTGCTTGCCTTCGGCCGGGCGGCAGGCCAAATACTGCTGCATGGCAACAAAACCCGCTCCCCAGGACCTGCTCCAGGACCTCATCCGCGCCGCCAAAGCGGCCGGCGCCGATGCCGCCGACGCCCTGTTCGTCGAAAACGTCTCGGCCAGCGTCTCCTACCGGCTGGGCAAGCTGGAGGACGTGGAACGCTCCGAATCCAGCGATCTGGGCCTGCGGGTCTTCGTCGGACAGCGCATCGCCTTCGTCTCGTCGACCGATTTCTCCAAGGACGCGCTGGCCGGCCTCCCCGAGCGCGCCGTCGCCATGGCCAAGCTGGCGCCGGAAGACAAATTCGCCTGTCTCGCGCCGCGCGATCGATTGGCGAAATCCTTTCCCGAACTGGACACCGAAGATCGCGCCGAGCCGTCGGCCGACACGCTGGTCGAACGCGCCCGCGCCGTGGAAGGCGCGGCGATGGCGGTCAAAGGCATCACCAATTCCGAAGGCGGCGGCGCCAGCTTCGGGCGCACGGCGATTGCGCTGGCCACCAGCGAAGGTTTCGTCGGGCGTTATGCCGGCACGCATCATTCCATCGGCGTCGCCGTGCTGGCCGGCGAAGGCACCGGCATGGAACGCGACTACGAAAGCGTCAGCGCGCGCCACGCAGCGGACATGGAATCGCCGGAAGCGATCGGCCGGCGCGCCGGCGAACGCACCATCGCCCGCCTAGGACCGCGGAAAGCGAAATCGCAATCGGTTCCGGTGATCTTCGACCCGCGCGAGTCGGCCGGGCTTCTGGGACATCTCTCCGGCGCGATCTCCGGCGCTTCGATCGCGCGCGGCGTCAGCTTCCTCAAGGACCAGCTCGGCAAGCAGATCTTCGCCTCGTCCATAACGGTCATCGACGATCCGCACCGGCTGCGCGGGCTGCGCTCCAAGCCGTTCGACGGCGAAGGCGTGGCCAATGCCCGCTCGGCGATCGTCGAAAACGGCGTGCTGAAAACCTGGCTGCTCGATTGCGCCAGTGCCAAGCAGCTCGGCCTGCAGACGACCGGCCACGCGGCGCGCGGCACCGGCGGCCCGCCGTCGCCCTCCGCCACGAATTTCTACATGCAGCCAGGCGCACTGACGCCTGAAGAATTAATGTCCGACATCAAGGACGGCTTCTATGTCACTGAATTGATGGGCATGGGCGTCAATGGTGTCACCGGCGACTACAGCCGCGGCGCTTCGGGTTTCTGGATCGAGAACGGCAAGATCGCCTATCCGGTTTCGGAGGTCACCATCGCGGGGAATCTCAAGGACATGTATCGCGCCCTGACGCCGGCCAGCGATCTCGTCTTCCGCTATGGCACCAACGCCCCCACCTGCCGCATCGAGGGAATGACCGTTGCCGGAGCGTGACGCCGCATTGCTCGAAGGCGCGGTGCGCGAGGCGGGTGTCATTGCCCGAAAATTCGCGGCCGGGTCGGCCAAGCGCTGGAGCAAGACGGACGGCAGTCCCGTGACGGAAGCCGACCTCGCCATCGACCGCTTGCTGAACGAAAGATTGTGCGGCGCCCGACCGGATTACGGCTGGCTGTCGGAAGAGACCGAAGACGATCCGGCGCGGCTTGCCGCTAAGCGCGTCTTCGTCGTCGACCCGATCGACGGCACCCTCGCCTTCGTCAAAGGCAAACCGCATTTCACCATCTGTGCCGCCGTGGTCGAGGACGGACTGCCGATCGCCGCCGCCGTCTATAATCCACTTACGGAGGAATGCTTCGTCGCCGCCAAGGGATCGGGTACGCGGCTGAACGGCACGCCGGCACATGTGAACAACCGCGACACGTTGGACGGCTGTCGCATGCTCGCCAGCAAAGCGACGCTGCAGAGCACATGCTGGGGCGGACAGCCCTGGCCGCCGATGACGGTCGAGACGCCGAACTCCATCGCCTATCGCATTGCGCTGGTCGCCTGCGGCGCCTTCGATGCGGCCATCACCTTGTCCGCCACCCATGACTGGGATCTTGCTGCCGCCGACTTGATCGTGACGGAGGCCGGCGGCATGATTTCATCACTCGACGGAAAACCTCTGCGCTACAACCAGACGGCCCCCGTGCAGCCTGCGGTCGTGGCTGCCGGCCCCGCCCTGCATGCGGTGCTTCTGTCCCGTGCCAGCCGAACTGGAAAAACGTAAGCCGGAAGACGATTCATGAGCGAACTCATCCCCAAACAACTTCTCCACTTCGTGTTCGGCGGAGAACTGACCTCGACGGACCGAATCGAATTCAAGGATCTGTCCAAACTGGACCTGGTCGGGGTTTATCCAAATTACAAAGCCGCACATGATGCGTGGCGCGCCAAGGCGCATGCGAGCGTGGACAATGCGCACATGCGCTATTTCGTGGTCCATCTCCACCGCCTGATGGACCCGGAAGGCGAGTGAACCGGCGCCCTCGCCCGGCGTCCAGCCGCGTGCTAAACCCCGGCGCCATGACAGCAGCCGTTCCTGACGCCAGAATCGGCAATTTCGCCATCGCCCGAAGGATCGTGCGCGGCTATCTGCGCGACCAGAAAGCGACCTTGGCGGTCGCTGTTTTCTTTATGATCGTAACGGCGTCGACCACCGCCGCCCTCGCTCCCCTGGTCGGCCGCGCCTTCAACCTGCTGGGCCAGTCAAATCTGTCGTCCGTGCCCGCCAGCCACAGCGATCCGTTCTGGGTTCTGCCTCTGGAGGCACTGGCCATTTTGTGGCTACGCGCGTTGGCATCCTATCTCCAGCAATCGCGGATCGACACGGTCGGCGAACGCGTCGTGACGGCGGCCCAGCGCGACATGTTTCATTCTCTCGTCTGCCGCGACCTGGCGGCGCTCAACGCCGTCCATTCCGGATCCTTCGTTTCCAATTTCCTCTATGACGCCACCTTGATGCGCGACGCGATTACCAAGGGGATTTCCGGCGTGGCGCTCGAAATGGTGACACTCATCGCCCTGGTGGGGCTGATGATCTACGCCGACTGGAAACTCACCGCCTTCATCGCCATTGCCGTGCCCGGCGTGGCATGGGCCATGGAACGCATCGGCAATTCCATTCGCCGCACCACCACGCACAGCATGGAAGAAACCGGCTCGCTGTCGACGGTGATCTCCGAAGCGCTGGACGGTCGCCGCGTCATCAAGGCCTACGGGTTGGAGGCGCATTCCTCAAAACACGCCGACGAAAGACTGGCGACGCGCCTGAAGCAACTGGTCAAGCTGGCGCGAACACGCGCGGCGGCGGTGCCGGTGACCGACATCTTCGCGGGCATCGTCGTCTCCGCCACCGTGCTCTACGCCTCGTATCAATCCGCACACGGCGCGCTCGACGGGAAATTGTTCGGAACGTTCATTACAGCCATGCTGCTGGCCCTGCAGCCGGTGCGAAATCTGAGCCAGCTTCTGCCGATCGTTTCCACGGGAAGCGCGGCGGCAACCCGCGTCTTCGCCATGATCGATGCCAAGCCGGAGATCGTCGACGCGCCAGACGCCGAACCGCTGGTCGTCATGCCGGCCCCGAAGGGCGGCGCCGTCCGGCTGAAAGAGGTTTCCTTCTCCTATCAAGCCGATGCGAGCGCCGCCGCGATCAGTCGCGTCACCATAGACATCGCTCCCGGCAAAAAAGTAGCGCTGGTCGGCCCTTCGGGTGCGGGGAAGACAACGATCTTCAACCTGCTGCTTCGCTTCTACGACATCGATTCCGGGGGGATTGAAATCGACGGGCATGACATCCGGTCGGTGACGCTGAAGTCTCTTCGCCGGAATATCGCTTTGGTGACGCAGGAACCGATCCTGTTCGACGAAAGCGTCGCCGACAACATCGCGCTGGGCAGAGCCGGCGCCACGCGGCCAGAAATCGAGCGCGCCGCGCAGGACGCCGCGGCGCACGACTTCATAATGCAGCTGCCCAGAGGTTACGACAGCCATGTCGGCGAAGGCGGTCTGAAGCTCTCCGGCGGACAACGCCAGCGCATCGCCATTGCGCGCGCCATGCTGCGCGATGCCCCGATACTGCTGCTGGACGAGGCGACCTCCGCCCTCGACACGGAAAGCGAGCGGCACGTGCAAGAGGCCCTGACGCGGTTGATGAAAGACCGCACGACGATCGTCATCGCACACCGCTTGAGCACGGTTGTCGACGCCGACTGCATTCATGTGCTGGACCGCGGACGCGTCGTCGAGTCCGGCACGCATGCCAAGCTGATGGCGATGGGCGGTCTCTACGCGCGGCTCTATCAGCAGCATGACCTGGACGATGACGGCGCGAAGGTACGTGCCGCCGCGGAGCGGGTATAAGCATGACCCATGCGCCGTTCGGACTTGCCGCGTATCGCCTGGCCACATCGGCATTGGCGCCAATGGCGCCGCTTTTATTGCGACGCCGCATCCTCCGCGGCAAAGAACACAGCGAACGCACGGACGAACGCCTGGGCATCGCCTCGCGGCCGAGGCCGGACGGCCCGCTCGTCTGGGTACACGGTGCCAGCGTCGGGGAATGTGTCGCCGCCCTACCCTTGATCGACGCCATGCTGGCGCGTGACTGCTGCAACGTACTCGTAACAAGCGGCACTGTGACCTCCGCCAAGATCATGAGCGAGCGGCTGCCCGCACGCGCCATCCACCAATTCGTTCCCGTCGACACACCGGCGGCGACGGCGCGTTTCCTTGATCACTGGAAGCCGCAGGTCGGCCTGTTCGTCGATTCCGACATCTGGCCGAATCTGGTTCTCGGCGCAAAGGAACGCGGCATCCGCCTGGCGCTGATCAACGCGCGGATGTCGCAGCGCTCCTTCAAAAGCTGGCGCATGGCGCCCGCGACGGCGAGCGTATTGTTGTCGGCCTTCGAAGCCTGCCTGGCCCAGGACGAGGAGATTGCCGGCCGCTTTCGGGCGCTGGGTGCGCGCGACGTACGCGTCCTAGGCAGCTTGAAAGCGGATGCGCCAGCGCTGCCGGTCGACCCGGACAAGCTGGCCGCGTTGCGCGAAGCGGTCAGCACGCGCCCTCTGCTGCTGGCGGCGCAGACGCATGCCGGCGAAGAGGAAACAATCCTGCCGGCGCACGATGCGCTGCGGCGTACCTTCCCCGATCTGCTGACCATCATCGTGCCGCGCCATCCGTCGCGCGGCCCGGACATCGCGATCCTGTGCGGCTCGCGCAATTGCTGTCTGCGCTCGTCGGGCAAGAACCCCGGCGCGGATACGGCCGTTTACATCGCCGACACGATGGGCGAACTCGGTCTATTTTACCGCCTGGTCCACTTTGCGTTTGTCGGAGGCAGCCTGATCCGGCATGGTGGCCAGAACCCGTTGGAACCCGCCAAGCTGGATTGTGCCGTGCTCGCTGGCCCGCACACCTTCAATTTCACGAGCGCCTATGAAGCGATCTTCAGCGCCCAAGGCGCCGGTCGCGTGAACACCGCAGCCGAAATAACGGCCACGGCCGAAGGCCTTTTGAAGACGCCAGCGGACGCGATTGCGTTGGGCAAGGCGGCCGCATCCGGTGCGAGGAACTTGGGCGGAGCGGTCGAGAAGACCATCGATATCGTGGAGAAACTGCTGGCCGATGCGCGCGCCTGAGTTCTGGGACCGACAGGACGGCTGGTCGCGCCTTGCGGTTGCGGCTCTGGCGCCGCTCGGATGGCTCTACAGCGCCAGCGTCGCCTGGAAAGCCAACAATACGGCGCCCTATCGTCCCAAGGCCGCCGTGGTGTGCGTCGGCAATCTGACGGTCGGCGGCACCGGCAAGACGCCCGTCGCAATCGCCATCGCGCGCGCGCTGATCGCACGAGGCCGCCGCCCCTTCTTTCTGTCGCGCGGCTATGGCGGCAAGCTGCACGGTCCGCTCATGGTGATGCCCGAGCATCGCGCGGTCGATGTCGGCGACGAGCCGTTGCTGCTGGCCGCCGCCGCTCCCGTCGTCGTCTCACGCAACCGCGGCGAGGGCGCGGAACTCGCCGATGCACTCGGCGCCGACGTCATCGTCATGGACGACGGACATCAGAATTTCACGCTCGCAAAGGATTTGTCGTTGATCGTCGTCGACGCCCAGCAGCAATTCGGCAACGGCTTCGTATTGCCGGCCGGCCCGTTGCGGGAATTTGTCGGCCAGGGACTGGCGCGCGCCGACGGCGTCGTCGTCGTCGGTGACGGCAATCCGCCGCTGGCCGGATATCCCGGACCGGTCCTGCGGGCGCGCATGACTCATGTCGACGTGCCCGATCTGAAAGGCCGGCGGGTCGTCGGCTTCGCGGGGATCGGACGGCCGGAGAAATTCTTCAAATCGCTGCGCGCCTTCGGCGCCGAAATCGTCGCGACGAAACGCTTCGCAGACCATCACGTCTATAAGCTGTCGGAAATCGCGCGTCTCAAAGCGAGGGCGCGGACCGCCGATGCCCTGCTCATCACAACCGAAAAGGATTATGTCCGCATGCCCGACGTCGAACGCGAGGGCATCGCGGTACTACCGGTGCGTGCGGCCATCGACAATGCCGACACGCTGGACCTGCTGCTTGACAGGCTGAGCGCGCCACGATAGCGCCAACGCCGAATGAGCGAACTCCCCATCCGCCCCCTGCCTTTCGCGCAACGCCTGCGCTACAGCGCGGAATCCGTTCCGTTCTTCCTCTTCATGGGGCTGTTCAAGATACTCGGCATCGACGCGGCGTCCGCGGTCGGAAGCTTCATCGGCCGGCATGTGTTTTACCGGCTGCCCCCTGCCCGTACGGCACGAACAAACCTTCGCGCCGCCTATCCCGACATGAGCGCGCCTGAAATCGAAAAGACGGTGCGCGAAGTCTGCGACAATCTCGGACGCGTCGTCGCGGAATATCCGCATCTCGACAAGCTCGCGCTCGGCGGACCCGGAGCGCGCATCGAAATGGACGGCGTGGAAAACGGCAACGCCGCCGTTGCCAGCGCCAAAGGCGTGATGTTCATCTCCGGCCATTTCGCCAATTGGGAAACCATGCCGGTGGCGGCCAGTCTGCTCGGATATGACGGCGGCCTCGTCTACCGCCCGCCCAACAATCCCTATGTCGACCGCTGGATTTCGCGCCAGCGCGCAAAGCTCGGCCCCAAGGAGCAGATCAGCAAGGGCGTGCAGGGTACACGAAGAATCTTCACGCTGCTCCGGCGCGGCAAGGCGATCTTCCTGCTGGTCGATCAGAAGACCGGCGAAGGCATCTCCGTGCCCTTCTTCGGACGCGGCGCGATGACCACGGCGGCGCCCGCGATGCTCGCGCTCAAGCTCGGCTCCATTCTGCTGCCGGCTTCAGCCGAACGCGTCGGCGGCGCGCATTTCCGCGTGAAGATACATCCGCCGATCGAATTCGCGCCGAGCGGCGACTACGATCAGGACGTGCCGGCGCTGACGGCCAAAATCACGGAGACAATCGAAGCCATCGTCCGCGAACGTCCGTCGCAGTGGTTGTGGATCCACCACCGCTGGCCGCGCGCCCGCGACGTCGTCAAAAAAGCCAAGAAAAGAAACGGTCAGGACTTGGGCGGCTCGGGCGTCAGCGTCGAGCGCGAAGGATCGAGCTTGACCTGAAACCAGCACAGCCCCCAATGCGTGTTGGGGCCGGTGGCGCGCCCGGTCTGTCCCATCAGGCCGATGACGTCGCCGCGCGCCACCTTGTCGCCGACCTTCACCATGCGTTTGCTCTGATGCAGATAGCAGGTCGACACGCCATGGCCGTGATCGAGCAGCGTGAAACCGCCATCCAGCAGATAGTCGTCGGCGATCGTCACCACCGCGTCCGCCGCCGCATGGATCGGCGTTCCCGCCGGCGCCGCAACGTCGACGCCGAGATGCGGCGCCATCAACGTGCCGTTTTCGATACGGCGGCTGCCATAGACGCTGGTGATGATCCCGGCACAGGGCCAGTCAAACGGTTCGGCAAAGCCGACGCCGTCGGTGTCGCGTTTTCGCGCTTCGACGATCAGCGCGTTCTCGCGTTCAATGCGCGCCAGATCTGCGGCGGACGGCGTCACCAGGCCCTGCGGCAGCCCGGTGATGCTCTGCGTTTCGTACTGCCGGACGATCGGCGAGACGTCGCGCACCTCGCTCGTGCCGTCGGCAAACTGCGCCACGACATGGGCCGGTTTCGTACGGTCATATGAGAACCCGAAGGCAAAATCGCCCTGCGGCGAAACCAGAAGGGACGTATCGTCGACTGTGACCTTGGCGCCGGAGGCCGCACGTCCGATCACCAATCCGCCCTGTTCGGTGGAACCGCGAAACGACAGACGGCCGGTGTTGTCGGCGCGCGCCAGGTTCGGCGCCAAAAGCGTCACCACGCTTGCCGCAAGAAATCCGCGTCGTGCGATCATCAAGGCGTCTTTCCCGCGTCCTGCAGCCGCTGCAGGGCCGCAGCCGGAGTCGCATAGGCCTCCTGCAGATCGACACTCCAATAGCGGAGGGCCTCGAGCGGAATGTTCACACTGGTGACGGCGCAGACAACGAAGGAACCCGCCTTCACGACGCGGTATTCGCCGTCGAGATATTCCAGCTCCGCCATCCCTTCGGGCCTAAGATCACGTTCCATCTTGTTCATTTCAGTTCGCCTGGGGCCTTCCACCTGACGCAGGTTCTACGCGACCCGCGCACTCAATTCCATCAAAACAAATCACCCTGCCCGCCGCCGGGTTTTCTGCCCGGCGTTTTCGGCTTTGATACGGCGGCGTGTCCGGCGGCCACCGCCGATACCGCCCCATCGCCAAAGGTCAAGGACAGGTGTTCGCCGGACGTCACGGCGGCGGCGCTGGAACGCAAGCTGCCGTCGGCGCCGCGCACAAGGGCGAAGCCGCGGGCCAGGACGGCATAATGGCTGACACCGTCCAGCAGGCGCGAAAACCCGTCCAATTTCGCCTTCAGTTCGGTCAAGCGCGCGCGATGGCTGCGCTCCAATCTTTGGGCGAGCGTCCGCGTCCGCTCGGAGCCCAGCGACAAACGATTTTTGAGGCCAGCCGGCCGCAGCAGCGAAGCCGCCTCAATATAGCTGCTGCGATGTCCGTCGAGATTCCGCCGCAGCGCATGCCCCAAGCGCTCGGCCGCCACGTCGAAGCGCTGGCGCGGCTGGGCGAAAAGCTGATCGGCGCGCGGCAACACCCGCGCCATCTGCTGAAGTGCACGGCGGCGATCGTCCATGCCCCGGGTGAAGGCGCGCAACATGCGGCGCGTGAAGTCCATCGTCTGGGCGAGAAGGTCGGTGCGGACCGGGACGGCCAATTCGGCCGCAGCCGTCGGCGTCGGCGCCCGCACATCGGCGGCAAAATCGATCAGCGTGGTATCGGTCTCGTGGCCCACGGCGGAGATGAGCGGGATGTCGCAATCGGCGACCGCCCGCACGACAACTTCCTCGTTGAAGGCCATCAGGTCTTCGATCGAACCGCCGCCGCGCGCCACGATCAGCACGTCTGGGCGCGGCAATCCGGCTTGCGGAAACTGCCCGAAGCCGCGGATGGCGGCGGCGATTTCACCGGCCGCGCGTTCGCCTTGCACGGCCACCGGCCAGAGCAGGACGCGGCGCGGAAAACGCGCCTCGAGCCGGTGCATGATATCGCGGATCACCGCCCCCGTCGGCGAGGTGACGACGCCGATCACCTCGGGCAGGAACGGCAGCGGCTTCTTGCGGTCGGGCGCGAACAGTCCTTCGGCGGCGAGCTTTTTCTTGCGCTCCTCCAGCATCGCCATCAGCGCGCCGAGGCCTGCGAGTTCCACCTGCTCGACGATGAGCTGGTAGCGCGACGAACCGGCATAGGTGGAGATGCGCCCGATGCAAACGACTTCGAGCCCGGATTCCGGGCGGACCTTCAAGCTCCTGGCCGTGCCTTTCCAGATCACGGCGTTGAGGACGGCCTTGTCGTCCTTCAAGTCGAAATAGACATGGCCGGAGGAGTGGAACTTCAGCCCGCTGATCTCGCCTCTGACGCGTACGTAGGGGAACGCATCCTCGACGGTGCGTTTCAAGGCCGCGGAGAGCTCCGTGACACTAAATTCAGGCAAATTGGCTCGGTCGGACATGATTCACAGATGATATAGGAACTGCGCTTGAATCCACCCCTCCGTTGGGGAAGGGTTCGGCCGGCTGAAAGGAGCCCAGCTTTGAACGTCCTTCTTATCGGTTCAGGCGGCCGAGAGCACGCCCTGGCGTGGTCCCTGTCCGCGAGCCCCATCATTTCCAAGCTCTATTGCGCCCCCGGCAATCCCGGCATCGCGGCCGTGGCGGAATGTGTGGCCATCGCGGCCAACGATCTCGATGGCTTGGTGGCCTTCGCCAAGGAAAAGAAAATCGCCTTCGTGGTGATCGGACCAGAGGCTCCTCTCGTGGCCGGGCTGGCGGACCGTTTCGAGGCTGCCGGCATCAAGGCCCTCGGACCCAGCGCGAAAGGCGCCATGCTGGAGGCCTCCAAAGGCTTCGTGAAGGATCTTTGCGCAGAACATAACATCCCGACCGCCGCCTATCGCCGCTTTCGCGACTCCGCCCGGGCGAAATTCTTTTCCGACACGCTGCCGCTTCCGGTGGTCATCAAAGCCGACGGGCTGGCTGCCGGCAAAGGCGTGATCATCGCGGAGACGCGCGAGGACGCGCACAAAGCCATAGACTTCATGTTCGACGGCGCGTTCGGCGTGGCCGGCGCGGAAATCGTCGTGGAGGAATTTCTCGACGGCGAAGAAGCGAGTTTCTTCGCGCTGACGGACGGCACGCATGTTCTGCCGCTGATCGGCGCGCAGGATCACAAGCGCGCCTTTGACGGAGACCAAGGACCGAACACCGGCGGCATGGGCGCCTATAGTCCTGCGCCGGTGCTGACCGACGCCGTCGCCGAGAAGACGATGTCGCGCATCGTCCTGCCGACTGTCGCGGCGATGGCCGAGCGCGGCACACCTTATATGGGAGTCCTCTACGCCGGGCTGATGATCAAGAACGGCGAACCGAAGCTGATCGAATACAATTGCCGCTTCGGCGATCCAGAATGCCAAGTGTTAATGATGCGCCTGAAGTCCGACCTGGCGACGGCGCTGCTGGCGGCGCGCGACGGCGTGCTGGACGCCATCGACCTGCGCTGGCACGACGACCCGGCGCTGACCGTGGTGATGGCGGCGAAGGGATATCCCGGCGAATACGAAAAAGGCTCCGAGATACGCGGGTTGGAAGACGCCGCGAAACAAAGCGGCGTGCAGGTCTTTCACGCCGGTACGACGCGGCGGGATGGAAAGATTCTCGCAGCCGGCGGTCGCGTGTTGAACATCACCGCGACGGGCAAGAACGTCGCTGACGCGCAGCGGCGCGCCTATGCGGCGGTAGATATGATCGACTGGCCGCAAGGATTCTGCCGCCGCGATATCGGCTGGCGTGCCATCGCACAGCGATAAATCGCGATCAGACGCGAGAATTGTTGTTACACTTTTGTGTCGCCAATGATTCGCGAGTCGGCCGCCATGAATCGCACGCAGTGGAACCAACTTGCAGACACCTTCGAGACCGAAGTGTGCGATATCGCGCGCGAGGAAACGCGCGATCAGCTAAGCCGTCTTGTCCGGGCCGTCGACTTGTCGCCGAAAGATTCCGTTCTCGTCGATCTCGGCTGCGGCGTGGGAACCTTCATCCAAAGATTCCATCATCGTTTCCATGAAGTGACCGCCGTCGAGTTCGCGCCGCGGATCATCGCCCGCGCCAAGAAGAACTGCACCAAGGTCCCGAGAGTACGGTGGCTGACGATGGACATCCCGCGATCGGCCAAGTCGATCGGCACGGTGGCCGACCTGACCGTCTGCATGAACGTCATCACCTCGCCGAGCCGGGCAAAACGAAATTCGATCTGGAGCGCGATAGCCAGAGTCACCAAGCCGAGAAGCCACGCGTTGATCGTCGTCCCTTCGCTCGAGTCGGAACGCATGGTGCAGCGGGTCAGTCGCAATGCGCCGCCCACCTTGCCGGGCGGGCTCGTGCAAAGAGACGATGCCGTTCAAAAACATTTCGAACGCGCCGAACTCATGTCCACGCTGTCACGCGCCGGCTTTGCGCCCATGCGCATCGCGCGCATCTACTATCCGTGGAGCAAAGAGGGAATGCGCAAACCCCGGTCGGGCGGCGGCAAGGGCCCGTGGGACTGGGTCTGCCTCGCCCGCCGCAACGCCGGTGTTCGATCACGCAAGCCGTAATCGTCAGCCGCAACCCGCTTCCGTCGCGGGAGCAACCTTCAAAAGTTCCAGTTCGAAGACGAGCGTCTGGTTGGCCGGGATCAGGCCGTCGCCTGCGCCGTCTTTGCCATAAGCCAGGCCTGCGGGGATGACGAGCCGCCACTCGTCGCCGACGTGCATCATCTGCAGCGCTTCGACCCAGCCGGGGATCAAAAGGCCGGCGGGAAAGGTCGCCGGCTTGCCGGGTTTCGTCTCGTCAAAGACTTTTCCGTCGATCAGCGAACCCTTGTAGTTGACCGTCACGCAATCGTGACGACCAGGCTGCGCGCCTTTGCCGTGCTTGAGAACTTCGTATTGAATGCCAGGCACGGCGACGACGCCGGACTTCTTCGCGTTGGCGGCAAGAAAAGCGGCGTTCGCCTCGGCGCTCAGCGGATCGCCTGCGGCGAAGGCTTGCGAGGTCAATAAGGCGGCGGCAAGCACGGCGATTGCGGTGTAACGCATCGAAAACTCCCCTGTTCAAAATTCGCGGTCACGTGCGCCCTTTATAGCGACGTTGCTAGGTTACGCTAGGGCAGAACTTGTGCGCCCGCATAACAGCGGCCAAGAATGCGGGCGGCCAGGAAGGGAATCACAGCTCGTGCCGGAAGCCACGCGCCAAGACCGTTACTCCGGAACCAAGGACGTTGCGGACGCGCTGTCTTTCGATACCGCGCGACTGGAAACCTATCTCGCCGAACACATCGACGGGTTTGCGGGGCCGCTCGAAGTGCGCCAGTTCAAAGGCGGCCAATCGAATCCGACCTATCAGCTGATCACGCCCGACCGGAAATATGTTCTCAGGCGCAAGCCGCCGGGAAAATTGCTGCCCAGCGCGCATGCGGTGGACCGCGAATTCCGCATCATCTCGGCGTTGCATCCCACGGGGTTTCCCGTCGCCCGCCCCTATCTGCTTTGTGAAGACGACGCCGTCATCGGCACAATGTTCTATGTCATGGATTGCGTGGAGGGTCGCATTTTCTGGGACGGCACGCTGCCAGGCCTGGACCCCGCCGAACGCCGGGCGATCTACGACGCCATGAACCAGACCTTGGCGCAATTGCACGACATCGACTTCCTGAACATCGGCCTGGGCGATTACGGCAAGCCCGGCAATTACATCGCGCGGCAGATCGCACGCTGGAGCAAACAATACCAGGCGTCCGAGACGGAAACGATCACGGAGATGGACAAGTTGATCGCGTGGCTTCCGGCCCATCTGCCGCAGGACGAACGCGCCTCCATCGTGCATGGCGACTTCCGCATCGACAATATGGTGATGCACCCCTCCGAGCCGCGCGTGCTGGCGGTGCTGGACTGGGAGCTGTCGACCATCGGCGATCCGCTGGCCGACTTCACTTATCATCTGATGCAGTGGCAGATGCCGACCCTGGATGCCCTGAGCAGCGGCTCGTTGCTGGGCCAGGACCTGCACGCTCTGGGGATTCCGACGGTGGAAGACTATGTCGCGAGCTATTGCCGGCGCACCGGCCGTACGACCATACCGGACATGAATTATTACGCCGCCTACAATTTCTTCCGGCTGGCGGGAATCCTCCAGGGCATTGTCGGCCGGGTCCGCGATGGTACGGCGGCAAATGCCAACGCGGCACAAAACGCAGCCGCCGTGCGCCCGCTTGCCGAACGCGCGTGGCACTTCGCCAAGCTCGCAGGCGCGGGACGCTAACTAGAGGTTACGCGCCGCGGCTGCGATTAACCGCCGCTTAACGCCTGCAATACAGCCATCCGTTGTGAAAGCGTTGATTAACACGATGCGGTTAGTGTGATGCCCAAACGAGCAATGCTTGCTCAGACGAGGGGATCATGGCGGTCGCAGACCACCACGGCATGGCAGACAAAGATTGCCAGAAAGCGAATCGGGCGTTCCGCCTGATGGCCGAAGGCACGTCTGATATCGTGATCGTGCATGAGCCCGACGGCAGCATCTTCTTCGCCACGCCGGCACTCGAACGCACTCTCGGCTTGACGGTCGCAGACATAGACCACGGCAAGTATATCGACCTGATTCATCCAGACGATCTCGAGGCGTTCGGCAAGATACACGCGTATCCGCTGCCGGACCAGGCTTTGACGGCCACCTATCGCGCGCGCCACAGCGACGGCCATTATATCTGGATCGAGACGACGACACGCGGCGTCTACGATGCAAAGACCAGCGCGCTGCTCAATCTGATCAGCGTGTCGCGCGACATCACCGAGCGCATGAACCACGAATTGGACGTGAAGGCCGCACAACAGCGCGCCGAGTCAGCCAACAAAGCAAAATCGCGCTTCCTGGCAAACATGAGCCATGAGCTGCGCACGCCGCTCAACGCCGTCATCGGCTTCACCGACCTGATGCGCCAGCGCACCTTCGGCCCACTCGGCAACGAGCGCTATGAAGAATATGCGACGCTGATCTACGATTCGGGACAACTTCTGCTCGATCTCATTTCGGACATGCTGGACATGGCGAAGATCGAGGCCGGCAAGCTCGAGCTCAACTACGAACGCGTCGACATCAGCGGAACGGTGGACGACAGCGTTCGCATGCTGCGCGATCGCGCCGAGAACAACGGCCTGGAACTCACGCTTGCGCTTCCCGACGACCCCTTATTCCTCATCGCCGACAAACGCGCGGTGAAGCAGGTTCTGCTCAACCTTCTGACGAATGCCATAAAGTTTACGCCGGCCGGAGGTCACGTCGGCGTTAGTGTGCGCAACGGTGGTGGTTTCGTGACCATCACCGTGCGCGACACTGGCATCGGCATTCCGGCCGAAGATATCCCGCGTCTGGGAAATCCCTTCGAGCAAGTCAACGGCGACCCCATGCTGGCCAAGGGCGGCTCGGGTCTCGGTCTGGCGCTGGTGCGCTCGCTGATGGAAAAACACGGCGGGACGTTCGCAATCGAGAGCGAAGAAGGCATCGGAACGGAAGTCCGCGTCGTCTTCCCGCTGATCGCCGGCAAACGCGTCGCGGCCTAGCCTTTACGGCCCGGCCGCTCCATATATTTTCCATATTCCAATCGCGCGATCGTACGGTTGTGGACTTCGTCCGGTCCGTCGGCCAGACGCAGCGTCCTGAGGCCGGCATAGAGCTTCGCCAGGCCGGAGTCCGAGGTTACGCCGGCGCCGCCCCAGGCCTGTATCGCGTCGTCGACCACTTTGAGCGCCATGCGCGGCGCCGCGACCTTGATCATGGCGATTTCGGTGCGCGCCACCTTGTTGCCCACCTTGTCCATCATGTCGGCGGCCTTGAGAGTGAGAAGCCGGCACATGTCGATGTTGATGCGCGCTTCGGCGACGCGCTGTTCCCACACCGAATGCTCGGCGATCTTCTTCCCGAATGCCTCGCGGGACAGCAGGCGCCTGACCATGAGTTCGAGCGCGCGCTCGGCGGCGCCGATGGTGCGCATGCAGTGATGAATACGCCCCGGCCCCAGGCGGCCCTGCGCGATTTCAAATCCGCGGCCTTCGCCCAGAATAACATTCTCCACCGGCACTTTCACGTTCTCGAAGACGACTTCGCCATGGCCATGCGGCGCGTCGTCGAAGCCGAAGACGGGCAGCATGCGCTTGATCGAAACGCCGGGCGTGCCGACCGGAACCAGTATCTGCGATTGCTGACTGTGCTTGTTGGCTTCCGGGTCGGTCTTACCCATGACGATCATGATCTTACAGCGCGGATCTCCCAGCCCCGACGACCACCACTTCCGTCCGTTGATCACATAGTGATCGCCGTGGCGCTCAATGCGTGTGCAGATGTTTGTCGCGTCGGATGAGGCCACCCCCGGTTCCGTCATGACGAAAGCCGAGCGGATTTCGCCGGCGAGCAATGGCTCCAGCCAAAGCCGCTGCTGCTCGGGACTGCCATAGCGCTCGAGGACTTCCATGTTGCCGGTATCGGGCGCCGAACAGTTGAAGACCTCCGAGGCAAAGCCGACATGGCCCATCAGCTCGGCCAGCGGCGCATATTCCAGGTTTGTCAGCCCGGCGCCGTTTTCGCTCTCGTTCAAAAAGAGGTTCCACAAGCCGAGCTTCTTCGCCTCGGCCTTCAACGTCTCGACCACCGGCACCACAATCCAGGGATTGCCGCGCTCGCGCGCCTCGTCCATCTGCGCGGCGTAGGCGGCTTCAGCGGGGTGGATATGCTCGGCCATGAAGTCGCCGACACGCCTCAACCATTCCTTCTGGCGTGGCGAATAATCGAAATCCATGAGATTTCCCTCGTCAGCGATCGCGGGCCCGACTCTAGCGGCGCGACGACCACCCCGCCAGCGACGACAGGAGGATTTGACAGCGGACTTCCGTCGCGGCAAGCAGTCGTCATGCTGCTTTGGGTTGGCCTTTTCCTCATCGTCGGTGGACTAGCGTGCGTGACCGTTGACCGGGCCGCGACGCATTTCCTCTACGACAATATTGGCGCGGGGTTCCACCGCTTCCTCGCCAGAACCACGCACATGGCCAAAGCCGCGCATTGGCTGCTGGCTGCCTGCCTGGTGACGGCACTCAGCTGGGCATGGCTGCGCTGGATCGGCGACAACGCCACCATCCGGCTGGCGCTGCAATGCGCCCTCGCCTTCATCGCCAGCCTGGCGCTGGGCAGTGCGATCCTGCACGGCATCAAGCTGGTGCTCGGCCGGCGCCGGCCGCGCGACGACCTCGAGATGAATCTGCACGGCTTCAAGCTGTTCGGCTTCGATCTCGACTGGAACTCGTTCCCCTCCGGCCATGCGCTGACGATCATGTGCGTGGCGGTGATCGCCACGGCGCTGTGGCCGCAGCTGGCGATCCTGTGGTTTGCCATCGCTCTCTGGCTCGGACTGACGCGCGCCTTGCTGACGGCGCATTTTCTCAGCGACGTCTTTGTCGGTGCCGGCATCGGCCTGATCAGCGCCCGCGAAGCGCTGATTTATCTGTTTCCGAAGCTGATGCTGCCCTGGTTCTAGAGTATTTGCAGCCTGTGGCGCGATGCGACGTCAGCCGCCACTCGTCGTGTAGCTCAACCACGGCAACCGCCGTTCGAACAGCGCAACCTTGCTTTCGCAACAGCACAAAATCCAGGATTTGATCGGGACTTCCACGCGATAAAACAACAGGCATGCCGAGGCGATCATCGCGCAGACCGTGGCAGGCAGGACGATCAGATACGGCACTCCGAGCCCGATGCAAACACGCATGATGCAAACCCCAATCACCTGGTGGATCAGATAGAGTGAGTAGGAGGCCTGCCCCAGCCTCACCATCGGCCGCGACGCAAATATACGAACGATCGGATGATCGATAACGAACAACAGGAACAAGGAGAAGATAAGCAGGTTCACCACGGCGTTACCGTGCGGCGTCCCCCCGATCGCGAAGAAAAGACCGTAATAGGCGTTGAAAAGCGCCATGCCGGCGGCCATCACCGCTCCCGCCGCGGCGATCTTGTTGAGAGGACCGCGGCTGTAGCACTCGTAGACGCAGATGCCGACCGTGAAATAGGGCATATAGTCGGGGAAGAGCACCAGCGACAAATACGGATACGCACGGAAGGCCGTCAGGACCACCACGAGAAACGCCGCAAAGGCGACGCCTTGCAGCACCAGCCAGTATCTGACGAAGTTCCTGCCGGCAGCCAGATAGACAACGGCCGCCAGAGCATAGAAGCGTATTTCGACAAAAAGACTCCAATAGGCGTCATCGACCCATTTGAACGATGCCCCCGCCCAAAAATGGGAAAGCAGCGACGGCTCGATCAACAGGATGCTCATGAGATAGTCCGGCCAGCTCACGCGCCAGTCCGGCGGGCCGATCAGGTACACCACCAGCGACGTCATGCTGGCCGCGATCACCAGCATCGGCCACAGCCGCGCGAACCTTCTCAGCGCGAATTCACCTACGCTGCGACAGCGTTCAAGCGTCATCAGGATTACGAATCCCGAGATGACGAAAAACAATTCCACGCCCGCCCAGCCATAGTCTAGAGGCGCGGCGCCGCTGAAAATCGATCCCGCGGGAAAATGTGCGTGCCGCTGAAGCGGCGGCGCAAAGCGGACCGTGTAGTGGAACGCGAGCACCAGAAGGATGGCCAGCGCCCTGTAGCCGTCAAGAACGGCTATTCGGCGCCCTCCAGTCACTTCGCCGGGACTGCGAAGAAGACTCACGCGCATCGACCTCAAAAAACAGAGTCTAATTTGGAGCCGGTCTATGAAGGGTTAATTGAATTGAGCGGCGTTCCCTGTCAGTAGCTCCACGGCGGTTTGATCGGCGCCCGCGAAGCGCTGATTTATCTGTTTCCGAAGCTGATGCTGCCCTGGTTTTAGCGCTGCAGTATCGTCTGGACCTGAGCAATGCGCTTGCTGGCGTCGTCTTTGTCAGTGACCTCGGGCTTTTTCGGTACCTGTATGCCGCGCTGTACTGCAGGCCGATCACCGATCAGCTTCAGCCAGCGCTGCAGATCGTCCAGGCCGTCTACCGACACGCCGGACCATTCGTAGGTCCGTGCCCAGCACCAATTGGCGATGTCGGCAATGGAATAGTCGCCGGCCAGATATTCATGATCCTTCAGATGGCCGTTCAGCACTTCGAACAAGCGGCGCGACTCGTTCTGATAGCGATCGATAGCGGCCTGATATTTCTCCGGCCAGTAACGGAAGAAGACGTTTGCCTGGCCCATCATCGGGCCGATGCCACCCATCTGAAACATCAGCCATTGCATCACCTGCGAGCGGCCCTTTACGTCTTTGGGCATCAGCTTGCCGGTCTTCTCCGCCAGATAGACCAGGATGGCGCCGGACTCGAAAACGGCGAAGTTATCCTCATCGCGATCAACGATGGCGGGAATGCGGCCGTTGGGATTGATCTTCAGGAACCAGTCCTGCTTCTGCTCCAGCTTGCCGAGCTGCACGTAATGAACCTCGTAGGGCAGCGCCAGTTCTTCGAGAGCGACCGAGGCCTTGTAGCCGTTGGGCGTTGCGGCCGTGTAGAGATCAATCATGACGTCCTTTCCAGTCAGGCTGCGCGGAAACGTTCAACCAGAGCCCTCTCCTCCGCGATCAGCGTCTTGAACGACGTACGCTCGAGCAGACGGGCTCTGTAGGCTGTGAGTTTGGGCCATTTGGCGGCATCGACCGCCTCGCCAGCGTGTTCGAAGTTGACGAGCATCGTGGCCACGGAGATGTCGGCGATCGAGAATTTGTTACCGACAAAGTAGTCGTTACCGCCAAGCTCCTTCTCCAGGTAGTCGAACAGCGGCGGCAGCACCTCCTGCAGCGTCTTCTGGCAGACATCCTCATCCGGCTTCTGACGCAGCATGCGTTTGACCACGCGCTCAAAGAATAGCCCGCGGCCGATGCATTGCGCGACAGCGGAATCCGCATACTCCTCGAACCACAGCGCCCGGGCGCGCAGATAGGGATCACGCGGATAAAGCGCCGGGTCGGGGAACTTGTGTTCGAGATAGTCGCAGATCACCGAGGAGTCGGCCAACGAGTTCGGCTCAGGAAGGTCGGTGTCGCGAAATGCAGGAATGCGCTTCAGTGGACTGATCGCCAGATAATCCGGCGGAGGGTTGAACGGGTTGACCTGTTCAAGTGTGTAGTCGAGGCCTTTTTCCATCAACGCCACGCGCACCTTGCGTACGAAAGGAGAGATGTTGCTCCCATAAACGATCAACGCCACGCCCGCCTCCCAAGCTGGTTGTCCGAATAGATGTAGGCTGCGAAGGCGAACGATCAAGCGCTAAGTGCGACGGGCGCGGAAGAAAGCCTTGAGCACTTGTCCTGCTTCCTTAGCGTCACCCGCCCGCGCGATCGCGGGGCGGTGATGGCAGGTGGGCTGCTCGAAGAAACGCGGGCCGTGCAAGACCGCCCCACCCTTGGGGTCTTCCGCGGCAAATACCAGACGGGCGATGCGCCCCATGCTCATCGCACCGGCGCACATGGCACAGGGCTCCAGGGAGACGTAGAGCACCGTGCCGGTGAGCCGCTCATTGCCCAGAGTACGGGCGGCGGCGCGCATCACCAGCATCTCGGCATGGGCGGTGGGGTCCCGCAGCTCGAGGATGCGGTTGCCATCGCGGGCCAGCACCTCGCCTTCCGCCGACAGCAGGACGGCGCCCACCGGCACCTCGCCGCGCGCACCAGCCGCTTGGGCTTCGGCGAGCGCGAGTGCTATGGCTTCCTCGTCATTCACAGCGGGTTCCTCATTGGCCGACGATAGCACGGAGAAAGGCGAGCGCATCGCCAAGGTCATCGCACGGGCGGGCATCTGCTCGCGACGCGATGCCGAGAAGCTGATCGCCGAGGGCCGCGTGGCGCTGGACGGCAAGACGGTCACGACACAAGGCGTCAAGGTGGGCGAGAACCAAGTGGTCTCGGTCGACGGCAAGCCGCTCCTGGAGCCCGATGCGGCGCGACTGTGGCGCTACCACAAGCCGTCCGGACTGGTGACGACCCACAAGGACCCGCAAGGACGGCCGACGGTGTTCGCCAACCTGCCCAAGACCCTGCCGCGCGTGGTCTCGATCGGGCGGCTGGACTTCAACTCCGAGGGACTGCTGCTGCTGACCAATGACGGCGAGATCGCCCGGCGCCTGGAACTGCCGATCGCAGGCTGGACGCGGAAATACCGCGTCCGCCTGTTCGGCAAGGTCAGTCAGGCGGAGCTCGACAGATTGGCCGAAGGCGTTACCATCGCGGGAGTCAAATACGGCCCGATCGTCGCCGATATCGAACGTACCAAAGGCGTCTATTCCTGGGCCGGCGTCACCCTCAAAGAGGGCAAGAACCGCGAGGTCAAACGCGTCATGGAAAGCCTGGGCCTCAAGGTGGCGCGGCTGATCCGCGTCCAGTTCGGACCGTTCCATCTGGGCCAGCTGCCCGAAGGCGCGGTGGAAGAAATTCCCGCCAAGCTGTGGCGCGAGCACATGGGCATCGGCCGGAAAAAGCACAAGGACAGCCGATGAAACGGCAGGCCCTCATCCTGCTCTGCGTCCTGACGGCGGCGGGCTGCGGCCGCTGGGCCGATCTCGACTCCGACGCCTTCGCCCAAGGCCAGGCCAGCCAGGAGCGCTTCAGCCTGGACGCCGCCGCGTGCAAACAGGCGGCCGAGAACGAACGCTCCTACAGCATCAGAGGCCTGGCCTCCGACAACGTCGAAAAACACGGTGTTTTCAACCGCGCCTATGCCGCCTGCATGAAGGCCAAGGGCTATGCGCCGCGCACCTCGCTGACCAATTTCTGGGAAGCCTACGACCTCTGACCCCTTGCGCCTTCGGCTGGGGGTGATATGCACCCCCGCTGTCGCACGCGAGGGCCTGAGCCATGAAGAAATACGCCAAGCCACAGGCCTATGCCGCGGAAACCAAGGACCACCGCTATGCCGGGACCTTCGAGGTTCTGGTGCCGCTGCCCGACCGGGTGAAGCCGCATCGCATCGCCCAGCAATTCCCCACCATGCAGGCGGCGGAAGGCTGGCTGCACAGCGACGAAGGCCAGGACGCCATCGCCGAGCTGTTCGCCTCCCACAAACCGGCCCCGGCCAAGGCGGGTAACGGCAAAGCCGCAAAACGCTAAACCCCGGGCCACTATATTTTGTAGGCGGATTAGCCAGTCACCCTACTGATAGATTGTCGTTTTTTGCTTCACGGCATTTTCCCCAGGGGGGAGAGTGGGGAGGAGTGAAATTCCGCAGGCCTTTCGCATAGTCCATAGTACACATGTGGGTATTGCCGCCGGGCGTTTCAAGGGCCTGCGACAGGATGGTACAGCCTCCGGCGCCGCGCACGTCCCCCCGCACCCGGGATCAGCAAACATGAGGAACCACCCATGCAGGGATCGCTCGAACAGCCGCCGGTGATCGTCACCCAGGACCGGCTGAAGCTGGCGCTGCTGATACTGCTCTTCGCCGGCCTGACGGTGATGCTGGGGCTCGGCGCCTGGATCAGCAGTTTTCTCCGGAGCGCTGTCTGGGCCTATCTCGGACTGAGTTTCCTGGCGCCGCTGGCGCTGGCCTGCGCCGTGGCCGCGGCGGCGAGCGGCTGGAGTTTCCTTCATCCCAGCAACATCACGCTCGATCCCGAAGGCCTGACCTATCGCGCCTATTGGTATGTGCGCCGCCACCGCTGGCGCGACATCGCCGAGTTCGTCGTCTTCGCACCGTCGAGCCGCACACGCACGCCGGGCTGCATCTTCGTCGAAGGCTATACCGGGCACCAGATCGGCCGCGGCATCGCCGGACGGCATGCCTCATTCGGCCATGGCTGGGAGATCGGCGCGGCGGATATGGTAGAGTTGCTGAAGGCGGCGAAGGAGACGTGGGGCTGAGGCCCCCTTCGTCTCGCCCCCACCCGGCTCACTTCGTTCGCCGACCTCCCCACAAAGGGGGAGGAAAAAGAAACTACTTCCCCTTCCCCAGCACCGCTTCGCGGCGCGCCAGGCTTTCGGCGGGCCATTCCTTTTTCATGTCGTAATAGATGTCGAAGGCCTTCGCGCCTTCGGGCAGCACCACCCAGGGTAATTTCGAGCGCGTGAAGATGTGCACGTCGGGCGGCAGTGCGCCCGGATCCTCCAGCGTGCCGACGCGCACGAACAGCATCACCTTGCGGCGGCCGTAATCGCTCCACACCGCCGTCTTGCAAGCCGGGCAGCGGTAGATGTCGTGCGGGCGGCCGCTGTCGGTGCGCATGGTGACGACTTCGGGTTTGCCGGAAAGCAGCGTGATGCGGTCGGCTTCCATGATGGCGTTCAGCGCGAAAGCCGTGCCGGTCTGGCACTGGCAATCCTTGCAGTGACAGCAATGCACAAACATCGGCGCGCATTCGAGCCGGTATGTCACGGCGCCGCAAAAACATGAACCGGAATAGGTGGGCATGGGACCTCCCGAATTTCCAGCGAGGCTATCGTCGCTCGTTTCGTTCTGGCAAGATCGGCATCACTTTTCTCCCCTCGTAAACGGCAGGAGAAAATAATGTTCAGTGCTCGTCGTAGATCGTGAACCGGATGTTCGGCGCGTCGCCGGAACCGACATTTACCTTGTAACCGTTGCCGTAGACATAGGCTTCCGCCGACCCGTCGTCATTCACATCCAGACTGTCCATCGGGTCGCCGCCGATGCAGTCCTCCACCGCCTGGCCGACGGTCTTGACGGTGTCGGCCTTGCTGCCCGCGGGCGTCCATTCACAATTGTAGGACCGCAGGGGCTTGTCGTCCTGCGGCCCCATGAAATCCTCGATCCAGCAATCCGCAGCGCCGGTCAGCGTTTTCGACGTCGTGTATTTGGTCGTCACGTCGTTGACGCTGTCGCGTTCGACATTGCCGAACTGGGCGCCGCGGAACGTGTCGAAATGATTGGCGCTGTCACTCACGACGGCTTTCAGATCGGCACAGAAGGCGCTGTCGGCAGCCCAGGCGGGCGCGACGGCGGCAAGACCGGCGACCAGCAGCGATAGGCAAAGCGTGAAACGTTTCATCCGACAGCTCCCTACAGCGGCGTTGGGGACACCGGGTGACGAAAGGACGGAATACGTGTTTTGAAGGCCCCCGCGCGGAGAATAACGGGAAATGCGGCGGCGGTCCTGTCCTAATTCGCCCGCCTCCCGAGGCGTGTCAGGACGGTACTTGCCCCGGGGGGAGAATTCGTGGGCACTATGCGCCCGCCTGCCCCGATGGAGAGCGCCCGCATGGCCGAGATGCCCGACCTTTGTTTTTTGTTCGACGTGGACAACACGCTGATCGACAACGACCGCATCACGCAGGACCTCAGCGAGTATCTCACCAAGACCTATGGCGATTTTCCGCACGACTGCTATTGGGCGATCTTCGAAGAGCTGCGCCGGGAACTCGGCTATGCCGATTACCTCGGCGCGCTGGAGCGCTATCGCGTCAAATATCTGCACGACCCGCGCATCCTGCGCATGGCCAACTGGCTGATCGATTATCCTTTCGCCAACCGCCTGTTCCCCGGCGCGCTCGACGCGGTGCGCCATGTGGCGAAATGGGGAACCACCGCCATCCTTTCCGACGGCGACGCGGTGTTCCAGCCGCGCAAGGTGCAACGCTCGGGCCTGTCGGAAGAGTTCGACTATCGCGTGCTGATCTACATCCACAAGGAACAGGAGCTGGAATACATCGAGAAGATTTTTCCGGCGAAGCATTATGTGCTGATCGACGACAAGCTGCGCATCCTCGACATGGTGAAGCGGCAATGGGGCGCCAAGGTGACGACGGTGTTCCCGCGCCAGGGCCACTATGCGAACGACAAGGAGATCGTGGCGGCGTATCCGAAGGCGGATATCACGATCGAGAGGATTGGGGAGCTGACGAAGGTGGAGAGGGAGGCGTTTGGGGGGTGACGGCACAGCCACGATTCGAATTCGCGACATCAAATTGAATAATGAGCCTCGCTGATCCGGCATATACTATGCCGAGCTGTTAAGGCACCGAATCATGTCAAGGCGTATCCCCACAATAAGAATTGCCAGGGTGTCGGAATTCGTACGAGCGATCGAAAACAAGTATGACATCGACGACACCTTGTTCCGGGGGCAAGCGTATAATTGGGACCTGACGCCTAGATTAGCGAGGATTAGACCGAGAGAGAAACGAACGTTGACAGACACCGAAGCCAATATGTTTCGTGAATTTCAACGACAAGCAATTCCATTCCTAAATATAAGACCAGAGTCGGACTGGGACTGGTTATCTGTGGCTCGCCATCATGGTATGCCTACGCGCCTTCTAGACTGGAGCAGCAATTCTCTCGCGGCGCTTTGGTTCGCGGTGAAGGATCCGTGCATCGAGGTGAACGGAAGGCGGCAACCCGCAGTCGTATGGGCATTTGAGTGCAAGGCCGACTTCAACGTTGATGAGAGACTAGGGCCGTTTGATCAAACTGGCGTCCGAACGTTTCGACCGAAGCACATCAATCCACGCATCATCGCGCAAGCGGGTTGGTTTACGGTACATCCTGCCACTAAATTGAAAGAGTTGCGATCATTGCGGGCAGATGCTGCGGTTCGGAAGCGGCTCACAAAATTCGTCATAGCACCGGATGATTTTTCAAATATTAGATTCGAACTTGACCGTTGCGGCGTCAACGCAGCGTCGCTTATTCCTGATTTGGACGGGGTATGTCGGCAGATTGAATTTGCGGAGACTTTGTTGCCTGACGAGTGACAAGCTCGCACGCGCGGCACGGGTAGAGAGCACTGGGCACCCAAGCGATTGCATATCTCAGCAGGTATGACGGGAAGAACGGCCCTAATTCGAAAAGCATGGTAATATTCGTCCCCTTCGACGAAAGCGCTGACGCGCTTTCGTCACGTCCCCTCGCCACCCCCTTCGTCCATCTACGCTGCTTCGTAGCTTCGGTGGACACTTCCCCCGTAAACGGGGGAAGAAAAAAAGCCCGTCGCCGCGCCTCAGTGATGCGCCTGGAGCGCCAGCGTGACGAGGCCGACGGCGTCGACCGCGATATGGGCGATGATGTTGGCCCACAGATCGTGCCGCCGCAGATAGAGCGCCGCCAGAACGATCGCCACCGCCGCGATGGGAACAAGTTGCGCCCAGTCGAAATGCAGCCTGTGGATCAGCACGAACACCGCGGTCGCGACGACGGCCGCGAACCAGCGCCTGCCGGTGAGCGCCGTCAGCTGCTCGATGGCAAGGCCGCGATAGAAAATCTCCTCGACCACGCCGGCCCGCACCGCCAGGCACAGCGCGTAGACCACCGAGCCGCCCACCATCGCCGCGGCCTGCGCGTCCGCATGTTCCGGCAGGTGCAGCAGCGTATAGACCACATAGGAGCCGAGAGCCCCGGCGCCGGCGATGGCGATCGCGCCGACGACGCCGAAGCCCAGACTGGCGCGGGTCGGCCGGCGCAGACCGATGCTGGCCAGCGTCCGCCGCTCCCAGAACAGGGCGATGGCGAGGACGATCGCGGCATAGAGCCAGATGGCGCCTTCGGTGACGACGCGCGCTTCCGCCGCGCCGAGCTTGGGGATCAGGCCGTGCACGGCGGCCTGCACCGGCACGGAAAACAGCGGATAGACGAGGATCAGCCCGAGAGAAATCAGAATGGGCGTCCGGCGCAGCGCCGTGGCGTGTTCGTCCGTCAAGCAGCCCTCCGGCCAGACGGGAAACGCGCGGAGCCGAAACCGCGTCCGGCGCGGCCGGCACGCCCCCTCTGCCGCGAAACCGTAGCCGCCGGCGCCAGGGCCGGCAAGCGGCCGGCGTTTGCCGCCCTGCCCCCTTCGTCCACCTACGCCGCTACGCAGCTTCGGTGGACACTTCCCCCGTGAACGGGGGCAGAAAAGTCAGTGTGCTGACTTCTCCTCGCCCTTCGCCACGCCTTCCCACAGTCCGTTGATGTAGACGGCGCCCAGCGCGCGGTCGTAGAGGCCGTAGCCAGGTTTGCCGGTCTCGCCCCAGATCATGCGGCCATGGTCGGGGCGCACATAACCTTCATAGCCCGCGTCGTAATAGGCCTTGACGATGCCGGCGATGTCGAGCGAGCCGCAATCGGATTTGTGCGCCGTCTCGTGAAAATTGCCCTTCTCGTCCACCTTCACATTGCGGATATGGGCGAAGTGGATGCGCCCCTGCCCCGCGAACTCCTGCACCATGGTGACGATGTTGTTGCCGATGTCGGCACCCAGTGAACCGGCGCACAGCGTTAGCCCGTTCTCCGGCACGTCGACGATGGCGAGCAGGCGGCGCAGATCGGCGACGTTCTTGACTATGCGCGGCAGGCCGAAGATCGGACGCGGCGGATCGTCGGGGTGGATCGCCATCTTGATGCCGGATTCTTGCGCGGCGGGGATGACGCCCTTCAGAAAATATTCCAGGTTCGCCCAGAGCTGCGCCTCGCCGATGCCGCGGTATTCGGCGAGCAGCGCCTTCAACTCTGCGGGCTTGTAGCTGGTGTCCCAGCCCGGCAGGTTGATGCCCTGTTCCGGATCGATGCGCGCCACCTCGTCGGCGTCGAAGGCGAGCGTCGAGGAGCCGTCGTCGAGCTTCATCGCCAGGATGGTGCGGGTCCAGTCGAACACCGGCATGAAATTGTAGCAGACCACCTTGAGGCCGCACTGCGCCAGGTTGCGCACGGTCTGCGCGTAATTGGCGATCAGCCGGTCGCGCGTCGGCCGTCCCAGCTTGATGTCCTCGTGCACCGGCACGGATTCAATGACCTCGAACTTCAGGCCGTGGGATTCGATTTTGGTTTTGAGCGTCCGAATTTTTTCGACCGGCCACACCTCGCCCACCGGCACGTCGTAGACGGCGGAGACGATGCCGTACATGCCGGGAATCTGGCGGATGTAATCCAGCGGCACCGGATCGCCGTCGCCATACCAGCGGAAGGTCATTTTCATGGGGCGAGTCTCCGGACGGGTGTTGGTAACGGTCCCATATTAGCCGGTTCAGCGCGGCGGACAACGCCGTTCTCTCCCGCTTCGCCGGAGAGAAAACTACACGTGCTGGCCGCCGTTGACGTGCAGTTCGGCGCCGGTGACGTAGGAGGACTGCTCCGTGCACAGATAATAGATCGCCTTGGCGACCTCTTCCGGCAGGCCGAGGCGGCGCATGGGAATCTGCTGCACGATCTTGTCGGTGCCGGGCGACAGGATGGCGGTGTCGATCTCGCCCGGCGCGATGGCGTTGACGCGCACGCCGAGCGGGCCGAAATCCGCCGCCATCTCGCGGGTGAGCGCCGCCAGCGCCGCCTTCGACGAGGCGTAAGCCGAACCGGCGAAAGGATGCACGCGACTGCCGGCGATGGAGGTGACGTTGACGATGGCGCCCTTGGCCGCCTCGAGTTCCTCGCGCAGGCCGACGGCCAGGCGGAAGGCGGCGAAGAAATTCACCTCGAAAACCTGCTGCCAGACTTCCATCGGCGTGGTCAGCGTGGTCATCCGCGCGCCCAGCTTGCCCTTGGGCGAGATGCCGGCGTTGTTGACCAGCGCGTGCAGCTTGCCGTGGCTCAGCCGCGAGCGCATCTCGGCGATGGCGCGCGCCGTGTCCTCGGGGTTGGCGAGATCGACCTGGATGTGATCCTCGGGGCCGGCGAACCAAGGGCAATCTTCGGGAAAGGGATGGCGCGAACAAGTGATGACCCGCCAGCCGGCGCTGGAGAAGCGCTTGACGGTGGCGTGGCCGATGCCGCGGCTGGCGCCGGTGAGGATCAGCGTACGGCGCTCCTCGCCTTCGGATTTGGGCTTGGCTGCGGTCTGCGGTTTGGACGGATGTCTGTGGGCGCTCATGGCGGAAGTCTAGCAGGACGGCGCGGCGGAGTCTGGCAGGATCGTCGCGCCTACGGCAAGCCTTCCTGCGGCGCATAGCCCTGCGGATCCTGGTGAATAATCACCTCCGCCTTGGGGAATGTCTGCTGCAGCGACTGCTCGACCTCGTCACTCACGGCGTGCGAGCGCATCAGGCTGATCGCCGGATCGAGCTCGATGTGGAATTGGATGAATGCCGTGGTGCCGGCAGCGCGGGTGCGCAGGTCGTGGACGTTGCGTACCTCCGGATGACGCATGACGATGCTCTCGATGCGGGCGCGCTCGCTGTCGGGCAATTCGCGGTCCATCAGCTGGTCGTAGCTCTGGCGGAAGACATGCCAGACGCCGAGCGCCAGCACGCCGGCGACCAAGAGGCCGACGGCCGGATCGGCGATGGTGATGCCGAACTTCGACGCCAGCACGATGCCAACCGCCACGCCGGCATTGACCAGGATGTCGCTGATATAGTGCATGCGGTCGGCGCCGATGGCGATGGAGCCGGTACGATGCACGGTGATCTGCTGGGCTATGACCAGCACTACGGTGACGCAGATCGAAATGCCCATGACGACAAGGCCCGCGTCGCCATGGTGGATGATATGCGGCTCGATGATACGGCGGACGGATTCGATCACCAGAAACACCGACGAGCCGCCGATGAAGGCGCTCTGCGCCAAACCGGCCAGCGGCTCCGCCTTGCCATGTCCGAAGCGGTGTTCGGCGTCGGCCGGTGTCAGCGCGTGGCGGATCGCCAGCAGATTCACAAAGGATGCGATGACGTCGAGCGCACTGTCGGCGAGCGAGGCCATCATGGCGATCGAGCCGGTGAGGACGAAGGCCACCGTCTTCAGCAGGACCAAGAACGTCGCAGTACCCACGGCCGCGAGCGCGACGCGACGCATCAGCGCGCCGTCCGCATCCATATGTTCGGTCGTCGGCATGGCAACGCTCATGGGAAGAGCCGCTCCGTGCGCCAGGGTTCGTTCAACGCATCGCGACGATACACCAGCCGGTCGTGCAGGCGGAACGGTCGATCGCGCCAGAACTCGATCTCCAGCGGTGCGACACGATAGCCGGACCAATGCGCCGGACGCGGCACTTTGGTGAGAGCGAATTTCATTGCGAACTTCGCGATCTCTTTTTCAAACACCCAGCGGCCGACCATGGGCCGCGATTGCGCCGAGGCCCAGGCGCCGATCTGGCTGTCCTTGGCGCGACTGGTGAAATACGCGTCGGCCTCTTCCGCGCTGACCGGCGTGACCGAGCCGCGCACCCGCACCTGCCGGCGCTGAGTCTTCCAATGGAAATTGAGCGCCACATGCGGATGGGCGGAAATTTCACGGCCCTTAGCGCTCTCGGTGTTGGTGTAGAAAACGAAGCCGCGGTCATCGACGCCCTTCAGCAGCACCATACGCAGATTCGGCCGCCCCTCGGCATCCACGGTGGCCACGCCCATGGCATTGGCCTCGTTCGGCTCGGTCTTGTCGGCCGCCGCCATCCACTCGGCAAAAAGTTCAAAGGGATCGCGGGCGGCCTCGATACCCCCGTCGTCGATTGGTCCGCCGATCTCGCTCATGCCTTGTCGCATACCATCTTCATTTTGCGCGCGGAAGCATTGCTCTGCTAACTTGCCAAAATGCAACGTAAGACCCTGCAACGTCTGATCGTTCTGTGCATTTGCGCCGCAGTTGCAACTGCATGCGCCAGCGACCCGGAGGACAACGGGCCTGCGCTGAAGGCGGCGTTCGCCAAGGGACTGAAATTCTACGACGCCGGCAATTACCCGGACGCCTACAAGACCTGGAAATCCATCGATGAGTACGATCTGGCAGCGATGCGCAACGTCGCCATCATGCTGCGCGAGGGCAAGGGCGTGGCGAAGGACCCCAAAGCCGCAGAAGCCATGATGCAGCGCGCCGCCGAAGCGGGGTTGTTCACCGCGCAGGCCGATCTGGGCGACATGCTGCTCAAAGGCGAAGCCGGACCACCCAATCCCAGCGCCGCCGCGCCCTGGCTGATGCTGGCGGCACAAGCCGGGCACCCAATGGCGGAATTCGAGCTCGGCCAGCTCTACGAACAGGGAATCGCAGTCAAAAAGGACATCGAAATCGCGCGGAAGCTCTACAAAGCCGCCCTGGCCGGCGGCGTCACGGAGGCCGGCGCGCGCCTTGACGCCCTCCCCCCGGAACCACCCGTATTGAGGCTTAACGGGAGCGGAAGTTAGCACCTATATAGTGTCTGCCGTCACCCGACTCGGGCGGCAGGAGAACGTATGCGAGATCCCTACGAAGTGCTGGGCGTCCAAAAGGGCGCCAGCGAGGCAGAAATCAAGAAGGCGTTTCGGTCGCTCGCCAAGAAACACCACCCCGATACGAAGGGCGGCGATACCGGAGCGAAGAAGCGCTTTCAGGAAATCAGTGCCGCCTATGACATCCTGGGCGACAAGGAAAAGCGCGCGAAATTCGACGCCGGCCAGATCGATGCCGGCGGTAACGCGAAGGGTTTCGATCCTCGCGCCCACGGCTTTCAGGGCGGACCGTTCGCCCAAGGCGGCGGCCCCGGCGATTTCCATTTCACCTGGACCGATCAGGGCCCGCAGCACCCCGGCGAAACGGCCGAAGGTTTCCGGCCTGAGGATCTGTTCGCAGATCTGCTTGGCGGCCTTGGCGGCCGCGGCCGAGGGCGCGCGCAGCCGCGCGCCGGCCAGGATTTCACCGTCTCGACCATGGTCAGTTTTGAAGAAGCGGCGCATGGCGGTACGCGCCGCGTCGTGTTGCCAAACGGCGAACAGATCGACGTCAAAATTCCGCCGGGTCTCAAGGACGGTCAGCAAATCCGGCTGAAGGGACGTGGTGGCGCCGGCAAAAGCGGCGGCCCATCGGGCGACGTGATGATCCAGGTATCGGTGGCGCCGCATCCCTATTTCACGCGCGACGGGCGCGATCTGAAGGTCGACCTGCCCGTCACACTGAAAGAGGCAGTGCTCGGCGCCAAAGTGCCGGTCCGGACGTTGACAGGAACCGTGTCGCTGAGCGTGCCGGCGAATTCCAATTCCGGCACGGTGCTGAGGCTCAAGGGCAAAGGGCTTCCCAGCCACGGCAACGAACCGACCGGCGATCTTTATGCGCGCGTGATCGTGACGCTGCCGGAGAACCCCGACGCAGACCTGCAAAAATTCGCCGAAGGCTGGCGCGCGAGTTACGATCCGCGGACGAAGCTGCGCTAAGCGCGCCCGTGAACGGACATCGCGAAGCCCAATCCGCCCAAGAGGAACGCAAGCGAGACGATGCCGACGGCGAGCATAAAAGTCCGTGTCGCCTGCCGCGCGGCGACGGCCTGACGTTCTGCAAGCAGTTGCACCTCCCCGGCGCGAAACGCATCGACGGCCAGCCTTGCCCTTCTCATGCTCTCCCGGTTGGCGGGTTCACTGATGGCCTCTCCGACCTCCTTGGCGTGATTGGGACCAAGAGCCGTGAGCCGCTTGAAGAAGTGCATGCGTTCCGCAATGGCCTTGCGCATGTCCTCGAAACGCTTCGATTGCGACGGATCACGGGCGACGAGCGGACGAAGTTCGGCCATCACGACGGCAAGATCTCTTTGCTCCTCACGTTGAAACCTCAAGAACGAGGGATCGTCCGTCAGCGCATAGCCGCGACTGGACATTTCATTTCCGATCACATCGTTGTTGACGTCATACAGATGCATCAGCACGTCGTCCGAGCGCTGAACCCAGCTCAGGCTGTCACGCAGCGCAGAGACGTTGACGCTGAGGAGCATGATCGCAGACAGCAGCAAGGCGACGGCGGCGACGAGCGTCGGAACGCCCAGCTGGCGCAAATGGCCGCGCTGCAACAGCAACGTCAGATGTCGAAACCTACCGAACACTTGTCGCATATCGATGCCGACGGCCGGGATGAACTGGGCGAACATCCTGGCCTTTACCGCTTAAGACATCGCTAGGAGACTTGGTGAGCGAGCCAATGGCGGGTTAACGCGGCAGCAACCATATCTGCGTGCGACCTGCGTCCAGATGTTTGGTCTAGGCGTTTCGGCCGCGCTCGTGTTGCGCAACCAGCATACCCAGCCCACCGAGCAGAAAGGCGGCGACGACGATCACAACGGCCGTGTCGTAGGTATGCGAGGCCTGGCGCGCCGCAGTGGCCTGCCGCTCGGCAAGCAGTCGCAGCTCCGCGGTCTGGAAAGCGCTCAGCTGCCGCCGCATCTCGTCCATGACGGCGCGGTTCGCCGGATCGACGATGGCCGCGGCCACCTGCTTGGCATGACCGGGGCCAAGAGCAATCAGCGCTCCAAAAATGGCCGAATGCCTGTTGACGATTTTGCGCAGGCTGCCAAAACGCGCCGTTTGCGAGGCGTCGTGCGATACCAGCGTGGCGAGCGTGTTCATCGAGCCGATGACCCGTTCCCGGTTGCTCTTCTGATAAGCCAGAAATCTCGGATCGTCGGTCAAGGCGTAGCCACGAACCGTCAATTCGTTGCCCACCACGCCCGACTCCACGGCCGATATTTGCAGCAACACGTCATCGGCCTGTTGCACCCAGGCGAAATTCTTGCGCATGGTGGTGACGTTGACACCGAGCAGAATGACGGCCGAGATGAGAAGCGTGACCGCTCCCACCAACAGGGGCGTGGCCGCATGGCGCAGATGGCCCCGCCGGACCAGCGTCATAAAGCCTTCCAAAGGCTCTCCCGGCCCTGCCATCGGACAAACCCTGCTACCGGTAACATGGCCATTACACCCAGGAAGGCTTAAGTATCCGTTGTCCAAGCTTAACGAGCATCAATAAATATAATTTCTCGTATAGGTTGCGTCGATCTGGCAACACAGAAGCAGCAACTTGGCAGGCGGTTCCTTGATTTCCCTCGTATTTTCGAGCCATTAAAAGCTGGCAACCAACGGAGAGTCTCCAAATGGCGTTCGATGGCCTGATGGCAGGCAAGCGCGGCCTCATCATGGGCGTCGCCAATGACAGGTCGATCGCCTGGGGCATCGCCCAGAGCCTGCACGCGGCCGGCGCCGAACTGGCGTTCACCTATCAGGGCGAAACCTTCAAGAAACGGGTGGTGCCACTGGTGGAGCCGCTCAAGCCGGCGGCTGTGCTCGACTGCGACGTGACCAACGCAGCATCGATCGATGCGACCTTCGCGGAGATCGAAAAGGTTTGGGGCGGACTCGATTTCTTGGTGCATGCCGTTGCCTTCTCCGACAAGGAACAGTTGAAGGGCCGTTATGTCGACACCACGCCGGAGAATTTCGCCACCACGATGAACGTCTCCTGCTATTCGTTCACGGCCGTGGCGCAGCGCGCCGAGAAGCTGATGAACAACGGCGGCAGCATGGTCACCCTCACCTATTACGGCGCGGAAAAAGTGATGCCGCACTACAATGTGATGGGCGTGGCCAAGGCGGCGCTGGAAGCCAGCGTGCGTTATCTCGCCGAAGACCTTGGCAAGCGCGCGATCCGCGTCAATGCAATCTCGGCCGGGCCGATCAAGACGCTGGCGGCATCGGGCGTCGGCGATTTCCGCTACATCCTGAAATGGAACGAATACAATTCGCCGCTGCGCCGCACGGTGACGATCGGCGAAGTGGGCAGTGCGGCACTGTTCCTGTTGTCAGATCTGGGCAAAGCCGTTACCGGCGAGTGCATGCATGTCGACGGCGGCTATCATATCATCGGCATGAAAGCGCCAGACGCTCCCGACATCGTTGTGGGGAAGAACGGGGACTGATGTCCTACAACAGCTTCGGCCATATGTTCCGGGTGACGACCTTCGGCGAAAGCCATGGCCCGGCGCTGGGATGCGTGGTGGACGGTTGTCCGCCGGGAATTCCCTTGACCGAAGCCGATATCCAGACCGATCTCGATCGTAGGCGACCCGGACAATCGAAATTCGTCACCCAGCGCAAGGAACCGGACCGCGTGCGCATCCTCTCCGGCGTCTTTCAGGACGAGCGGATGAAGCAGCAGGTGACGACGGGCACGCCGATCGCGCTGCTGATCGAGAATGTTGACGCGCGCTCGAAGGATTATGGCGAGATCCGCGACAAATTCCGCCCCGGCCACGCCGATTACACCTATTGGGCCAAATATGGCGTGCGCGACTACAAGGGCAGCGGCAGAGCAAGCGCGCGCGAGACCGCCGCGCGGGTGGCGGCCGGCGCGGTGGCGCGCAAGGTTCTGGCGTCGCTTTACAAGAGCGTCCGCGTGCGCGGCGCGTTGATCCAGATGGGCACGCAGACCATCGAGCGCAAGCGCTGGGACTGGGACGAAGTGGCGAACAACCCCTTCTTCTGCCCGGACGCCAAGGCAGTCGGTCCGTGGACGGAGTATCTGGAAGGCGTGCGCAAGAAGGGCTCTTCCTGCGGCGCCGTCGTCGAAGTGGTGGCGGAAGGTATTCCGGCCGGCCTTGGCGCGCCGGTCTACGGCAAGCTGGACGCCGAACTGGCGTCGGCGCTGATGAGCATCAATGCGGTAAAGGGCGTGGAGATCGGCGACGGCTTCGCGACGGCGGCGCTGTCGGGCGAAGACAATGCCGACGAGATGCGCAAAGGGCGCCGCGGCAAGCCGAAATTCCTGTCGAATCATGCCGGCGGCATCCTCGGCGGAATTTCCAGCGGCCAGCCCATCGTGGCGCGGTTCGCGGTCAAGCCGACCTCGTCCATCCTGACGCCGCGCCGGACGGTCGACGTCGACGGCAATGAAACCGAGGTCACCACCAAAGGCCGCCACGATCCTTGCGTCGGAATCAGAGCCGTGCCGGTCGGCGAAGCCATGATGGCGCTGGTGCTGGCCGATCACGCCCTGCGGCACAGAGGTCAGATCGGCTGAACCGCCCGGGGGGCGTGCGCGATGGATACCTTCAATTACCTGTCGGTTCTGTTCTCAGTCATCATGGGTCTGGCGTTGACCCAAATTCTGCAGGGCTTGCGCGTGCTGATGCTCGAGCGGGCGCGCGTCACGATCTACTGGCCGGCCCTGATCTGGGCAGCGTTGATGATTCTCCTCGTGGCCCAGGCGTGGTGGGCGATGTTCGCGATGCGCACGTTCAGCGCATGGAACTTCGCGATGTATGCCGTGGTGCTGCTGCAGGTCGTCCTGATCTATCTGGCTGCCGGCCTCGTGATGCCCGATGTTCCCGCCCATGGCCCCATCGACATGCGGAAAAATTATTTCGATCACGCAAGCTGGTTTTTCAGCCTGATGGCGCTCACAGTGGCCGCCACGGCGCTGAAAGACGCCGTAACCACGGGGCACCTGAACCTGTCGTGGAACGCCTTCTACCTGGATTCGTTTTTCGTGCTTGCGATCATCGCCGCCCTCACCAAATCGCGCTGGTATCATGCCGCACTGGCGCCGTTCAGCGCCGCCACCGTCGCCGTCTATACCGCGCTGCTTTCCGCCCGTTTGTAGTCATTTCAAGAAAGGACATATCATGGATATGATTGTCGCCGTCCTGGTCGCATTGGTTGGTTTTCTTATCATCGCGACGCTGCTCGGCAGCTTCTTCACGGTCAAACAACAGAGCCGGGCCATTGTCGAGCGCTTCGGGCGCTATGTGCGGACCGCGAACCCGGGATTGAACATCAAAGTTCCCTTCATCGACCACGTCGTGCAGCGCGTTTCGCTGCGCGTCCAGCAGTTGATGGTTGAGGTCGAGACCAAGACACAGGACAACGTCTTTGTGAAAGTGTCGATCGCCGTGCAGTACCGCGTCGTGGAAGGCAGCGAGGCGGATTCCTATTACAAGCTGCAGGACCACGTCGACCAAATCAGCTCTTACGTGCTTGACGTGGTGCGCGCCAAGGTTCCGAAGATGGTGCTCGACGAAGTGTTCGAGAAGAAGGACGACATCGGCAGCGCCGTGAAAAGCGAACTCGATGTCTCGATGAAGATCTACGGCTTCGAGATTCCCAACGCGCTGGTGACCGACGTCAATCCCGCCGACAACGTCAAGGCGGCGATGAACGAGATCCAGACCCAGCAACGCCTGCAGGTGGCCGCCGCGGCCAAGGGCGAAGCCAACAAAATCCTGGTGGTGAAGAACGCCGAGGCCGAGGCGGAATCCAAACGGCTTCAGGGCGAAGGCATCGCCAAGCAGCGCCGCGCCATCGTCGACGGATTGCGCGAATCCATCGCGGCGTTTACCGACAAGGTCAGCAGCGTCAACGAGCATGAAGTCCTGAACCTCGTGCTGCTGACGCAGTATTTCGACACGTTGAAGGAAATCGGTGTGTCAGCGGGCAGCAAGGTGATCCTGACTCCGCACGCGCCCGGCGGTATGACCGATATCTCCAGCCAGTTGCGCACCGCGATCATCTCCAGCAACGAGGCGGTGGAGGCGAAGAAGTAGCGCGACCCTATTTCCAGCTTGGGAACGTGCCGTGGTTGTGTGCCCCGATGTAAAACTGCGGGTCCGACGGCGGCCCTACCTTGTCCTTCTTTTCGCGCGCATCGACGCAAGCGATCACATCCTTGCCGAAATCGCGGAAATCGCCGGCCCGCGCCAGCCACTGCACGGCACAGGCATCGAAGTAGGTGTATTTGTCCGACTGGCCGCAGCCGAACGAGGCGCGGTCGGCCGCCGCCGCGGTGAGCACAATCCGGTTCGGCGCCTGCAGTGCGGGGACGAAAATGCCCGAATAGCACGCCGACACGATCACCACGGTCGGCCGCGTGCCGCAGGCGTTGTCGACAATGTCGCTCATTTGCTGGGGCGAAAGATCGCTCTGCCCCAGAACGATACCGCTACCCGAACCATGCGAGGTGAAATAGGCAAGACAGCCGCCATCGGCCTGGTTCGACAGGTCCCACATGCCGTCGGAGATGTTTTGCGCCGTCGAGGCCTGAAGATCCGCGGCGGGATAGCGGTTGGGTCGCACCGAAAACTGCAGGATGTTGGCGGGCGAGAAGCCGATCTGGACCAACTCGTTGGTGATGTCGCGCCGTGCGTTGTCGAACACTTCGCTCGGCGCACCGTCATGCGCATGCCAGTCGCCCGCCACGACGATCGCCGCCCAGTCGGAGAAATTGCCCGCGGCAAAAGCGGGCTCGCATAACGCAGCCAACACGGCCACGCACACCAACGCCAGACGCATCCCTTCAAGCCCGCTCGAACGAAGCTACGAGCTCAATATGCGACGACCAGAGAAACTGGTCCACGGGAACAACGCTTACCAGGCGTAAGCCGCCATCAATCATGACGCGGGCGTCGCGTGCGAAGCTGTCGGCATCGCAGGAGACATAGGCGATGCGCTTCACCTTGGAGCGCGCCAGAGCCTGTGTTTGCGCCAGAGCGCCGGCGCGCGGTGGGTCGAGCACGACAGCATCGAATTGGACGAGTTCGGATTCGCCGAGCGGTCGCTGGAACAGGTTGCGCCTCTCGACGGTGATGGGCTTCAAGCCCGACATCGCCCGAGCTGCGGCAGCCAAAGCCTCCAGCATGGGTCCATCGAGTTCCACCGCATGGACGCGGGCTGTTTCTGCCAGCGGCAACGCAAACGTCCCGCAGCCGGCGAAAAGATCGGCGACGCGTTTGGCGCCGGACAGCGCATCGCGGACAAAGGCCTGCAACACGGCTTCGCCTTCGCGCGTCGGCTGGAGGAAGGCATCTGACGGAACCAACACGTCCGCCTTGCCGAGGCGAACGGAGGGCTTCGCCAACTCGATCACGGTTTCGTTGTGCGCCGAAATCCGCGCCAGCTTCAACTTCGACGCCCAGCGCGCCAATTCAGCGAGCGTGGCGGTGTCGTTCGGCCGCTTCCAGCGGAACGCAAGGTCGACGCCGATGTCCGTCTCGGTGAGATGCAACTCCGCCGTCTCCTGTGGCCGCAGCAGCACCGTCAGCATTTCGCGTATTCCACAAACCGCCTTGAACAGTGTCGGCGACAGAACAAGGCATTCCTGCATATCGACAATGTCGTGCGACCGCGCGGCATGAAAGCCGAGGTGCACGCCGCCCTCGCCTTTCCTGGCCTTCAACGAAGCGCGCCGCCGCGTCGCTGGGGGAACTTCGACGACGTCGCCAATCGGAGCCTCGACACCATGGCGCGAAAGGGCATCAACGACCAATGCGCGCTTAAGCGCGCGGTATTCCGCATCCGCCATATCCTGGTAGGCACAGCCTCCGCAAACACCGAAATGACGGCACAGTGCGGTCATGATTTCTTTGCTGCAATCAGGAATTCGCGATTGCCGTCGCCACCTGCAATCGGGCTGTCCATCGTGCCAACGACACTCCAGCCGGGTTGTCCGCTAAGCCAGGCAACGATTTCCTTCACCGCCTCATCCTGCGCCGCCATGTCCTTGACGAGCCCACCTTTGCCAATCCACTCGCGTCCAACTTCGAATTGCGGCTTGATCAGCGCAACCAGCCAGGCGCCTTCCCGCGCAAACTTCAGCACAGGCGGCAGCACCAGTTTCAGACCGATGAAGCTGACGTCGGCGACGATGGCATCCATTGCCTCCGGAATCTGCATTTGTGTGAGTTCCCGCGCATTCACGCCTTCGAGCGAGACGACGCGACGATCGGCGGCAAGCTTCTCACGCAATTGGCCGTGACCGACATCGACCGCGTAAACTTTGCCTGCGCCGCGCTCAAGCAGCACTTCCGTGAAGCCGCCTGTGGATGCACCGATATCCACGCAAACCAGTCCGGCCGGCGACAGCTCGAAATAATCCAGCGCCGCGACGAGTTTCAGAGCGCCGCGCGAGACATAGGGGTGCGGCTTCTCATAGGCGATGGTCGCACTCTTGGCGACGATCTGCGAAGGCTTCAGCACGGGCTTGCCATCGACCGCAACCCGGCCCGCACGAATAGCAGCCTGCGCTTCCGCGCGGCTGGCGGCGTAGCCATGTTCGACCAGAAAAAGGTCGGCGCGAGCGCCTGACGTCATGCGATCTGGCTGAGCGCCGCGGCGTCCTGTGCACGGCCGAGCGCACTGAGCGCCGCAGCCGCGATCGAATTCGCATCAAGACCGGCGGCCGCGTACATGCGTTCCGGCGTGTCCTGGTTCTGGAAGCGATCCGGCAGCACCATGGGGCGGATCTTCAGCCCACGGTCGAGACAGCCTTCCCACGCCAGGAACTGCATCACGTGGCTGCCGAAGCCGCCCACGGCTCCTTCTTCCACCGTCAGCAGCACCTCGTGCTCGCGCGCCAGGCGGCGGATCAGATCACGATCCAGCGGCTTGACGAAACGAGCATCGGCCACTGTCGCCGAAAGCCCGTAGGAGGACAGTTTCTCGGCGGCCATCAGCGCTTCGCTCAGGCGCGTACCCAGGCTGAGAATGGCGATGGAATTTCCCTCGCGCACGATGCGACCCTTGCCAATTTCCAAAGGTGTCCCTTCGCGCGGACGTTCGAGCCCAAGCCCCTCGCCACGCGGATAGCGCACTGCGCTCGGCCCGTCGTCGATCTGCGCGGCGGTCGCCACCATATGGGTGAGTTCGACCTCGTCGGCAGCCGCCATCACCGTAAAGCCCGGCAGCGTCGCCAGGTAGGTTATGTCGAACGATCCGGCATGCGTCGCACCGTCGGCGCCGACCAAACCAGCCCGGTCCATGGCGAAGCGCACGGGAAGCGACTGGATCGCCACATCGTGGACGACCTGGTCATAGGCGCGCTGCAAGAAGGTCGAATATATGGCGCAGAACGGTTTCAGGCCGTCAGCTGCAAGTCCCGCGGCAAAAGTCACCGCATGCTGCTCGGCAATGCCGACGTCGAAACAACGATCCGGAAACGCCTTGGCAAAATGATCAAGTCCGGTGCCCGCCGGCATCGCAGCAGTAATCGCCACGACGCGTTTGTCTTTCTTTGCTTCGGCAATCAGCGCGTCGGCAAAGACTTGCGTGTAGGACGGTGCCTTGGAATTCGATTTCTTCTGCTCGCCGGTTAGCACGTTGAACTTGCTGACACCGTGATATTTGTCGGCACTGGCTTCGGCCGGCGCGTAGCCTTTGCCCTTTTTCGTCACGACGTGAACGAGGATCGGACCATTCTTCGTATCGCGGACGTTTTCGAGCACAGGGATGAGGTGATCGAGATTGTGACCGTCGATCGGGCCGACGTAATAGAAGCCGAGCTCCTCGAACATCGTGCCGCCGGTGACCATGCCGCGGGCATATTCTTCCACGCGGCGAGCGCCGATCTCCAAAGGCTTCGGTAGCAGATGGGCCAAGCGCTTGCCGAGCTTGCGCATGCCACGATAGGGCTTGCTCGACACCAGACGCGCCAGATAGGCGCTCATGGCGCCGACCGGCGGGGCGATCGACATATCGTTGTCGTTGAGGATGACGATCAGACGCGCGTCCTGGCCGCCGGCATTGTTCATCGCCTCATAGGCCATACCCGCACTCATCGACCCGTCGCCGATCACGGCGACGACGTTGTGCGACTTGCCCTGCAGATCGCGCGCAACGGCAAAGCCAAGACCTGCGGAAATCGACGTCGACGAATGCGCCGCGCCGAAGGGATCGTACTCACTCTCCGAACGCTTGGTGAAGCCGGAAATCCCGCCACCCTGACGCAGTGTGCGCATGCGCGGGCGCCGGCCGGTGAGAATCTTGTGCGGATAGGCCTGATGGCCGACGTCCCAGATCAGCCTGTCCGTCGGCGTATTGAAGACATAGTGCAAGGCAACCGTCAGCTCGACGACGCCAAGACTGGACCCCAGATGCCCGCCGGTCACCGAGACAACGTCGATCAACTCCTTGCGCAGCTCATCGGCCAGCTGGCGAAGGTCAGATTTTGGCAATGCCCGCAGATCGCTCGGCAGGCTAACACCGTCCAACAGGGACGTTTTGCTAGGAACACCCATGAAAACTCCGGTCGCCGCGCTTCTAGAGGCGCGCTCTGCCCCACCCTTCGCGGCCGCACCCAAAAGGTCAGCCTTTTGGACAACAAAATCAAGGCGGCGATCTGACTTTGCGTTAACCGCGCAGTGTCGGGGCGCTATAAACTTTTCCAATCTTCCAGGAATGCCGCGGACTTTGGCGTCTGTTATAGAGGTCGCCCCCGCGAGTTCCTATCCACCGAGGCGTTTGAGCAACGTCTAAAGATTTTTTGCCGCATTTGACGACATCCCCATCGCGATACACCAAGCGGGACGACCCGTTTGCACGGCTGGGCCTGCGCCTTAATCGAGCGACACCGGCTCCGAGCCTGCCGGGCCAGCGGCACCCTGGACGATCTTCTCAAGACGGCTTTCCGCAGCCTTGAGCTTGCTCTCGCAACGCGCCTTGAGCGCCTGGCCGCGTTCATAGAGCGCGATGGAATCCTCAAGGTCTACCTGGCCCTGCTCCAGTCGGGACACAATGCCTTCGAGTTCCTTCAACGCGGTCTCAAAACTGAGGGTATCGACGGCAATAGCTTCCGGCTTTGCTTTGGCGGACATCGGGTGGCTCTCCGTTGGCAGGCGCGCTGACAGCAGCGAGGCATAATCGCAGGCACGCGCTCATACAATAAGGACAGCAGGCACGATCTGTAGATGCTAAAACGTTCTCAAACTTGACGTTGATATAATAGAATTGCCTGAAGCGGGGCTTGAGAATGCACGCTCGTGCGCCTAAGGAAAGAAAATTGCTGCATAATTTCTCGCCAACACTCACGAAATTTGCGTAATACATTGTAAACAAAAGGTTTTTCTGATGTCCGAGATAGAGTAATTTTCCATCTTCTTTGTGCAAAAATTTGTACTTAAATATCTACTAAATCGTATAATTACAAATAATATTTCAAAACACGCATTTTTTGACGCCTTATTGCAACATCTCCTTAGAGAAAACGCCGTTGCGGCAATTCTTTAGATGACGCTTCCGTCATGTATACCTAGCGTGAAACTCCAACGGGCAGTGACCGCACATGACGTACGTGCGCGATACCGGTTTTCAAAAAACCGGCCAATGCCTGCGAACGAACGTCGTTGCGACAGAACCAAGGGGGTTCCACAGTGTTCAAAATCCAAAATAGCCTACGCTCAACGTTGCTGCTCGGCGCAGCGACTGCCGCCGCCGTCAGCCTCTCGAGCACCGCTCTCGCGCAAGGCGCGGTCGAAACGGTCGTCGTGACCGGCTCGCACATCGCCTCACCCAATCTCCAGTCGACCAGCCCGGTCATCGAGGCAACTGCTGCCGACATCCAGATCCAGGGCGTGACGAAGGTCGAAGACCTTCTCAACCAGATGCCGCAGGTGTTCGCCGGTCAGAACGCGACGGTTTCGAACGGTGCAACCGGTACGGCCGAAGTCGATTTGCGCGGCCTGGGTTGCGATCGCACCCTGGTGCTGATCGACGGCAAGCGCCTGCCCTATGGTTCGGCGCTCGACAGCTGCGCGGACTTGAACCAGGTTCCGACACAGCTGGTCGACCGCGTGGAAGTGCTCACCGGCGGCGCATCGGCCGTCTACGGTTCGGACGCCGTCGCCGGCGTCGTCAACTTCATCAT
>JAGWJY010000069.1 GCA_028865545.1 Alphaproteobacteria bacterium | reverse complement strand
GGTTTAGGTTCGAGGCCTACACATTCCTCCTCGATCTTGCGGCCCCTGGCTATGCGACAGGCTCGGCGCAGCAAGCGGCGACAGCGAAGCTCTCCACGGCAACCTATGGCGGGCGCGCCGATTACAGCTTGCAGCTGGCCGACGGCCTCGCGGGTAAAATCTCGGGCGAATTCGCGCACCAAACAAACTATGCGGCAAATCCGCTTTCCTTTGGTCTCGATTATTGGTTGGGCGAAGCCAGTGTGACCTATCGCGGACTAATGGGGTTGGCCGGTTATGAGGCCCTGGGAGGAAACGGCGCAATTGGTTTTTCGACGCCGCTTGCCACACTGCATGCCTTCGATGGCTGGGCGGACATGTTCCTTTCAACGCCCGCCAACGGCTTGAACGATGTCTACGTCAAAGCAAGCTACGCTGTTCCAGCGAACTTCGCCGCGATGAAAAGCCTCACTGGCACCATCGCATATCACAGCTTTTCCACGGACAAGTTCGCCAAGGGCATTGGCAGCGAATGGGACGCACAAGCTGAGTTGGCCATCGACGGCAATTCATCCTTCCTTCTCAAATACGCCTCCTATCAAGGTTCGAATGCGGCGTTCGGGGGCTATGCGGACAAGTCGATATTCTGGCTTCAAACGGCTTACAAATATTGACGATGGCCGATGAACATCGGAGCGACTGATATGAACATGATGCACAAAAAGCAGCGCTTGGCCGTCATCGGCAACGGCATGGCGGGAATGCGCTGCGTCGAGGAACTGCTGAAGCGCGATGCGCTGCGCTATCGGATCACCGTGTTCGGCGCGGAACCGCACACCAATTACGACCGCATCATGCTGTCCTCGGTCTTGGCGGGCGAAAAGGAGATCGACCAGATCGTCATCAATCCGCTGAGCTGGTACGGCGAGAATGAGATACGCCTGTTCGCAGGCGATGGCGTTGTCGCCGTAGATCGCACGCTGAAAACTGTTACCGCCGAGAGCGGCCGCGTTGAGCCATATGACAAGCTTTTGATTGCGACGGGCTCGCGCCCGATCGTGCCGCCAATTCCTGGGCTCGATTTGCCCGGCGTTTGCGCCTTCCGCGATATTGCCGACATCGAGCAGATGATCGGTGCATCCGAACAATACAAGCGTGCCATTGTGATCGGCGGCGGGTTGCTGGGGTTGGAGGCCGCGAATGGTTTGCTGAAACGCGGCATGTCCGTCGCCGTGGTGCATCTGATGGATACGCTGATGGAGCGCCAGCTCGATCCTGTCGCGGGCGGGTTGCTTCAGCGCGAGTTGGACGGGCGCGGCTTGAATTTCTTCATGAACGGCCAAACCGAGGAAATCTTTGGCGAAACCCGCGTTCAGGGTGTTCGCCTTGCCGATGGGCGAGAGATACCTGGCGATCTCGTCGTGATGGCGATCGGCATCCGCCCCAATGTCGAATTGGCGAAGAAGTGCGATCTGGATATCAATCGCGGGATAATCGTGGACGACACGATGCGCACCTCGGACCGGGACATTTTCGCGGTCGGCGAATGCGTTGAGCATCGCGGCAGGACTTATGGTCTGGTGGCGCCGCTCTATGAAATGGCGAAGATCTGTGCCGAGCATCTCGCAGAGGACAATGCGCCGGGGGCCGGATATACCGGTTCCGTTCTTTCGACAAAGTTGAAGGTTACCGGCGTCGATCTCTTTTCCGCCGGCAATTTCATACCCGGCGAAGATTGTAGCGACCTGACGTTCCACGACAGTGCGCGTCAGGTGTACAAGAAGCTGGTGCTGCGCGACGGACGTCTGGAAGGCGTGGTCCTTTACGGCGATGTCGCAGACAGCGGTTGGTATTTCGAATTGCTGCGCAAGCGCGAGGATGTGACCGCCTATCGCGATGGCCTGCTATTCGGCCAGAACATCGTGGCAGCGATGGGCAATGCGCCGAAAACGTCCGTGGCCGATCTGCCGGGCGATTACCAAATTTGCGGCTGTAACGGCGTCTGCAAATCGACGATCACCGATACGATTGCGGCCAAGAGTTTGACGACGCTCGACGAAGTTCGCGCCCACACCAAGGCATCGGCGTCTTGCGGCTCCTGCACCCATCTTGTCGAAGCGCTTCTCAAGGTCACACTGGGTACGACATTTGAAGAAGCTGCACCGGCTGGGATGTGCAAATGCACGCCTCTGACGCACGAAGACGTGCGCCGCCGCATCAAGGATGAGGCGTTGAAGTCCATCCCGGCGGCCATGTCCGCGCTCGGCTGGCGCACGCCGGATGGCTGCGCGTCGTGCCGTCCCGCCTTGAACTTCTATCTGCTATGCGCCTGGCCTGGTGAATATCACGACGATGCTCAATCTCGCTTCATCAACGAACGCGCCCACGCCAATATTCAGAAAGATGGCACCTTCTCGGTCATTCCGCGCATGTGGGGCGGCACCACCAACGCGCGGGAACTGCGCGCCATCGCCGATGTCGTCGACAAATATGCGATTCCGGCGGTGAAGCTGACGGGCGGGCAACGTATCGACATGCTTGGCGTGTCCAAGCAACAATTGCCTGCCGTGTGGCGCGACCTTAATGCGGCCGGAATGGTGTCCGGCCACGCCTATGGAAAAGCACTTCGCACGGTGAAGACCTGCGTCGGTTCGGAATGGTGCCGGTTTGGTGTCCAGGATTCGACGGCCATGGGCATCGCGCTGGAGAAAATGACCTGGGGCTCCTGGCATCCGCACAAAGTGAAGCTCGCGGTCTCGGGTTGTCCGCGCAATTGCGCCGAAGCGACGATCAAGGATTTTGGCGTTATCGCCGTCGAAAGCGGTTGGGAGCTGCTCGTCGGCGGCAATGGCGGCATCAAGCTGCGCGGGACGGAGCTTCTATGCAAAGTTGCGACCTCGGCGGAAGTGCTTGAGTATTGCGGCGCCTTCTTGCAGCTCTATCGCGAAGAGGCCCGCTATCTTGACCGCACAGCGCCGTGGATAGAGCGCGTCGGGCTCGATTACGTCAAGACCCGGATCGTGGAAGACGAGACTGGCCGCAAGGCGCTGTACGCGCGGTTCCTTTACGCCCAGAAATTCGCACAGATCGATCCTTGGGAACAAAATGCGGTGCAAGACAAACCCAAAGCGGAATTCCGCCTTCTAGCGGAGGCGAATTAGCAATGTCGGAAGCGGCAGCAGCCATCTGGTTCGACGTCGGCACGATTGCGGATATTCCCAAGCTCGGCGCGCGGGTTGTCGCCAGTCGCGAAGGACCGATAGCGGTTTTTCGCACCGCAAGCGACCGTATCTTCGCGCTCCGGGACAAGTGTCCGCATCGTGGCGGCCCACTGTCACAGGGGATTGTGCATGGTGAGCACGTCACGTGTCCCCTGCATGGCTGGAATATCGCTTTGGCGACAGGCCAAGCGACCGCGCCGGACATTGGCTGCGCGGCGGCTATAACGGTGCGCATTGAGGCGGGGCGCATCCAGCTCAGATTTTCGCCTTCGGCCGAATGACCGGTATTCGCACCACTTGCCCCTATTGCGGCGTCGGCTGTGGGGTCATTGTGTCCGGCGGCGCGGTGAGCGGAGATCGCGACCATCCGTCGAATTTCGGGCGGTTGTGCTCCAAAGGCGCGGCGCTCGGCGAAACGCTCGACGACTCGCGGCGATTGTTGCGCCCGCAAATTGACGGCAACAACGCAAGCTGGGATGCGGCGCTTTCTCTTGTCGTCACCCGGTTTCAAGAAACCATTGCCCGACACGGTCCGGATGCGGTCGCTTTCTATGTTTCCGGACAATTTTCGACGGAGGATTACTACGTTGCCAACAAGCTGATGAAAGGCTTCATCGGCAGCGGCAATATCGACACGAATTCCCGCCTTTGCATGGCGTCCAGCGTTGCGGGGCATGTGCGGGCGTTTGGCGAAGATGTGGTGCCGGGGAATTACGACGATTGGGAACAATCAGATCTCGTCGTACTGGTCGGAAGCAATACCGCTTGGTGCCATCCCGTCCTGTTCCAACGGCTTGTCGCCGCGCGCGCCACACGCGGCACGAAGATCGTTGTCATCGATCCCAGGCGCACAGCCACCTGCGAAGGCGCCGATCTTCACCTGCCTTTGGCGTTGGGAACGGACGTGGCGTTGTTCGCGGGCCTCCTCGTTTATTTGGCGGATACGGGTACGCTCAATCACACGTGGATCGCCGCACATACCAATGGGTTCGACGTGTCGCTCGCCGCGGCACGGGCGTTCGCCGGTACAGCGGCTCAGGTTGCGGCGATTACAAAGCTGACGCCCGACGCGATCACGGCGTTCTATAGGATGTTCGCTGGCACCGAGCGCGTGATGACGGTCTATTCCCAGGGCGTCAATCAATCGTCTGCCGGAACGGACAAAGTCAACGCCATCATCAACTGCCATCTGGCGACGGGCCGCATTGGGCGGCCGGGTATGGGGCCATTTTCCGTCACCGGCCAACCCAATGCGATGGGCGGGCGCGAGGTCGGCGGATTGGCCAATCAATTGGCCGCCCATATGAACTTCGACAAGGTGGAGGATGTGGATCGTGTCCGGCGCTTCTGGCGTGCGCCAAATATGGCGACTCGGCCGGGGCTGAAGGCGGTGGATTTGTTCGATGCCATGCTGGACGGACGCATCAAAGCGGTGTGGATCGCGGCCACAAACCCGGCCGCCAGCATGCCGCGGGCAGATCTGGTCCGCCGTGCGCTCGAAACCTGTCCGTTTGTCGTCGTCTCGGATTGCTGGCCGACCGACACGACAAAATTCGCCGATGTTGTGTTGCCTGCCGCCGGATGGGGCGAGAAGGACGGCACGGTGACGAATTCCGAGCGACGCATCTCGCGCCAGCGTGCATTCCGTCTCCCCGTCGGTGAGGCCAAGCCGGACTGGTGGATGTTCACCGAGGTCGGTTTCCGCATGGGATGGCCTTCGGCATTTTCCTATGGCGGCCCCGCGAAGATTTTTGCCGAACACGCGGCTCTATCCGGTTTCGAGAATGAAGGCCGCAGAGCCTTCGATATTGGCGCTCTCGCCGAGTTTGGCGATGCGGCGTATCGTGCGATGGCGCCGGTGCAATGGCCACTCCCCGCGAGCGGTGCGACCCATGGCGGGCGCTTCTTTGCCGACGGCGACTTTTACACGCCCGACCGCAAAGCACGTTTTGTTGCGACGCGATACAGGCCGACAGCAGCAAAGACAGGCCGCCGCGAACCATTTCTTCTCAATACCGGCCGCATCCGCGACCAATGGCACACCATGACGCGCACCGGTCTCGTCCCACGCCTGATGACGCATCAAGAGGAGCCATTTCTCGAACTGCATCCCCGCGATGCCAAGAAGCTGTGCCTCGAAGACGGCGATCTGGTCCGCTTGGAAACGGAACACGGGATGACTGTCCTTCGTGCGAAGCCCAACGCGACGCTGCGGATGGGTGAAGTCTTTGCGCCGATGCATTGGACCGATGATTTCGTCACCAGGGGGCCAATTGCGCGGTTGGTCGGCGGCATCTGCGATCCGGTTTCCGGGCAGCCGGAGCTGAAGGCGACCGCGGTGCGGCTGGCCCCGGTGCCGACTTTGTGGCGCGGGTACCTTTTCGGCGGCATCAAGCGGATCGAGCAGGACGACGTATATTGCGCGCGTATCCCAACCGTCGGCGGGCAGGTTTACGAGTTGCGCGGATGGGAGCCGCTTCCGGCAATCGATTTGATGCCGATCTGGGCGAACGATTTGCTCGAACACCCACCGGGTGCGGAACGAATCGAAACGATGGATTACGACCGCGGCTCGTTCCGCTTTGCCAGCGTGGCGGGGGGGCGTTTGCGAGCCTGCCTTCTTCTGACCCGCGACAATCTGTGGCCACTGCCGGATCGCAGCGCAGTCGCGCCATTGCTGGGCTCGGTGTTCGACAAAAGCGCCTACGATCTGCTTTTCCAACTCAAGGAGGTGGAGGGAGGCGTACAAGTCCGTGATCGCAAAATATGTTCCTGTTTTTCCGTCGGGCGCGCGGCGATCGAGCAGGCGATCGTTGCAGGGCGTCTAACGAGCTGCGCCCAGGTGGGGACGACGCTCCGCGCCGGCACGAATTGTGGATCCTGCATTCCGGAAATTGAGGAGATTCTTCGCGATGTTCATGCGAATGTGTAATCATCTGGAAATGAAGCGGCGCGGGTAAGATCGATGAGTGGCAATCTTCGAGGCAAGACGATCCTGGTGCCTGAAAGCCGCGAGCTCGATTTGTTCGCCGGGATGCTCGATGCGCAGGGTGCGCGCACGCTGCGTTGTCCGCTGGTGACCATACTCGATTCGCAGGACAGTGCCCCGCTGGAAGTCTGGCTCGAACGATTGATTGCCGGTGAGTTCGACGATTTGATTTTGCTCACGGGGGAAGGATTGCGCCGCCTCCTGGCTGTGGGCGAACGCCTCGGCAAATTAGACCAGATCATCGCTGCCATCGGTCGGGTGCGCACCATTGTGCGCGGTCCAAAGCCGGTTCGGGCGCTCCGGGAAGTCGGATTGACGCCAGGACTGACGGCTGCATCGCCTACGTCTGCGGGGATCGTAGAGACTTTGTCGCCCCATGACCTTCGCGGGCGAACGATTGGCCTCCAGCTTCATCCGGGAAATGTCGACCCATCACTCCCGGCATTTCTGGACGCGCGCGGCGCCATCACATTCCCGGTTATACCCTATCGCTATGCCACGGACAGCGAATCCGCCTCTGTCGCCGACGCCATCAAGAAAATGTCTGCGGGCGAAATCGATGTGATTGCGATCACCAGTTCCCCACAAATCCAACGCTTGCTCGATGTCGCTCGCGAAAAAGGATTGGAAGAAGCATTGGCGGCGGGGTGGAAAAGAACGCGCGTGGCATCCATCGGCCCGGTGGTCACCGATGCGCTCAAAGCTATCGGTGTGGATGTCGCGGTGCAGCCGGAATCGGCTTTTCACTTGAAGCCATTGGTGGCGGCAATCGCGCGGTTATACGATCTTTCGTAAGATTCATCGCAATTGGGAATATTCGTACCGCAGTTAGCGGACAAAAAGAACGGTCCGCTGATCTGTTTTGATGAAGCAATAAATCGTGTTTTCGAACTTGCCAAGCCGCTGGGAAGGGAAAGTGTGATCCTCGCGCGGCAGCTGCGGCTCCACAGCGACAGATAGACTTCGGTGATGATAGAACGGCCCGCCGGATATCCCAATCATCGAAAGGCCGGAAGTGGACGCGCTCGACGAATTGGTGACGGATAAAGCGTAGCCAGAGAATGCCGAAGTGGGTAGATTTGGCGACCGATCCTTGCACATCAAAATAAAAAACGGACTTCGCGCTGCCCGTGCGCTCCTCCGGCAACCATCGCCACCGGGAGGTTCCCTGGCGCGCCGCGCCGTGGCGCGGGCTGCATCCTAGTTCGAGTTTCTAAACGGCGCTTGCCGCGCGTATGCAGCATGAGGTCCGCGCAATTAGTGGTCACAACCAGGTTGCGCAGCTATACCCTCCGTCTTTGCCCTATTCAGGTTCTCCACGCGAATGGCGTATTTCCTTTCGAACGGAGAGGTACATACCTGCTCCCGTCATTCCCTCCCGGATGCCGTGGCCATACCCCTCGCCAAAGCTATGCAGGCGACTCTCTAAATCTGTGTCTGTGAAAATGATCTTCGTGCGGATGCGAGGCAACCATTCGGCGAGGCCCGTCGCTTCGAACGTGTTGCGCACACTTCTTATTGTAGGTGTGGAATGACTGCACGGATTGAACGGCGTTTTCCTTCTTTGTTCTTCCGCCAAATTCCGTTTTGTTCGCAAATCGGCAGTCCGTGCGAACGGTTAAGTACCTGAAATTATGGAAATTTACTGGTGCGGAGGTGAGAATCTCAATCGATCGCTACGCTCTTGTTGTTACCTGACTTTCCATCACGGGGGTTTTCCATACCAACTCAGGTCCAACAATTTCGGTGGATATTTCCGCAACCTGCGTCAACGAATGAACGAACGCGTCGAGGCCGCCGCGGCTTCTCCTCAGGCCAACGGTGCTTTGGGGCGGCGGACCTGCCATAGCCAGGTCGCCATGAGCAGGCGTGCGTGCTGCAACTAAACTTCTTATCGCGGCGGATTGGCCGGTGATGCCCCCGCTGGCGTGAATTGCTCCCTTGATGAACACTGGGCTGAGGGCGGGGGGAAGGCCCTGAGTGTGCTCGCTGTCGTGCCCGCCATTGGTGCAGCAGCGATCATCATTGCTATTCCGGCGTTCGCGGGTTTCGGCTCGATTTTGATCTACGGCCGCGAAACGCGCGGGCGCGATTTGTGCGCGTTAGAGCGCCGACTGCGACGTCGTTTAGAACCCGCACGGTCAACGCTTAAGATGTGGCGCGGCCAGAGCGAGCTTTTCCGTAATGAAGGCCGCCACCTGGTCAGGGCGGTCCAGAGGCAATGTAGGCAGTGCGGTCGCTAAGCCCGATATGTTGGTGGCGATCGCGATGACATTCGGATCTGTCTCGGCGATTATCGGAGCGATCTGCTCATTCAAAATGACCTCGATCTTGGCGTGTGCATGCTGCTTATAGCCTTCGACGATGATCAAGTCTGCGGGCGATAAATGTGCAAGCAGGTTCTCCAGCGCCGGTTCTGCCTCGCCATCAGCTTCATGGAGTAACGCCCAGCGCCTGGATGATGAAACAAGCACTTCACGTGCTCCCGCCGCGCGATGCCGAAAACTGTCCTTGCCGGGATGATCCATATCGAATTCATGGTGCGCATGTTTGACGGTGGCAACGCGCAATCCGGCTCGCGCGAAATGCGCTATCAACCCTTCGATCAGCGTTGTCTTTCCGTTATTCTTCCAACCGACAATGCCGATGATCTTCATGTTCGCTCGCGGCTCCCGCCTGCCAGCTTTTCGGCATCGGCCAAATCTTCCGGTGTGTTGATATTGAAGAAAGCATGCGGTTCGCCAGAAATATCGAGGCGCACGGCATGTAGCGCGTCAAGCGCCCACCATGCACTGCGAAAGGCACCGGATTTGACACCTTCGCGCAAGGCCTCGAGGGTTTGATACGGCCAAACAGCGCAAAGGTTCTGCACCTGACCTGACGCAGCGGCTACAACCGGTCGTCCGACTGTCAACTGCGCCGTTTCGAGGAGTGTCGCGACGATGTCTCGCGGAATGAAGGGCGTATCGCATGGGAATGTGGCCAGCCACTCAGCGTTCAACGGCGGCAATTGCTGCAACCCGGCGATGACGCCGCCGAGCGGACCGCAATTTCCATCGAACGCATCGGGCAGCAACACAAATTTATCCCCGTACCGAGATTGGCATGGCGCGACGTGCTCCGGTCGAACATTCAGCATCAACGCATCGACTTGCGGCAGCACGCGGTCGACGACCGCGTCGAGCAAAACTCCATTCTGAAATCGTACAAATGGTTTGTCGGCGCCCATGCGTGACGCCTTGCCGCCCGCAATGACGAGCCCGACGACACGCCTTTTGGTTTCTTGACTGCCCATAGCTCGCCACTTGACCATGCCCAGCTTGCCATTGCACTTGCTGCAAGCATAGTGGCTGTGCATGTTTGTGATGTTCGAGGATGTCGCCTTTGAAGGTCCTGGTTGCCGACGAAATGGACGAGCGCGCAGAGGCGCTTATGCGGCACCTTCTCGAAGCAGGAGTCGAGCAGGTTGTCCGCGTGGCGGCAAACGAGCGCTTGATCGAGGCCGTCAAGTGTCACGCTCCGGATGTGCTCATCGTCGATATGTCCAGGGCGGACCGTGACAGCCTAGAGCCGATCCGGGAAGTGACGGCGAGCGATCCCAAACCGATTGTCATGTTTACGGACTGCAATGATCACGCATTCATGGAGGACGCGATCATTGCAGGGGTCAGTTCCTACAATGTGCGCGGCACGTCGCTGCCAGAGGTCAAACCGATTGTGCAGGCGGCCGTGGCGATTTTTCGCCGCTATCAGAAAGTGGCCGGCGATCTGCAAATCGCGGAAACACGACTGGATGAGCACGCCATGGTCCAGCAGGTCAAGACGCAGCTGATGCGAGAGCGCAACATCAGCGAGCCGCAGGCCTATAAGTGGCTGCGTGAGCGCGCCATGGACCGGGGTAAACGCATCGCGGAAATCGCGCGAGAATTGCTCGCTTCACGCAAACAGGATTGATTGGCTGGAGAAATTATGACCACCGACAGCACACCACAATCCCAGGCGTCGCCGACCATTCGTATCGGCATGCTGCGTCTCACGGATGCCGCGCCGGTTGTCATGGCGCTTGAACGCGATTTTTTTGCCAGCGCTGGCCTGCAGGTTCAGCTTTGCGTTGAACCATCCTGGGCGAATATTGCCGACAAGCTCAGCTTCGGCCATTTGGATGCTGCGGTCATGTTGCCGCCGCTGGCTTTGGCGATGGCTGCCGGTCTTCGCGGCATTCCTTCGCCCATTATTGTTCCCATGGGGCTTAGCCTGAACGGTAATTCGGTCACGGTGAACCACGAAATCGCCGATGCAATTGATGCCGACAATCTGGGTGCGATGGAGGTCGGTCGGAAACTTCGCTTGTGGCTGAAAAAGCAGACGAGAAGGCCGCGCTTCGCGGTGGTGCACATATTTTCAACGCATAACCTTTTGCTACGCTACTGGCTTGCGTCGGCCGGTATCGATCCAAACAACGACGTGGAAATTACAATTTTGCCGCCGGCCGATACCGCGCGTGCGTTGAAACTTGGCAAGATCGATGGATTCTGTGCGGGTGCGCCATGGGGGTCGGTCGCGGGGGCGAGCGGCGCCGGACGTACGATCCTTGTATCGTCCGAAATCTGGTGCAATCACCCTGAGAAATGCCTCGCCGTCGGTCGCTTCGCGCAGCGCCAGCCGCAAGTGCTGTCGCGGGTGCTCAAGGCGCTGCTCGAAGCCTCGAAATATTGCGACGATCCGCGAAATGCCGCTGAGATCGCCGCTGTTTTGGGAAGGCCGGAATATCTTGATGTCGCCCCCGCGTTCATCCAGGCCTCGCTGCCCAGCAGCACGCCAGTTGCGCCGGCATTGCGCGGCGATGTGGATCGTTCCGCGTTTGCCGCTCATGGCGCAAATATTCCCTCGCGCGCACATGGCTTGTGGTTCCTCTCGCAAATGACGCGCTGGGGAAATCTGTCGCCAGGGACAGATACCGCCGCACTTGTCGACGCGGTGTATCGACCGGACTTGATGCAGTCGGTAGTGGGCGGCGAGCGGGAGCCGGAACGTTTTTGCGACGGCGCCGCGTTCGATCCGGAAAATACGACCCTGATTATCCAGAGACGCGAACCTCAATAGCGAGCACGCTCTGCCAAAGCAGAGTGCAACTTTTGTGTGCGCTGCAATAAATAGAGGCAGTGGCGCGCAATTGCGCACGCAACCTATTGATACATATAGAGTACTTCTTGGCACAGCGCTTGCGATAGAGAGATTGCCGGGCTCGTTGCAGCGAGACCGGTGAGGTCTCACTCAACGGCGAGGGGGCCTGCAGCCGGGCGAGCAAACCTACGCCCCCTGATATTCGAGCGCGTCAACGACGGCCGCTCATGGCGAGAGCCAGAAGACCGGATCAACCATGCACAAGGGTTTCTTGAAGGCTGGGCATTTGCCCACGCTGTTCTGCGCATTTCTCTATTTCGACATCAGCTTCATGGTCTGGGTCATCCTCGGGCCGCTTGGAATCCAGATCGCAAAGACGCTGGCGCTGGACCCCGCGCATAAGGGGCTCATGGTGGCGACGCCGGTCCTTGCGGGCGCGTTGCTACGGGTGGTGAACGGCATTCTGGTCGATCACATCGGACCGAAGCGAACCGGATTGCTTGCGCAAGCCATTGTCATTGCCGGGCTCGCCTTCTTCTGGTGGTATGGCATTCACAATTTCATGGACATCCTTGCGGTTGGGCTTTTCCTCGGCATGGCGGGGGCGTCATTCGCGGTGGCGCTACCGCTCGCCTCGCGCTGGTATCCCGCACAACATCAAGGAACGGCGCTCGGCATCGCGGGTGCGGGAAATTCCGGCACCGTTCTCGCTTCTTTGTTCGCGCCGACCCTCGCCGTGATGTTTGGCTGGAGGAATGTGATCGGGCTTGCCGTGATCCCATTGCTCGTCGTCATCGTCGTCTACACGATCTTCGCAAAGGACAGCCCCAACCGACCGGCGGCCAAAAGCTTTTCGGCATATTTCGAGGTTTTGAAGGACACCGACGCCTGGTGGTTTATGTTGCTTTACAGTGTGACCTTCGGCGGGTTTGTCGGCCTCGCATCCTCGCTACCCATCTATTACAATACGCAATATGGCTTGAGCCCAGTTATCGCGGGCTACTGCACAGCCGCAGCCGTCTTTGCCGGCTCGTTGATGCGCCCAGTTGGCGGCGCATTGTCTGACCGGCTCGGCGGAATCAATGTGCTCACCATCATCTACTCGATCGCAGCTTGTGCACTCGCTGCGGTGAGCTTCGGTCTACCCCAGCTCTGGATGGCTGTTCTCGCCTTCGTCACAGGCATGTGTGCCTTGGGGACTGGCAACGGCGCCGTGTTCCAACTGGTCCCGCAGCGTTTTGGAAAAGAAATCGGCGTGATGACAGGGTTGGTTGGCATGACCGGTGGAGTGGGTGGCTTCTATCTAGCATCCAGCCTTGGTTATTCGAAACAACTTACGGGCAGTTATCAGAGCGGCTTTTTGCTGTTCGCCGGATTGGCGCTGGTTGCGCTGATCGCCTTGAAGGCTGTCGAGCGACAGTGGCGCATGAGCTGGGGCACAGCTGCCTCCGCCGCCGAATGAACAGCGAAGGCGAACAAAATATGGCTCATGTAAAGACAAAGCGGACTTGCTGGCGCATTTCACGCGGACTGCTGGGAATGTTGGCGGTCAGTGGTGTGGCGCACGCCGACGTGCCGCTCGCTGCCGCTATCACAGGGGGCAGGGCGGATATCGACCTGCGCGCGCGTTACGAAAACGTGGATGATGCGAGCAAGGTGCCGATTGCACAGGCGGGTACGTTGCGTGCGCGGCTCGGTTACGAGACTGCTACCTGGAACAATTTCCAATTTGCGTTCGATATCGATCAGGTCTGGACGCTAGGAGGTGCCACTTATAACAGCACCCGCAACGGGAAAACGGTATTCCCGGTTGTCGCTGATCCAGCAATGACGACGCTGGACCGCCTTCAACTTACCTACGCCCCGGGCTTCGAAACGAAAATTACAATCGGCCGCCAAAGGCTCTTGATCGGTGACCAACGGTTCGTCGGCAATGTCGGATGGCGGCAACATGAACAGACATTCGATTCTGTCTCCGCGGTGAATTCGTCGGTCAGGAATCTTACGCTCACCTACGCCTACCTTTATCGTGTCAACCGCATCGGCGGACCCGACATTCCCGTCCCATCCACGACGACCGCAGCCGCGACCGGACAAGCCAACAGCTTCAAAAGCAACAGCCACGTTTTCGATGCGGTCTATGCCGGCCTCAATGGGTTTAGGTTCGAGGCCTACACATTCCTCCTCGATCTTGCGGCCCCTGGCTATGCGACAGGCTCGGCGCAGCAAGCGGCGACAGCGAAGCTCTCCACGGCAACCTATGGCGGGCGCGCCGATTACAGCTTGCAGCTGGCCGACGGCCTC
>JAGWJY010000020.1 GCA_028865545.1 Alphaproteobacteria bacterium | reverse complement strand
CTAGCGCGATTCTCCAGTTTCGACTCGTCTTACTTCCGCCTTAATAACCCTCTGAAAATTCGACGCTTTCAATTCGTCGTGAATTTCTCCCGCATGGTAGAAAAACCACTTTTTGAGTCTGCCGCGTCTACCATTCCGCCACAGGGGCACATTTCGCGGGAATTAAGCGAATGGAGGCGGGAATATAGCCAGCGCGGCGCGCCGGTCAACAATCCCACGGCCGCACGCTATTCGCAGAAGACCTTGACCTTCACCAGCCGGTTTTTCTTGTCGACGTCGATCGACAGGTCCTGCAGGTTGTCGATCAGTTCGTCCAGGTTTTCGGGCTTGAGCTGGTTGATATCAAAAGCCATGCCCTTCTCCCGGAGAGCCTCGTTGACGTGAGTGCGGGCTTCCTGCGGGATCAGGCCAGCCAGCTTGACACCGGCGCGCAGCAGCCGGATCGGCACCCGGATATTCACCTTGGTCAGTTCGTCACCGACGCACCCCTCCTCGGTCTCGACCAAGACGCGGATGTATTTCGGCGCGCCGTCGCGTCGCGTCGTGACCTCGTTCGGCCCACCCTCGAGCGCCGCGATCAGCCGCTCGGCCTCTTCGGGGGTGACCTTCCCTTCGGCCAACATCTGCAGGATTTGTTTGCGGTTCTCACTCATTTCCAGCTCCTAATAGACGTGCATGAAGACGAAAGACTGCGGTGTATCGACTTCGATGCGCGTGCCGGCGACGGCACAAAGCAGCGTCCAGAAAACCCAGATACCGCGGAACGGATTCACGCCGCCGATCGCACAAGCGACGAAATAGATCGGCAGCAGGAGTATCAGCAGCGGCAATGCCAGCAGCCACAACAGGAACAGCGGCAGCCAGAGGCGAACGAAATGGCCGTTCCGCTTGCGGATGTGCAGAACCATCACCAGCGGAATCATTTGGCCTCCAGCAGGCGAATGGCTTCCTGCGCGTCGATCTCGCCGCGCTTCAGACGGTCGAGGATTTCCGTACGTGACGGCACGGGATCGGTGTCGACAAATTCCAGCTGTGCGGCGATGCGGTTCAGCCGCGCCTTGATGGTCGGGTAAGAGACCCCGAACACCTGCTCCATCTCCTTGATCGAGCCGTGGCTGCGCACGAACGCGGCCACAAAGACCTGATCCTCGGCACTCAGCCGGGCGAGCTGCGGTAGCTCGAAGGAACCTTCCACGGCGATGTCGCTGTCGGTCAGGCGGACCCGCTCCACCACCAAAGGGCGGCCCTGGGTCAGGGCAGTCAATTCCTGCCAGTCGCGGCTCATGATGGGCACCTGAAGCATCGTTCGGCTTCAGATGTATATTGATATTTTCAATTTTTCAACGCCGTGAAATTAATAAAATCAATTTCTATGGCGTATTTTTGCTATCTCTTTGAAATAGCTCATCTGCTAGCCGGCCGAAATCTGCCTCCCCCGCTCCGCGAGGCAGAACTACCAAGGGCGTTTCCGGCAAGAATCGGCGGAGCGAGGCCACCGTATCGTCCAGGGGTACGGCGCCATCGCCACTGTCGTTGAGTACCAATGCCGCGATCTTCACGCCCGCCTGCGCCATGACGCGGGCCGCCGTCAGCGTGTGGCTGATGGTGCCAAGATAGGATCCCGTCACCAGGACCGCCGGCAAGCCGAGGGCCGCCATCCAATCGAGCACGGTGTGGCCGGCGTCGAGCGGCACCATGACCCCGCCGACACCCTCTATAAGAAGTGTGCCCGGCCACGCCGCCGCGTCCCGGCAGAACGCGACAAGGGCATCGAAATCGATGCTCTTCCCTTCGCGGGCCGCCGCCATGTCTGGCGACAGCGGCGCGATAAAGCGCCAAGGCGAAATTTGTTCCACCGCCTCGGGCGTCACCGCTTCGCCCATCGCATCGAGCAGTTCGCCGGTATCGCTGGCGCGCGCCTTTGCGATGTCGAAGCCGCTGATCACCGGCTTGATCCCGGCAACCACCTTTCTTTGCGCGCGCAGATGCCGCAGCAAACCGGACGCCACGAAGGTCTTGCCGATATCGGTTCCGGTTGCGGTGACGAAATAGGCGCTCATGCGAGAATCCGTTCGCGTATGATCGTAGCCAGCCGTGCGATTTCATCGTCCGGATGTCCGGCGGTGAAGGCAAGACGCAAGCGCGCGGTTCCTTCCGGTACCGTCGGCGGGCGGATCGGCGTCACCAGGAAACCTTCGCGTTCCAGGATTTGCGACGCTTCCAAGGCCGCCAGCGGATCACCCAACACCACCGGCACGATCTGGCTGGTGGCCAGCGGCAGATTGCAGGCCCGTGTGAAATCTTGCGCCTTCGTCAAAGGCAACGCCGTCAATTCCGGCTCGTTCTCGATGATATCGAGCGCCGCCAACGCCGCCGCTACGCTCGCGGGCGGCAGACCCGTGGAATATATAAGTGTGCGCGCCCGCGTCTTCAGCAGGTCGATCACCGCCGCCGAAGCGCAGACATACCCGCCATAAGACCCGAGCGCCTTCGACAGCGTGCCCATCTGCAGATCGACGGAAGCGCCCATTGCGTGCGCCGAGCCGCGTCCGTCGCCCAACACGCCGAGCCCATGCGCATCGTCGCTCATCAGCCACGTGTCGTAAGCGTCCGCCAAGGTGCTCAGCGCCTTGAGCGGCGCCAGATCGCCGTCCATCGAGAACACGCCGTCGGTGACGATCAGGGCATGGCGATGCGCCGCGCGATGGAAGCGCAAAATCTCTTCCGCATGCGCGACGTCGTTATGGCGGAACACTTCCACCCGGCCCCAGGATAGCCGCGCGCCCGCCCAGAGGCAGGAATGGGACAGCTCGTCCACCAGCAGCAGGTCGCCCTTGCCGACGATCACCGGCACGATGCCGGCATTCGCCAGATAGCCCGAGCCGAACACGCAGGCCCCTTCCGTACCTTTCAATTGTGCCAACCGCTGCTCGAGTTCGCCGAACAGCGGATGGTTACCGGTCACCAGCCGCGAGGCGCCCGCCCCCGCGCCATACTTTTCAACCGCCGCGGCGGCCGCGCGCTTCACAGCGGGATGATGGGTCAGATTAAGGTAATCGTTGCAGGAGAACGACAGCATCCGCCGGCCAGCCCGCTCCACCCAGATGCCATCCTCGCGCGCGGTTTCCGCCAGCGTGCGCTTGAGGTGCTGGGCTTCCAGTGCGGCAAGTTTGGCCTTGGCGAATGCGTCCAGAGAGGACATGGGTGCCTTTGTCTTGCGTGCGTTGACGGGCCACTATAATGGCATGAACCGCGACAAGAAGGTCACCCCATGGACGACGTCCGCCACGACTGGAGCCGCGAAGAGCTGGCCACCCTGTTCGCCCTACCCTTCGCCGATCTGATTTTCCAGGCCCAAACCATACATCGCCGGCATTTCGCGCCCAACGAGGTGCAGATCTCCACGCTGTTATCCATCAAAACCGGCGGTTGTCCGGAAGATTGCGGCTATTGCTCGCAGAGCGCGTCACACGAGACCGGTCTGAAGGCCTCCAAATTGATGGACGTGTCCGCCGTCGTGGCCGACGCAAAGAACGCCAAGCAGGCCGGCGCGACTCGCTTCTGCATGGGCGCCGCCTGGCGCTCGCCCAAGGACAAGGACCTCGACGCCGTCTGCGAGATGGTCAGCGAAGTCAAATCCCTGGGCATGGAAACCTGTGTCACCCTCGGCATGCTGACGCCGCAACAGGCGAGCAAGCTGCGAGACGCCGGCCTCGACTATTACAACCACAACATCGACACATCGCCGGAATATTACGAGCAGATCATCACCACGCGCACCTTCCAGGATCGTCTCGACACGCTGGAGGCGGTGCGCGCCGCGGGCATTCATGTCTGCAGCGGCGGCATCGTCGGCATGGGCGAGAACGAAGCTGATCGCATCGGCATGATCCATGCGCTTTGCACCTTGCCGCAACATCCCGAAAGCGTGCCGATCAACATGCTGATGCGCGTCGAAGGCACCAAGCTCGCCGACGCCGAATCCATCAACGCCCTCGATTTCGTGCGTACGATCGCCGTGGCGCGCATCGCCATGCCGAAGTCCTTCGTGCGCCTGTCGGCGGGGCGCGAATATATGAGCGACGAAGCACAGGCGCTGTGTTTCCTGGCCGGCGCCAATTCGATCTTCTACGGCGAGAAGCTGCTCACCACGCCCAATCCGGAGGCACACAAGGATCGCCAGTTGCTGGCGCGGCTGGGCATCACTGCGATGGTGCCGTGACGCCGGACTGGTTCGAGCGCGGCTTCCCGCATATCTGGCTGCCTTACACGCAGATGAAAACGACGCCCGCGCCGCTGGCCGCCGCGCGCACGCAGGGCAGCCGCATCACGCTCGCCGACGGCCGCGAACTGGTCGACGGTATCGGATCGTGGTGGACGGCGGTGCATGGCTACAACCACCCGCACATCGTCGAGGCGATCCAGAAACAAGCCCATATCATGCCGCATGTCATGCTGGGCGGATTGCTGCACGAACAGGCGGCAACACTGGCGGCACGCCTCGCGGCACTGCTGCCCGGCGATCTGACACGCGTGTTCTTTTCGGATTCCGGCTCGGTGGCGGTGGAAGTCGCCATGAAGATGGCGACCCAATACTGGCTGAACCGCGCCATTCGCGGCCGCACGAAGTTCCTCGCCTTCAAGGGCGGCTACCACGGCGACACCATCGCCACCATGGCAGTGTGCGATCCCGAAGAGGGCATGCACTCCCTCTTCACAGGCCTCTTGCCCGAACATCACGTCATTGACCTGCCCCGCGACGAACGGAGCATCGCCACCTTCGATGCTTTTCTCGAAAAGCATGCAGACGAACTCGCCGGCGTCCTGGTCGAGCCCCTGGTACAGGGCGCGGGCGGCATGATCTTCCACGACGAGCAGACGCTGCGCCGCCTGCGGGCCGCCGCCGACAAATATGATCTGCTGCTGATCTTCGATGAGATCTTCACCGGCTTCGGCCGCACGGGAACGATGTTCGCCTGCGAGGCGGCCGAGGTGGTGCCCGACATCATCACGCTCGGCAAGGGCCTCACCGGCGGCACACTGCCGCTCGCCGCCACCGTGGCTTCGCGGAAGATCTTCGATGCTTTCTGGTCCGACGATCCCAGCCACGCCCTGATGCACGGACCCACCTATATGGGCAATGCGCTGGCCTGTGCCGCCGCCAATGCTTCGCTCGATCTGTTCGAGAACGAACCGCGCCTGCGCCAGGCAGCAGACATCGGAGAGTTTCTCGGAAAAAAACTGGGCCAGTGTCTCGGCCTGCCCCATGTCGTGGACGTACGCTCGCGCGGTGCTATCGGGGTTGTGGAGCTCGACAGCATCGCCGATCTGCACGCTCTGAAACGCCGTTTCGTCGAGGCAGGCGTCTGGGTCCGCCCCTTCCGCAACATCGTGTATCTCACCCCCGCGCTGACCATCGGCGAAGGCGATCTGGAAAAACTCACGGACACCGTGGTGAAGATATTGAGGTAAATGGGCTTTTTGTCCGCGCACGTGGCGTCAACCTGACCCTTCTCTTTTGGCGCCGCGCGAAGTATGACCCCTCGTAACCTCCAGCTCACGAGTCGCCATGACGCTCCGCCCCATCCGCCGCGCGCTGCTTTCCGTTTCCGACAAGTCGGGGTTGGTCGAATTCGCCAAGGGGCTGGCGAAGCATGGTGTGGCGCTGATCTCCACCGGTGGCACCGCCAAGGCGTTGCGCGATGCGGGCCTCAAGGTTGCGGATGTCTCAGAGGTCACCGGCTTTCCGGAAATGATGGACGGCCGCGTCAAGACGCTGCACCCGATGGTGCATGGCGGCTTCCTGGCGCTGCGTGACAAGCCCGATCACGCCGAGGCCATGAAGGCGCACGGCATCGAAGGCATCGATCTGCTGGTCTGCAACCTCTATCCCTTCGAGGCGACGGTCGCCAAAGGCGCCGACTTCGAGGAGACCATCGAGAACATCGACATCGGCGGTCCGGCGATGACGCGCTCGGCGGCAAAGAATCACGACTGGGTGACGGTCGTCGTCGATCCGGAAGACTACGCCACGGTGCTGGCCGAACTTAATGCCAACAAGGGTTCAACCACGCTGGCGCTGCGCCGCAAGCTGGCGCAGATCGCCTACGCCCGCACCGCCGCCTATGACGCCGCAGTCTCCAACTGGTTCGCCGACCAGCTTGCCAAGGAGGGCGAAAAGTCTCCGCCGCGCCGCCGCGCCCTCGCCGGCAGCCTGCGACAGTCGCTGCGCTATGGCGAAAACCCGCATCAGGAAGCCGCCTTTTACGTCACGGGCGAGAAGCGCTTCGGCGTTTCCACCGCCGAACAGGTGCAGGGCAAGGAGCTTTCTTACAACAATATCAACGACACCGACGCGGCCTATGAACTCGTCGCCGAGTTCGATCCTAGGACGAGCGCGGCCTGCGCCATCATCAAACATGCCAATCCCTGCGGCGTGGCGCTCGCCGGTTCGCTGCACGAAGCCTACGAAAAGGCGCTCGCCTGCGATCCGGTCAGCGCCTTCGGTGGCATCGTCGCCTTCAATCGCACACTCGACGGCGCCACAGCCGAGCTGATCTCCAAGCTCTTCACGGAAGTGATCATCGTTCCGGATGCCGACGCCGACGCCCGACGCGTTCTAGCGGCGAAGAAGAACCTGCGTCTGCTGATCGCCGGCGGCTTGCCCGATCCGGCCACCGCCGGCCTCACCTGCAAAACCGTGTCCGGCGGCTTCCTCGTACAGACACGCGATAACGGCCATATCACGCGTGCCGATCTCAAGATCGTCACCAAGCGCCAGCCGAGCGAGAGCGAACTTGCCGACATGTTGTTCGCTTTCACGGTCGGCAAGCACGTCAAGTCCAACACGATCGTCTACGCCAAGGGCCTGACCACCGCGGGTATCGGCGCCGGCCAGATGAGCCGTGTGGATTCGGCGCACATCGCAGCGGAAAAAGCGCGGGCTGCCGCGAAAACGGCAGGCTGGCCTCAGCCTATGACCATCGGGTCCGCCGCCGCTTCCGACGCCTTCTTTCCCTTCCCGGACGGGCTGCTTGAGATCGCGGAAGCGGGCGCCACGGCCGTGATTCAGCCGGGCGGTTCGATCCGCGACAACGACGTGATCGAAGCGGCCGACAAGGCAGGGCTGGCCATGGCGTTCACGGGCATGCGGCACTTCCGGCACTAAATCGCCTTCGCGCGCTCTTCCTTCACCCAGAGCATGCCGATCAGGCCGAGACCGAGGAAGACCAGGATCACGGCGAAGCCGCCGCGCTGGCTGTGCGTCAGCACAGTCATCCAGCCGACGCTGAGCGTCGCCAGGAACGAGGTCGACTGCCCCGATAGCGAATAAAGGCCGAAGAACTCGGTGATGCGCGCCACCGGCGCGATCCGAGCCATCATGGTGCGGGCATTGGCATAGGACGCCGACACGCAGACCGCGGCGAGATTGGTGACTCCAAGATAGATGATCTCCGGCCATGTCCTGAAGAATGGCAGCGAATCCACCGGCGGCGCGTGCATGTCGTAGGGAATCACCCAGAAGATGCGATCCGGCGCCATTGTGATCAGCACTGTACCGAACAACAGCGTGCCGCCGACGGACACGAAGATCGCTCGCTTCGAACCAAGCGTGTCATCGAGCCAGCCGCCGAAGAATCCGCCCATCACGGCGAAAATCGTCACCACGATGCCAAAGGCCGTCATCTCCAACGCTCCCCAATGGAAGACGCCGGCCGCGTAGACGCCGCTGAAAATCAGCAGCGCCGTCATGCCATCGTTGAAGAACAGGCGCGCCAGCAGGTAAATCGCGACGTTGCGGTAATGGTCCAGACTTTTCACGGTCCGGATCACCGAACGCACGCCGCGGATCGAGGCGTCGATCCAGCCCATGCGCACATATATGGAGTCCGGCGTCCACAGGAACAGCGGCAGCGAAAAGATCAGGATCGTCAGCGCCGACAGCGGCCCGGTCAGCCGCTCCGGCTCATGCGCGGCCTGATCGATGCCGAACAGAGGGTGCGCGGGCAGAAAGCTCCACGGCACACGTCCGGGCAGCACAAAGGCGAACAGCATGAAGAGCAGCAGGAACAGGCTCGACAGATTGCCAAGCGCCAGGCCCAGCCCCGACAGGAAGCCTACCCGCTCATGCGGCGCAATCGTCGGAAGAAGCGCATTGTAGAATACGCTGGCGAATTCATAGGCGACATTGGTGGCGCCGATGAGCAGCCCGACCTCGAGGATCGAAAGTCCGGTACCGTCCGCCTTGGCATACCAAAGATTGGCTGTCGTGGCCGCCATGATGATCACATAAAATGCCAGCCACGGCTTGCGCCGCCCGCCCGCATCGGCGATGGCGCCGAGGAACGGCGCCAGCAGCGCGATAACGACACCGCTGTAACCTTGAATATTCCCCCAGATCGCCTGCCCGCGTACCGGATCGTGCACCAGCACGTTGGTGAAATAAGGCGCGAAAATATAGATCGTCACCAGCAGGATATAGGGATTGCGGGCGAAGTCGAACATCGCCCAGGAGCCCTGCCCCAACGGACTGGCGATCGCACCGCCCGTCGCCGACTCGCCATCCGGCGCAATGTGCCAGCGCCAACGAGTGCGGCGGACCGAATTGTTCTTGATGACTGTCACCCGCTTCCGTTCTCGCCGCTGCGATCTTGGTGTTGCAGCAGCGTGGCACGGCTTTGCTGCTCCAACAACAAAGCAAAATCTTCCTTTGCGGAAACTCTTTCGGGCGAATGGTGCATCTGCTAAACCGGACGCACGGACCGCAAGTTCTAGGTCATGGTGCGATGCCTCCGAAAAAACCTTTCGTCATCGTCACACGCAAATTGCCTGACGTCGTCGAGACGCGCATGCGCGAATTGTTCGACGCGCATTTGAATCACGACGACGCGCCGATGACATACGAGCAACTCGTGGAAGCCGTACAGCGCTGCGAGGTGCTGGTGCCGACCGTCACCGACCACATAGACGCCAAGCTTCTCGAGCACGCGGGGCCTATGCTGAAGCTGATCGCCAATTACGGCAACGGCGTCGACAATATCGATGTGCGTGCGGCAGTGGAGCGCGGCATCACGGTGACCAACACGCCGGGCGTCCTCACCGACGACACCGCGGACATGACGATGGCGCTGATCCTCGCCGTACCCCGCCGCCTAGTGGAAGGCGCGAAGATGATGGAAGCCGGTCAGTTCAAAGGCTGGGCGCCAACCTGGATGCTTGGCCACCGGCTGCACGGAAAACGGTTGGGGATCGTCGGCATGGGCCGCATCGGCCAGGCGGTGGCGCGGCGCGCCAAGGCGTTCGGGCTGCAAATCCACTATCACAACCGCAAGCCCGTTCCGGCGGAAATCGAAAGCGAGCTGGAGGCGACCTATTGGGAAAGCCTCGACCAGATGCTGGCGCGCATGGACATCGTTTCGATCAATTGCCCGCACACGCCGGCGACCTATCATCTGCTGTCGGGCCGCCGCCTGAAGCTGATGAAGCCGGCGGCCTACATCGTCAACACCGCACGCGGTGAGATCATCGACGAGAATAAGATGGCCGACATGCTCAAGTCGGGCCAGCTTGCCGGTGCCGGTCTCGACGTCTACGAACACGAGCCGGCGGTAAACCCCAATCTGCTCAAGCTGCCGAATGTGGTGCTGTTGCCGCACGCCGCCTCGGCCACAATCGAGGGCCGTGTCGAGATGGGCGAGAAGGTCATCATCAACGTCAAGACGTTCATCGACGGCCACAAGCCGCCGGATCGCGTCATCCCCGCGATGGTGTGATCAGGAAAGTTCGTAGATCACCGCGTTCCAGAACCGCACGCGGTGCGAGCCGATTTTGCGGAAGCCCCGCCGACGCAGCTCGCGACCAATGATGGCGTTGAAATAGCCATGAGCGACGAGCGCGGTGACGCCGTCCTCCCGTGCACGCGCCATAAGGATATCCGCGGCTTCCACCGCGCGATGCTTGGCGCGGCGATAGTTCTCGATCTCGGGGTGATAGCCGGCATGCCACAGGATCCGCGCCATCACCGCCCATTTCGGCACCTTCATGCGCAGCAGCGGAATGCGTGGACTGGCCAGCGGCGCTTCCACGAACAGCGGATCGGCAATCAGCTCCGCGTTGGGCGCCAGCGCCCGCGCGCTGTCCTGTGAACGTGGCCGGTCGCTGGTGAATACCGCGGTCAGTTCCTTCACCAAGTCCTGCAGCTCTTCCGGCGGCGCGCTTTCGGGATCAAGGCCAGCAGCTTCGTACGCGTCGATGTAGTCGCGGAACTCTCTGTGCGAGGTGCGCTCGTTTATTGAAATCGCCGGCCGCCCATGGCGCACGAGAATAATGCGCATCGCCGTGGCCACATGCCGGCGCGGTCGGGCGGATTGTATGGTCTCAGCGGTAATGGGAACACCTTGTGACATCGGTTCGGCACCGTACGATCGGTGCAAACTGCTCCGTATCGCGAAACATCAACAAGCGAAAAATGAATGGGAAGTCGTCATGGGGCATGGCGGCCGTAAAGGCAAGGCCGGAGGTGTCACAGGCCGGCGTAACAAAAATGGCGTGTCGCCAGCCTGTTTTTCGGCCGCCAAGGTCGTGCCCGCGCCTCGCAGCTCTCTGTCGGAGGGTGGCAGACTCGGCGCAATCTTCGCCTAATCGGGCGGCGATCTGCTCAAGAGCTGTGCAAACACGTGTTGCATTGCAACAACGCAGACTCGAAACCGTCGTTTTCCCATGGAATTCGTACAATTTGTTGCGCGCCTTTGTATTGCATTCAAATGACGGGTCTCTGAAAGGTGGACGGGCAGCCGCCACGGTGGCTGCAGCGCGAAACGAACATGAGGCGAATGACGATGAAGAAACTTGGGTTGAAACTCTCGTTGGCAGCGGCCCTGCTGGCCGGCGTAGCCGTTACCAACACGGCTTATGCCGACGACGCCCCGAGTTGGGGCACTTTGTCGGCGTATGTGGCAGTGACCAGCGACTATCGCTATCGCGGCATCAGCCAGAACAGCAAGGAATTCGCCCCGCAAGCTTCGGTCAACTGGAGCGGCCCGGATGGGTTCTATGCCGGCACGTGGCTGTCGAAGGTGAATTGGGGCGGCAACAACCCCTCCTTCGAAATGGATCTTTATGCGGGCAAGCACACGGATCTGGACGGTACGGACCTCAACCTTGAGGCCTATTACTACAGCTATCCGGACGCCAAGTTCCCGGGCACCAAGGCAAGCTATTACGAAACGATCGGCCAGCTCAGCCATGTGTTCGGCCCGCTGACCCTGACCCTCACCGGCGCGAATTCGCCGGAATGGAGCCTGAGCGGCGGCACCGGCTGGTATGTCGAAGGTACCGCGGCATACGCGCTGACCGACTGGCTGTCCATCAGCGGCAATCTCGGTCATCAGTGGGTGTCGGCGGCTCCGAGCGACTACACCCATTACGACATCGGCGGTACGGCGACGTACAAGAGCTGGTCGCTCGACGCGCGCTATGTTGGGTCCGACATCTCTCAAGCGTCGTGCGCGGCGTTCTGGATGGCCACGCCGAAGGCTTGCGAAGGCGGTTTCGTGGCAACCATCACGTACAACATCGCAGATCTCTTCCAGTAAGGCGGCAGTGCCTGACGGCAAAAGCCCCGCAGACGAAAGTCTGCGGGGCTTTTGCTATTCGTAGTGCTTGGTTTGCGGCCAGTAGGTTTGGAGCGGCACCTTCATGCCACGCAGCACATAGATGGGCTTGTTCGTTTCGTAAGGCATCGCGTAGGGATTATCGATCCGGCCGGCGACCGTGTACGAACGGAACAGACTCGCATAGTGCTCGGTGCTTCCTCCGATGATGATCACCACGCTGCCGTCATGGCCGCGCGGCCCCCACAGGTAATAGTTGTTGTGGCCGCTGATGGCTGGCGGCAGTCCCAGGCGGCGGCCGAAGACGTCGATCGCCGCGGCCTCGCCGTAATTGTTGCCGAAGAAGACGGCGCGCGCGCGGTCCTTGGGCGGCAGCGACCAGTAGACCTTGGCAACCTTCGCCGCCATCTCCCGCCAGCCGAACATGTCGGCGTAATACTGCGGCAGCACGGCGGTCGTTTGGCGCTCGCCCACCGAAGGGGTGATGCCGATCGCCCGCTGGTAGCGGAGGAAGGTCTCGACGGGCAGGATCGGCAGGGTGAGCGGCGCGATCACCACGCCGACCACGGCGACGGCCGCCAGCGCGGCGCCCCGCACCACCTTGCCCGAAAACCATTGCTCGATGCGCTGCGCGCCGAAGCCGAGGAGCGCGGGATAGATCGGCACCAGGTAATAGGGCTTGCCGTGCGCATAGACGAAAAACGCGAACAGGGCGAGCCAGGCGATGGCGAGGGCGCGCGCCGTCAGCAGCTGCGGCCGCACCACACCGGCCCACAAGCCGCAAAGCGCCACCAGCATGCCGAGCGGTCCGACCTGGAGGAACTGCTGCGCGAAATAGGCAAGCGGCGACATCACCGCGTTCTTGCCGTTGGCGCCGGCCTTGGCGAGCTCGAGGAAGGGCCAGCCATGGGCCTCTTGCCACCACACATTCGGCAGCACGATCAGGCCGGCGAGAAGCGCGCCGAGATAGACCCAGGGCCGCAGCAGGGACCGGCGCTGTGGCGTGACGAGAAGACCGATCGCCAGGGCGATGAGGAAGAAGGCGATGGCATATTTGGTTTGGAGGCTGAAGCCGGCGATCGCACCGAAGGCCAGCCACCAGCGTTCATCGCCCGTCTGCTCCAACCGCACCAGCACCCAGACAAGGCCCAACCAGGTGAGGGCCTGGAACATGTCGGTGTAGACCAGCACACCCAAGATCAGCAGGATGGGCGCAAAGAGGGCGCAGAGACCGGCCAGCCATTGGGCAAAACGTCCGCCGCCAAGCATCCGGGCAAATTCTGCGGTCAGCGCCACCGTCCCCGCCATGGCAAGCATCGGCGCGAAGCGGAAGCCCACCAGGAAGTCGCCGAACAGGTCATGCGACAGCGACGCGATCAAAGGTACCAGCGGCGGCTGGTCGACATAGCCCCATGCCGGATGGTTGCCGCAGACGATGAAATACAACTCGTCGCGGAAGAAACCGTAACCGCTGTTGACGAAAAGATGGACGGCGATTGTCGCCAGGCCCAGCACGATGGACGGCCGTGTCCAGTCCCATGCAGCCAGCCCTGCCGCCGGACCCTGATCTGCCTTCTGCCCTGTGGATGTCATCATGCCCTCCTGCCGCGTGTTCATGGCGTCTTACGGCCATTCATGAGGTCACAGTTGGAATTGTGGCAACCCGAATGGGACAAGCGGCGCGTCCGTAGGGACGGCCCCAGTCGCCTGGGACACGAGGCGCGCCAACAGGGACAAGCTGATCGCGCGGTGGCGGAGCGAAGGTTGGCCTGCCTAGCGAATCCATACGGAGCATGGCGAAGACTGGTCGGAGAGAGAGGATTCGAACCTCCGGCCCCCACGTCCCGAACGTGGTGCTCTACCAGGCTGAGCTACTCTCCGGTGCCAGAGTCGGGAGAAAATTCTGCGGCAAAACCGGGTTTGCCGAGAAAATGCTCCCTCGGGAGGCGCCCTTATAACGATGCCCCCCGCCCCCCGCAACCGGCGGAATTGCCCGCGTTGAAAGCCACAGGCCGAGGCCTTATGGTCCGCGACCTTTTCCATGCTGGGGCGTCGCCAAGTGGTAAGGCACCGGATTTTGATTCCGGCATTCGGAGGTTCGAATCCTCCCGCCCCAGCCAGCTTTCCCGGCAGGTTTGCTTATGGGGTGTTGGTGAACCGGACGCCGAGTCGGTCGAGAATCTCTTCCGTCGAAAAGCCCAGCGCCTCCAGCCGCCCGGAACGCGCCAGCAGCGCCAGCCCGCTTAAGGCCGCTGCGACCAGCAACACGTCGCAATGCGCTTCGCGGCTGTCGGTCGTCTGCCCCGAGGCTTCCGAGAGGACCTTGAGCGCCGCGATCAGCCGTCCGTTGAACAACCGTTCTGCATCGCCCGTTCCGGCGTTGGCCGGCAGCGCGGCATAGGCGGCCACGATGGTCTCCGTCGTCCGCAGCAGCGAAAGCGCCGCACCGGAGGCGGCCGCGAGCTTGCCCTTGCCGCTTTGTCCTGCGGCGGCGCCGCGCATGGCGCGCGACAGCGACGACAGATCGTCGGCCGCCAGCGCCAGCAACAGCTCGTCTTTGCCGGTGAAGTACCCGTAGAGCGCGGCCGGCGCGAAGCCCGCCTCGGCGGCCACACCGCGCAGCGACATGTCGCGTGCGCCGTCGCGGGCGGCAACGCGTCGTGCCGCTTCAAGAATCGCGGCGCGCGTCGCGTTATGTTCGCGCGCGCGCCGCTCATTACGTTTGGTTGCCGTCGCTGGCTGGCTCATGGCCCGGCATGATAGGTGATTCGCCGGGCAGGCCGTTATTGCTTCTTCGGGCAGATCTTCGGATCGGTGTCCACCTTGCACTGTGCGACGTGCAGGTTGTTGAAGTCCGTGGCGACCTGCGTCTCGGTATCGACCGTGTGATCGTAGACCTTCTGCATGTCGGCCATGCTCTGCTGCAGCGTCGTCACTTTGTCCTTGCCCTTTTCGCCGTCGGCCTGGGCGGCAGCCAAGGCGGTCTGGTCGACTTTCGCCTGCTGTTCCAGGCAACCACGGAACGGCTGGAGCGATGCCTGATAGGCCTTGACCTGGTGATAGGCGTCAACGACTTCGGCGCGTCCTGCCTCGACCGTCTTGCCGGCGAGGTCGGAGGCGGCCGGAATGGCCGGCGCGATGGGAGCCGACCCGCATTCGCCCGCGGCAAACGCGGGCGCAGCCACCACGGTCATCATCGCCGCGGCCAGACAAAAACTCTTCAACATTCGTGAAACTCCCTGATGTGTCACTACCCCAACACGGCGAAGATAAGCACATCTTCCACACCGGAACAAAGGCCGTGCGACCATAGGCAACGCTTCAGCCTTGGGGGCCGTAGGGCGGTACCGGATCGTATTCCATGCCGCGCTGCACAGCGCGGGCGAAGTCCGGCGTATGTATTTGTCCCGTCAGCCAAAGCGCCATGTCGATCCCCGCCGAGACACCGGCGGCGGTAACCACATTCCCGTCCTGCACGTAACGCTGGTGTTCGACCACTTCGGCCGCCTCGCCGCGCGCGCGCAGCGCCTCGATGAAGCTCCAATGGGTCGTCACCCGTTTGCCCTTGGCGGGCCCTGCCGCCGTCAGGAGCAGGGCGCCGGTGCAGACGCTGGTCGCCCATTTTGCGCGGTGGGCGATATTCGCAATCCAGGTGAGCACAGCTTGGTTCTCGACCTCACGGCGCGTGCCTTGACCGCCGGGGACCAACAGCACGTCGAGCATCCTGCATTGGTCCATCGCCAGATCCGGGAGGACACGCAAGCCTTTGGCGCAAACCACAGGCTGATGACGGTCGGCGATCAGCTTGACGTCGTGAACCGGACCTTTGTGGAGATGCTGGCCCACGGCGTTGCCCATGGTGAAGACTTCCCAGGGCCCGACGAAATCGAGTTCTTCGACACCGTCAAAGATCAAAATCCCGATATTCACGGTCATGAGAGTTCCTCCCTCTGAAGGAGGTTACGGCTTGTGCAGCGCCACTGCAAAACCTTCGACCGGTGTATTGGCTTCCATACGCGGGACGCAGGCCATGAGGCCGGCCACCTCGAATCCGCTCTTTTGCGCCAGCGTGCGCAAATAGCTCTCCGAATGCCGCCAGCGGCGCTTTGGACCGAGTTCGAAGCCCTCCCCCGGTTTGCTCTCCACCGTGAACAGGAAGAATCCATCGGCGTTCAGAGCCTGCACGGCGCCACGAAATGTCGCTTCCAAATTGCCGAGATAGACCAGCGTGTCCGCCGCCAGCACCAAGTCGTAACGCGCGGCACCCAATGCGCTTTCGATGTCGGCGACGTCGAGGTGGTCGTAGATCTCACGCGCCCGCGCCTTCTGGATCATCGCCGGACTCAAATCGATACCGTCGAGCCGTGCGGCCGCTTCTTCGAACACAACGCCGCACAGCCCCGTGCCGCAGCCGAGATCGAGTACGGCAAGATCCTCGCGTCTCGGCATTACCAGATCGGCCAGCTGCCGAAGAATCTGCGGCGCTCGATAGGAAAGCTGCGACAGCATCCTGGAGTCGTAGTCGGCGGAGAACTGATCGAAGAGGTGCCGGACATAACCGGCGTTCGAGCGCGGCTGCGCGCGCATCTCGTCGGCTTGCACGATTTTCTCGGTCAACCCCGGTGTTTCGTCGGGTAGACCGCTGAAGACGTTCAGCGCCTTATCCGGCTCGCCGGCCTGCAACCAGGCGCTACCCAGAAGAAAACGGGCTTCATCGAGTTCCGGCTCGAGCCGCAGCGTGCGCTGAAACTCCGCAATAGCCGGCGCCAACAGCTCGTTTCGCAGCAGCGCCTCGCCCAGGCAAAGCGCGGCCTGCGGGATATGCGGATAGAGCATCGCTGTTTCGCGCGCAGTTTCCAGCGCGCCCGTGGCATCGCCGTTCAGACCGCGCACCCGCGCATAGAGGAAGCGTGCCAGCAGGCCGCCGCGTCCCTCTTCGAGCAGCCGCCGCAACAGTTCTGCGGCGTCGGTCAAGCGGCGGTCGGCGATCAGACGCTCGGCTTCATCGAGCGGTCCGCTGTCAAGCTGCAAGTGTACACTTTCCGTTGTTGAGGACGACGGCGTCGCGCTCCTTGAGTCGGCAACGGAAGGATACAACAGAACCGTCCACCCACATCTCCGTCACAATGGTTTCTCCAGGAAAGACGGGCGCGGAGAATCGTGCGTCGAAGCCGGTGATCTTCTTGGCGTCGTATTTGCAAACGCTGGAGATAACGGCCCGGCAGGCGGTGCCATAGGTGCAGAGGCCATGCAGGATCGGCCTGGGGTATCCCGCCATCTTGGCGATGCTGGGGTCGCGGTGCAGCGGGTTGCGGTCGCCCGACAGGGCATAGAGAAACGCCTGGTCCGGGCGCGTGTCGCAGGAGACTTCGAGGTCGGGGGCGCGTGTCGGCAGGGTGTGCGGTACCGGCGCGCCGTCTTTCGGGCCGCCGAAGCCGCCGTCGCCGCGCGCGAAAATCGTCGAACCAAGCGTGCACAGCTTGTCGCCCGACTTCTTTTCCCGGATCACCTTCTCCATGAGGATGAGCGCGCCCTTGCCCTCGCCCTTGTCGACAGCCCCGACGACGCGTTCGTCGGCGATCACCTCGGCTTCGAACGGCAGCGGCTTATGCATGGTCAGCCGCTGTTCGCCGTGCACCACCATCAGGTAATTGATGCCGGACCGCGCCAGGGTCGCCTGTCCCCAACCGATCACCGTCGCGAAGGTGGGTACGGTCTGCAAATCGTTCTCGTAGACATATTTGAGTTCCTGCGCATTCATGGGATCGCGCATGAAGCCCACCCCCAGGGCGTACAGCATGGCCTCGCGATCGGTGTAGCGGAACGTGTCGCCGACCGATTTGAGCTGCATGATCTCGTCGTAATTGATGGGCATGCGCATCCTCCGGTGATAATTCGTCAGGGAATGCAGAGTATTTGTTGGGAGCCACTTGCGGCAATCGCTGTTCGGCGCTTTTGTTCTGCGGCAAGCTTACGTGGGGAGAGCATGCACGAGCCATATTATGAAGGCCGGCCGCCGCACCGTTTCGGCTGCCTGAAAGGGTGTCTGACGGCCATCCTGCTCGGCGTTCTGGTCGTGGGCGGCCTGATCGGCTTCATGAGCTGGAAGATCTATCGCGGCTTCGGGGACGACCACCACCTCCAGACAATTCTAAACATCGCTCACAATGACGGACGGGTGCTCGCCGAATTGGGTGGGACCTTCTACGTCATGGAAATCGAACGCCAGACCTTCCCGTCCGGCAAGGGCCACGCCACCACTTACCAGCTCACGCTCGTCGGACCGAACGGCAAGGGTGAACTCGACGTGCGCCTGGAGCCCAAGCAAGGACGGATGGTGATCGTGTCGATGATCCTGACCGGACCCGACCGCCGTCCGATTGCGATTATCGGCAAGGGGCCGCAGAGCCTGCTGCAGACGATCTGGATACCGCCGGACACCCACCCGGTCTGACGCCCTCCCCTCGGCAGCGCGCCGGTGCTAGCGTCCGTCGCGGAGGACCGTGTCCATGACGTATCGCTGTTTCGACGTCGGCATCGCCGACAAGATCGCGCGTATCACGCTGAAGCGCGGCGACGAACTGAACACCATGACGCCGGACTTCTGGCGCGAACTGCCCGAGATCGTGCGCGACATCGATGACGGCGCCAAGGCGCGCGTCATCGTCATCGCCTCCACCGGCAAACATTTCTGCGCCGGGATGGACTTGTCGGTGTTCACCGGCGGTCAGTCCGCCGGTGCGGCAGCAGCGCTGTCGGGCGAAGAACGCGGCCGGGTGCGCGCCAATCTGCGCAACAAGGTTCTCGAACTGCAAGAAACCTTCGGCGTACTCGATCGCGCGCGCATGCCGGTGCTGGTTGCCGTGCAGGGCGGCTGCATCGGCGCGGGTGTCGACATGATCAGCGCCTGCGATTGCCGCTACGCCACCGAGGACGCTTTCTTCGTCATCCAGGAGATCAATCTCGGCATGACCGCCGATGTCGGCACCTTTCCGCGCCTTTGCCATCTGATGCCGCAAAGCGCGCTGCGCGAACTGGCATATGCCGGCCGCCGTTTACCGGCTCGGCGGGCCAAGGAACTCGGCCTCGTCAGCGAAGTCTTCGCCACGCCGGCAGAAATGCTGGCGCACGTCATGGACGTGGCCAAGGACATCGCCGAGAAATCGCCGCTCGCCGTCCACGGCTCCAAGATGATGATGAATTATGCGCGCGACCACTCCATCGCCGACGGTCTCGATTACATCGCCACATGGCAGGCGGGCATGTACAACCCCGAAACCGACATGCTGGAAAGCTTCATGGCGAAGAACCAGAAGCGCACGGCGGTCTTCGCCGACCTGCTGCCGGTGAAGAAGGGCCTGGGAGGGGTCTGAACGGCTCAGTATCCCGCCGCCAGCCCCGCCGTGCGGCGGTCGTCGTTGGCGCCTTCGAGCAAACCCGTCTTCGGATTGCGCAGGATCGCCTCGTCCGCGCCCCAGGCATGCACCGTCCTGAAAGCATATCCCATCTTTTCCAGCGTCGCCTGTGTTGCGGGCGTGAGATAGCCCGGCTCCACCATGACGAGATCCGGCAGCCATTGCTGATGGACACGCGGCGCATCGACCGCCTGCTGCATGTTCATGCCGAAATCGACGACATTGATGATGCTTTCCAGCGTCGTCGAAATGATCGTCGAGCCGCCGGGACTGCCGGTGACCATGAACAGCTTGCCCTTGTGCAGCACGATGGTCGGCGTCATCGAGCTCAGCGGCCGTTTGCCGGGCCGCACCTCGTTGATGCGTCCCTGCACCAGACCGAAGCCGTTGGGTACGCCGGGCTTCGAGGTGAAATCGTCCATCTCGTCGTTGAGGAAGAAGCCGGTGTCGCCGGCGATCTGGCCGACGCCGAACAGGAAGTTGATGGTATAGGTTACGCTCACTGCATTGCCCTTGGCGTCGACCACGGAATAATGCGTCGTGTGCATGCCTTCGGTGGCCCCGAGGCTCCCCTTGACCTGGGAGGACGGCGTCGCCGCATCCGGCTTGATCTGCGCACGAATCCACGACGCATGTTGCGGCGACAGCAATTCACCGATCGGATTCTTCACGAAGGCGGGATCGCCGAGATAAGTGTTGCGGTCAGCGAAGGCGAAGCGCTCGGCCTCGGCCAGGTAATGCGTAGCTTCTACCGAGCCGTAGCCCCATTTGGCGAAGGGGTAAGGCTTGATGACCTGCAGGATCTCGCAAACCGTGGTGCCGCCCGAACTCGGCGGCGGAGAAGAAATAATCTCATAACCGCGGTAATCGCAGCTGACCGGCTTGGTCCAGGCCACGGAATAGTCGGCGAAGTCCTTCATCGTCAGCAGGCCGCCGTTTTGTTCGCTCGCCGCCACCACCGCGCGCGCGATTGGCCCCTTGTAGAAAGCGTTGGTGCCGTCTTTGGAGATCAGCTCGAGCGTCTGGGCGAGCTGCGGCTGCGTCAGCGTCTCGCCGGCCTTGTAGGGCTGACCATGATTGAGAAAAATCGCCGCGACATTCGGATGTTCGGGGAAGTTCTTGCTGCGCGTGGCGAGGATATTGATGTCGCCCTGCTCCAGCACATAGCCGTCTTTCGCCAGTGCGATGGCCGGCGCCATCACCTGCTTCAACGTCATGGTGCCGTATTTCTTCAGCGCTGCGTTGAGTCCCATCACCGTGCCTGGCACGCCGACGGCAAGATAGGTCTTGGTGCTGCGATCCGGCACGACATTGCCGGCAGCATCCTGGAACATCGTCGGCGTGGCCTTCAGCGGCGCCTTCTCGCGGAAATCGAGAAAGACGTTCTTGCCGCCGGCAAGATGGATGACCATGAAGCCGCCGCCGCCGATATTGCCGCAGCAGGGATGCACGACGGCTAGCGCGTAGCCGACCGCCACGGCGGCGTCGACGGCGTTGCCGCCCTGCTTCAGGATTTCGACGCCCACATTCGTCGCCAGATGCTGCGCCGTCACCACCATGGCATGCGGCGCCGCCACCGGCTTCGCGGTGGCCAACGCCGAAAGCGTTGTCGTGGACCCGGTGACATCGAGCGCTTGTTTCGGAATGGTCGCTTGTTCGGCCTGCGCATCGGCTGCCAGGAGCGCGGACACGGCGATCATCACGGCGGCAAACATGGTCGCTTTGGACATGTCTCTTTCTCTGACGGATCACTTCCGAACGTAACCCGGAAAACCCGCAAACAACCAGCCGTCTCACGCACAATTGTCGTGATATTTTCGCAGGCAGATCACTTAAAGATGAGGCGATGCCACGAACCTGCAGATCACCGCACTTGCCGTTGCGGCAAAGGCCGTCAACGCAATTCCCCAGGCGATATCCATCGCTGCCAATCGAATGGTCCAGAACCTGATCGTTGCCAGATTCGTCAGGTCGTAGGTCATATAGGTGAAGAGGCCGAACAGCGCCCCGTATAGAAGCGCTGTCGCCCAGGAATTGGCTCGAAGCGCCGGACCGGTCGCGAAGATCACCACACCCGCTGCATAGAGCAGGTAAAAAAGCGCTGCGGCAATCCAGTTCGGTGGATCACGCAGGATCGCGCCTAGCGTCGGCCTGAACACCGCGTTCGCAAAATAACCGAGCCACAGCGCGTCGCCGACCGCAAGCACGGCCAGTACGACGCCGTAGCGAATTGCGTAACTCGTCATCGCCGACAGTCCGTCAATAGAGGCTCCCTGTCATCGTCTGGATGATCCGCGCAGGCAGACCTAGCAACTGCATCGGCGCGTCCGCGCTGATCAGGCATAGGCATTCGGAATCCGACATCACAGCCGGCGCATGCTCGACACTCTCGTCGGTTTGCGCGAAATCGCCGGGCCCGAATGCCCCGCTTTCGTCGCTGAACCGCCCGTAGAGCACACTGGTGAATTCCTGGCCGCGATGAGTATGACGCGCCAGCGTCGTGTTTTTTCCCGCATAGACGAGATAGGTCAGAGCTTCCGGCTTCGGCCGGACGTGAACCGGTGCGAACCAGATGTTCGGGGTGACCCAGCGGCGGAATCCGACACGCTGCCGCCGCAGCGGCGCGGGAACGGAAAACCGCTCGAGGAAGCCCGGCGCCTTCACCCTCGCCGACGGCGGCGGCACGTCGTCAATCCGCGTGAATATGCGCTCGAGCGCGTCACCCGACACCGCGGCCGGCGTCGTGTCCTGGAGAAAGGCTCCACCTGCGTCTTCCAAGATCGCCGCCTCGCTCCGGCACACCGCACAGCCGTGGACATGGCAGGCGACGACCAGCGCCGAACCGGCGTTCAGGGCACCACGCGCATACGCTTCCAGAATCTCAAGAGAAGGATGATAACGGATCATTTGATATCCTCCACCAGACTGCGCAGCCGCTGCATGGCCAGCCTGATGCGCGACTTGACGGTACCCAGCGGAACATTGAGCGCACGGGCGATATCGGCGTGAGGTGCGTCGTCAAAAAATGAGCGACGGACGACGTCGGCCTGATCGGCCGGCAACTGCTCCAGCGCCAGACGCACACGCGCCGCGCGCTCGGCCGAAAGTACTTGGTCACTCGGCATCGGTTCGGGCGCCAGATCGTAGAATTCCTCGAGCAGACGCGGATCGCGCTGCCGGCGTTTGAGGTCGATGCGCAGGTTGCGAGCTATGGTGAAGATCCAGGTTGCCGCCGACGAGCGCGCCGGATCGAAATATCCCGCCTTGTGCCACACGATCAGCATCGTGTCCTGCGCCAGATCCTCGGCGACGCTCGCCGTTGCGCCGGACCGCATGAAGAAATTCTTTAGCCGCGGCGCGAAGTGCGCGAAGAGTTCGCCAAACCGTTGCCTGTCCTGCGACCGTGCGACCGCGACAATGCAGCCGGACCAATCCGGTGTGTCGTCATTGCTGTTGTGCGCAGACGCCATCAGCGGCTCATATCGGCGAAACGCTTGCCAAGAAGCTGCGCCCTGCCAAACCGGCGGGTAGCGCAACTCGGCTTGTGGCGGGTGCGTGCTCATCGTCAGCTATTTCTACGTATGGCCGCAACATTTGGATCACCACGGAGCCCGATTTGGTACAGGATACTAACGGTCACATGCCAAATCCACCACGTCACTGCCGCCGGTGATCCAAAGGCCTGCCGGACGCGTACTCTCAGCATGGCAAAGATCGCGATCATCGGCACGGGCATCTCCGGCCTTTCTGCCGCTTACTTCCTCAACGGACGCCATGACATCACCGTGTACGAAAAGGATCACAGGATCGGCGGTCACAGTCGCACCATCACCGTCCGCCACGGTCACCGCACGATCCCGGTCGATACCGGATTCATCGTCTTCAACCAGCGGAACTATCCCAATCTCACGGCTCTGTTCCGCCGCCTTGGCGTACCCACCCATAAGAGCGATATGAGCTTCGCGCTGACCGTACGGGACGGATGGCTTGAATGGGGCGCGCAGAACGTCAACGCACTCTTCGGCCAACGGCGAAATTTTTTCCGGCCGGGGTTCTTCCGCTTGTTCGGCGAAGCCATGCGCTTCAACGCGCACGCGGTTTCGTCGATGGAAGAAAATCCGGGCGCCACGCTTGGCGAGCTCATCACCCGCATGGGCCTGAGCGACAGTTTCCGCTGGTACTATCTGTTGCCGATGGCCGGCGCGATCTGGAGTTGTCCACCGCGTCAGATGCTGGCTTTTCCGGCCGAAACCTTCATCCGCTTCTTTGCCAACCACGGCCTGCTATCTGCGAGCGGCCAGCCGCAATGGTATACGGTGAGCGGCGGCGCTCAGACCTATGTTGATCATCTGACCGCACCGTTTATCGGCCGTATTCATGTGAACCGCGCAGTCACGGAGGTTACCCGCACCAAAGGAACGGTCGCCGTCCGTGATCGAAGTGGCCGCTGTGAGACCTACGATCACGTTGTCTTCGCGTCACATGCCGATGAGACCCTGCGCATGCTCGCGGACGCCTCGCCCGCCGAGCGCGAGGCGCTTGGCGCTTTCAGCTATCAGCGCAACCGTGCCATTCTGCACAAGGACCCGCAGTTCATGCCCAGGCGGAAACGCTGCTGGGCGAGTTGGGTCTATCATTCCGACGGTGCAGGCGATGAAGCGGCCATCACCGTCAGCTACTGGATGAACCGCCTGCAGGCGATCGACCCACGCCACCCGCTCTTTGTCACTTTGAACCCGGCGCGCGAAATTCCGGCCGAACACGTGTTCGACGAACACGAATTCCATCACCCCGTCTTCGATCATGCCGCCATTGCGGCCCAGAGCCGGCTGAAAGCCATGCAGGGCGGTGCCAACACCTGGTTCTGCGGCGCGCATCTGGGCCACGGCTTTCATGAGGATGGGCTGGTCAGCGCCATAAATGTCGCTTCGTCGCTCGGGGCGCCGGCGCCTTGGCTGGACCGGAACGTCGTCACGGTGACAGGTGCACGGTCCGCGGTGGCTCCAGCCTCGCAGGCAGTGGGCGCCATGGCCGTGCTGGATTAGGTCATGCAGATCGTCCCGATGAAGGTCACTCACGCCCGCACGCGCCCTCGGCGCAACGCCTTCCGCTATCCGGTGTGCTACCTTGCGCTGTCCATGCGCGAGCTGACCGAGCACAAGGGTAGCGCGCTCTTTTCGATCGACCGCGGAAACCTGTTCAGCATCTACACCGGGGATTACGGTGACGGTCGCACACCGCCTGCCCAATGGATCAGGGACATTCTTGGCAGCTTCCAGCTGTGCGAGGCGGACGGCGACGTCACACTTCTCACCCTGCCGCGCATCATGGGTTATGCCTTCAACCCGGTAAGTTTCTGGTTCTGTTTCGACCGAGACCGGCGGCTGCGCGCCGTCCTGGCAGAGGTGAACAATACCTTTGGCGAACGTCACTGCTATCTCTGCTTCCACGACGACCGCCGCGCGATCACGCGCGACGACGAGTTGAGCGTGAAGAAGGTCTTCCACGTCTCGCCCTTCATGGAAGTGAAAGGCACCTACCGCTTCCGCTTCGATTACGAGGCGGACAAGATTACCGTCCGCATAGAACTGTACGATGAAGACGGCCTCATCCTTTCAACCTCCATGGGCGGGCGACCACAAGCCTCGTCCGGCCAAAGACTATTAAAGGTCTTCTTCAGCTATCCGCTGCAGATGGTGAAAGTGGTCGCGCTGATCCACTATCAGGCTATCGTGTTGTATTTGAAGGGCGTACGGCATTACCGCAAACCGGATCCGCCTACCGTGCCAGTGACGCACTAGCCCGCAGCGTCAACATGCTGCGGCATCGCCACGGCCGGGCCTTCGCTCCACACATCGGTGAGCGGCACGCCGTTCTTCTCGATGCAGACCTGCGCATGGGCGTAGCCCTCGGCGACTGCCCGGTCGAAGGCCTTCCAGTCGTGCATGCCGAGATCGGTGAGCGGCGGTTCGAACAGGTAATCCGCCTGTTCGCGCACGACGCGGCGCTGCGCCTCGGAGCCCACCGTGCCGGACCGCATCAGGATGGTGACGATCGACGGCGTGCCGCGCATGCGCTGCCACAGCAGAGACCATACCGGGCGCTCGCCATAGCGGCTGTCGCGCACCGTCAGATCGACTTCGCCCGTCACGTCGGAAGCGATGATCGGTCCGACATTGCGTTGGCGCATCACATCGACCGGCAGATTGTTCATCACCCCGCCGTCGACCAGAAGATGGCCGTTATGGGTCACCGGCGGCAGGATGCCCGGCAGCGCCACGCTGGCGCGCAGCGCCCGCCACAGAAAACCGCTGCGATGTTCGTGGACGCGCCCGCTGGTCAGATCCGATGAGATGCAGAAGAACGGCTTGGGCAGTTCCTCGATCTGCATGTCGCCGAAATGTTCGCGCAACAGCGTCGATACCTTCTTGCCGCGCACCAGCGCGATCAGCGGCATGGTGAAGTCCGACAGCGGGTTGCTGGTGACGAACGCCGCGCGCATGCGGTCGCTCAGTTCCTTGGTGTCCCATTCCGCCGCCAGACCTGCCGCGATGATGGCGCCCATGCTGACGCCGCCCAGATAATCGAAGGGCACCTGCGCTTCCTTCAGCGCCTTGATGACCCCGATATGGGCGAAGCCGCGCGCACCGCCGCCGCCGAGCACAAGCCCGACGGCCCGTCCGGAGATGAAACGGGCGAGCCTGCGCACGTCGTCGTCGCGTCCTATGCGGATATGGTGATGCGATTCGAACTGACCGGTCTTCAGCGCGAAACGCTCCGGCACCTGGCCGTCCCTGCCGTGCGGATGCAGCAGCAGCAGTTCCGGCAATCCCAGCGCTCTTTCCTTGGGCGTGGCGAAGGGCTTTGCCGGCAATGGCCGGTCGGCGCGCGCCAGGAGGAAGATTCGATCGGCCTGCCGCAGACAGAGATGCGTCCAGGCCGTGTCGGGCGCATCGCCGCGATAGATGACGACGTCGTGCGCCGCCTCGAACGTGTTGAACCATTCCGCAGACTGCTCGCAGGCGCTGGCGTCGAGCACCGCGGCCTTCGATCCCATGTCGACCAGGGCGTTGGCCAGGCGATGCGCGAAGGGTTCGTGGTTGAGCCCTTCTTGCAGGGGGACGACGGCGAAGGTCTTGGGCCGCGAACCATCTCTGGCGTTCCGCGTGGTATCATGCAGCCGGCGCACCATCATCCGCATCATGTTCAGCATCACGCGCGGATGGCGGGCGATGAGCGCCTCGAAGCTGTCGGGGCTGATGCGAAGAAGTTCGCTGTCGCGCAGCGCCACAAGCTGGGCGGAATGCTCTTCGCCGGAGATCATCGACATCTCGCCGACGGTTTCGCCGGCATGGACATGTGCCACCAGCCGCCGTCCGCCGCGATCGTCGTCGACGAAGACGCCGAGAGAGCCGGTGACCACCAGGAACAGGGCTGAATGGTTCTCGCCGTCGCGCTCGAGCAACATACCGCCGGGAAGCCCGAACCAGTTGGCCTCCGACAACAGACGTTTCATCGCCGCGTCGCCGACGTCCTCGAGCAATCGAAAACCGCACAGGTGCTCGCGCAGAGAATCCGGATAGACGGTCTCTTGTTCGTTCAGGAACGAAGATAGAAAGGCCATGTTCATCGCCGGTCTTTCTGTCCTTTTAGCCTACCACTGGGTCCAACCGCCATCGACAGCGAGGCTCGTTCCCGTGACAAAGCTGGACGCTTTGCCGGCCAGGAACAGCAACGGGCCGCCGATTTCGTCCGCCTGGCCGAGCCGGCCGAGCATTGTGCGTCCGGCGAGCCGTTCCGCGAAGGCGGGATCGTCGGCGGAAACCTGCGGCCGCGGAAACGGCCCCGGAACCAGCGCGTTGACGCGGATTTTCTGCGGTCCGAATTCCGCCGCGAGATGGCGCGTGAGTTGAACCAGCGCGGCCTTGGCGGGGCCATAATGGAAGGGGCTCGCTTGTTCCGGCTTGGCGTAGATGCGCTTGTCGGGAGAAACCTGGGCGTACATCGAGGCGATGTTGACGATGCTGGCATCACCTTTCGCGCGCACGGCGTTTCGAAACGCCGGCAGCGCGGCACGCGACGCCTCGAAGGCGGCGGTCACGGCGCTGGCGTAGGTTTGTGCGAAATCAGCCGGCTCTAGCGCCGCAAACGGCTTCGGCGTCATCGAAATCGCGTTGTTGACCAACACGTCCAGCCGCTCGCGTGCCGCAAAGAACGCCCGCACACGCTGGAAATCGCCCATGTCGAAGGCCGCGCGTTCAACGGAAAAACTCTCGCGCTTCAATTCACTCTCGAGTTCCTTGAGCCTGCGATCGTCGCGTCCGTTGACGATCACATGCGCGCCCGCTTCGCACAGCGTCCGCGTCATGACGCTGCCCAGATGGCCCGCCGCGCCGGAGACGAACGCCGTGCAACCGTCCAAGCGGAAAAGCTTCGCGGTCATGGTTTGGGCCATTGCGCCGGGTTGAGCAGGCTCTCGGGCAGGCGAGGGACGCGTTTTTCGATCGCGGCGCATTCGGCCGCATCAAGTGGTTGCTTCACACTCAGACGCAGATTGGCGTCGAGTTGTTCTTCGGTCTCCAGACCGATCACCACGCCGTCGATGAATTTTTGCCCGCGCGCGTAGGCGAGGCACAGATCGGCAGTGCTTTCGCGCCGGAATTCCTTCGCCAGCTGTGCAACGAATTCGAGGATGGCCACCGGATCGACGCCGTCGATGCGCGGCCAGATCGCCGGATCTTCGGCTGCCAGCAATCCCTGCAGAAAGACGCTGCGAGCGTGCACGATCACATCCCGGCGCTGTTCGATGGCATCCACCACGCCGGCCTCGCGCCAGCGCCAGTCGAGCAGGTTGAACGGCAGCTGGATGTGTTTCACGTCACGACAGGCGAGGGCCGCCAACGCTTCCGCCGGTGACTGCACCGAGACGCCGAGCGTCAGCACGCTGCCGTCGTCAAGACGCTCAAGCAGTCGCTCCCAGACGGCGCCGTCGAAGGCGGTCATATGAGCGGCACGATGCAGCAAGAGACAATCGATGCGGCGGCGGCGCAGCGCATAGAGTGATTCTGCGATGCTGGCGTCAACTGCGTCGCGGACCTCGTCGCGTCTGGCATTTGCCGGAAGATCGGCGAGCGGGCTGAGTTTGGTGATCGTGTGGACCGCGCGCCCGTCGAGCGCCTCGCCCAACCGTTCCTCGCTGTCGCCATATGCGCGTGCGGTGTCGAATTGGACGATGCCCGCGTCCGCCGCGCGGCGCACAAGTTTCAAGGCGGCGCCGTGCGAAGGCTTGCCGGTTTTGTTGGCAGCACCATAATCGAGGCCCAATTGCACCGTCCCGAAGACGAGCTCGGCCGCGCGTTCGCCCATGAAAGACGCCTTTTCCGTCGTCCCGGGAACCGTCTCAGCTTATGGTTAAGAAAGGTCTTACGTGGCGGGCTTCGCCAGACCGTTGGCGGTCAGAAGCACGCGTCCGCCTGTTGTTATGTCCGCAGAAAGGAAGATCACGCTGCGTGTGCGGCGCACCATTCTGATCTGCGCCTCGATGCAGTCGCCGATCTGGGCATCACCGACAAATTCGCAGGCAAGCGATACGATGGACGGCGATTCGACGGTCGCCCGGCATGTATCTTCCATCACGGCCTGCGTGAAACTCGCCAAGACAGCGCGTGACAGGCGGCCGTCGGCAGCGGAATGCTGGGCGGCGGCGATAAAAGCGTAGCGATTAACGGGTTCGACAGACGTGAGCCGGTAGAACGGCCCATAGCATTCAAGTCCGGGAAATATAACGCTTTGAGCGCCTTGGAGCAGATCGGCAGGCATGTTGCCTATTTCCCGGCCACGTTGAGAGCCCGTCCTGGCGAGGAGGTGTATTCCGCGCCACTTTGCTGCGCCGCAATATCACATGCGTCGCATTGGAACCATCTCCTCGCCACAATAAAGTTGTAAAAACCTACGATATGCGCGAAGCGGGGGTGCGTTTTGCGCAAGCAATTAGTTTCGCGTGACAGCCAGAGAAGAGGAATCCAATGACGAAGAGACTCGTGCGCGCCGTTTTGGTCGCTAGTCTATCACTGTTTGCAGCGGGCACTGTTTTGACGGCCACGCAGGCCGTCGCCGCGAGTTCGGACAGCGACAAGGAAGCGCCGAAGATCAGCAAGTCCATCAGCAAACAGATTTCCGCGGCGCAGAAGGCTCTGCAGGCCAAGGACTGGGCGACGGCACTTGCCAGCCTCAAGGAAGCACAGGGCGTTTCCGACCTGTCCGACTACGACAAATACATCATCAATTATTTCTCGGGTCTGGCTGCCTACAATTCCGGCGACAAGGTCACGGCGGCAACGGCGTTCCTGGCTGCGGCGGAATCGACGGCTGCGCCGCCGGACGAGCACGCCAGCGCGCTGCGCATCGCGATGGAGCTTCAGAATGAAGCCCAGAACTACGCAAAGGTCATCGAGCTCGGCAAACTGACAGAACAGACCGGGCCGCTTGAGCCGACCGTCGCCGGCATCGTCGCCAGCGCCTATTACAATACCAAGGACTATGCCAACGCGCAGAAATACGCGCAGGAATCGATCGACGGCAACATCAAGGCGGGCAAGATGCCCGACCATACGGCGTATCAGATCGTGCTGCTGTCGCAGAACCGGCAGAAGGACATCCCGGGCGAGACCAAGACGCTTGAGACCATGGCCCAGAATTACGGCGACGCCGACGATTGGGGCAATCTCCTCGACATTTCGCTCGGTACGCTGCCGGCCTCCACCAAGGGGTTCCGTGAAATCAGTGCGCTGTACATCTACCGCCTGCGCACGCTCGTCGGCGCCACCACCGGCGCGGACGATTACACTCTGTCTGCGCAGCTGGCGCTTGGCCTGCATGATCCCGGCGATGCGCAGCGCACGCTTCAGCAAGGCCTTGCGAAAGGTGTCCTGAGTCAGGCCAAAGCGGGCGCGTTGCTGCAGAAGGCGAATGCCGACGCCAGGACTGACGAGCCGACTCTGCCTGCCGCCGAAGCGGCCGCCGCGAAGAGCAAGACCGGCAAGGAAGATGTGCTGGTTGCGGAGGGCTATTTCGGTTACGGCAAATATGCCGATGCCGTCAGGGTTGCACAGCGTGCGCTGCCCAAGGGCGGTCGCGACGCCATCCAGGCGCAGATGCTGATCGGCGCCGCGCAAGCCTGCGAGGGCGACAATACGACCGCCGCCCAGAGCCTTGCCGCCGTGAAGGGCGATCCGGCCATGGAGCGGGTGGCCTATCTTTGGTCGCTCTACGCCACACGGAAATATGGCCAGCCTGCCGCCGCCGCGCCGGCGCCGGCAAGCCACTAGTCCGGACGAGCACGGGTGTTCGCGCGACGACGCGGACACCCGCCGTCTCCTGACCGGCCCCTCCGCTTCGGAAGGCATTTGTGACCCTGCTGCTCGGCTTCGCACCGCTGGTCGTTTTCTTCGTTCTCGAGCGGCTGTCGGTCAGCTTGGCGCTGTGGGCCGCCTTCGCGACGGCCTTCGCGCTGAGCATGCGGACGTTCATCGAGACGGGCATCCTCAAACTGTTCGACGCCGGCGGCACGCTGATATTCGGCCTCCTGGCGCTTTTCACCGGCTTCATCGAGCCCGGCATGGACTATCCCTGGGTCGCCTTCATTCTCGATCTCGGTCTGCTCGGGATCGTCGGCTGGTCGCTCGCAGCGCGCGTGCCATTCACCTGGGAATACAGCCGTGAGCAGATTCCGCAGGAAAAATGGGCGACACCGCTCTTCGTGGCGACGAATTACCGCCTGACCTGGGCCTGGGCCGGCGCCTTTGCGGTGATGGCCGCCGCGGACGCGACGGTCATCTTCCTGCATCGCGTCGAACCGAGCCTTGCCGCGGCGGCAAGCCTGTTGGCGCTTATGAGCGCGCTCGCCTTTACATGGCAGTCCGGTGTTCGTATTAGCAGACGCCTTGGGAAAACGCCTTACTAGGGGCCGCAAATGCATTTGCTTCGGGCCCTGCAGCCTCTTCTGCGCGACCTGCTGTCGACGCTGGTGTTTGTCGGGCTGCTGTGGACGACCGGCGACATCTACTTGGCGTCTGGCGTCGGCATCGCCTTGGGCATCGGCCAGACGCTCTGGTACATGTACAGCGGTCATCCGATCGGACCGCTGCAATGGCTGAGCCTCGTGCTCATCACCGTGCTGGGCATGACGACGATACTCACCCGCAACCCTCATTTCGTCATGATGAAGCCGACGATTTTGTGGATTGCGCTGGGCGCGGTGATGTTGCGGCGCGACTGGATGGCGCCGTATCTGCCGCCCATCGTCACCGACAATCTCGACGACGCCCTGATCGTGCGCGCCGGCTACGCCTGGGCGGCGCTGATGTTCGCGCTGGCCGTGCTGAACTTGGTGGTCGCGTTCACCGTGTCGGCGAAGTTCTGGTCGGTGTATGCGCTGGCGGCGCCGACGGTGTCGTTCATAGCGCTCTTCGCCACCCAGTACCTGATGTTCCGCAAGCAGGTGATCGAAAAGATCCGCGCGCGCGAAACCGCCCAGACCGCCTGATTCGTGCATTCTCCTTTTCGCTGCGGAAAGAGCCGGGGCTTTGCCGCGCTGGTGCGAACGGCTAGGTTCTCTCGAGCAAATCGCGGAGAACGCCATGAAGGAAGCCGTCATCGTTTCGACAGCGCGCACGGGATTGGCCAAATCCATGCGCGGCGGATTCAACATGACGCACGGCGCGGTGATGGGCGGCCATGCCGTCAAGCACGCCATCGCCAAGGCCGGCATCGATCCGGCCGAGGTCGAGGACGTCTATATGGGCTGCGCCCAGCCCGAAGGCGCCACGGGCATGAACATCGGGCGTCTGTCGGCGGTCCGCGCCGGCTGTCCGGTCACCACCGGCGGCGTGACGATCAACCGTTTCTGCTCCTCCGGCCTGCAGGCCATCGCCATGGCGGCACAGCAGATCATGACCGACGGAACCAACGTCGCCATCGGCGCCGGTGTCGAGTCGATCTCGCTGGTGCAGATGGGCGGCATGAACACCAAGAACATCACCGAAGATTATCTGATGCAGACGAAGCCTGCGCTGTGGATGTCGATGATCGAGACGGCGGAGATCGTCGCCGACCGTTACGGCGTTTCGCGCGAGCGCCAGGACCGTTATGCGTTTGAGAGTCAGATGCGTACGGCAGCCGCGCAACAGGCCGGCCGCTTCGCCGAGGAGATCGTACCGCTCGCCGTCAAGATGAAGAAGGTCGACAAGGCCACCGGTACGGAATCGATCGTCGATGCGACGGTGGATCGCGACGAATGCAACCGCCCCGACACCACTTATGAAGGCCTGGCGGCCCTGAAGCCGGTGCTGATGGGCGGTATGCAGGTCAAGGAAGGCAAATACATCACCGCCGGCAACGCCTCGCAGTTCTCCGACGGCTCGGCTGCCTGCCTGCTGATGGACGCCAAGACCGCCGCACAGAAGAATCTCAAGCCGCTCGGCATTTTCCGCGGCTTTGCCGTCTGCGGTTGCGAGCCGGAAGAGATGGGCATCGGCCCGGTGTTCGCCGTGCCGCGGTTGCTCGATCGCCACGGTCTCAAGGTCGATGATATCGACCTGTGGGAATTGAACGAAGCCTTCGCCAGCCAGACCGTGTACTGCGCCGAACGCCTCGGCATCCCGCAGGAAAAACTGAATGTCGACGGCGGCGCCATCTCCATCGGCCATCCCTATGGCATGTCCGGCGCGCGCATGACCGGCCATATCCTGCTGGAGGGCCGCCGGCGAAGGCTGAAATACGGTGTGGTCACCATGTGCATCGGCGGCGGCATGGGGGCGGCCGGGCTGTTCGAGTTCGTGCATTGATATGAAGCCGGGAGCGATCTTTCGCGCAGCGTACTGCGTTGTCCTGCTCGGCTTTTGCGCGGCGTGCGCCAGCATGCCGACGCTGGACGACGTCTCGGGCATCTTCAGCCCCGCCCCCAAACCCGATCCCGCCGCCGAGATGCCCGCCCTGGAAACGCAGATCTTCGATCTGATCCAGGCGGAGCGGCTCAAGCTCGATCCCAAGGCACGAACGCTGACCCTCGATCCGGAACTGGTCGATATTGCCCGCAAACGCAGCGCTGCGATGGCCCTCAAGAATTCCTTTGTGGTCGGCGGCGATCCGCATGCCTCGGCCACCATGCTGATGGACGACGACGCCAAGTTTCAGGGCATGATCGGCGAGAATGTCGCAGCCCAGCATTACAACCGCGCCGGAATCAACGTCGACGTCTTCGCCAAACGCTTCGTCGCCGGCTGGCTCGCCAGCAAGCCGCACAAGGAAAACCTTCTATTTTCAGACTATAACCGCAGCGGCGTGGGCGCCGCGGTCAATGGCGACACGATTTACGTGACGCAGCTTTTCACCACCGATCTCGGCCTTGGCCCGCATGACGGCAGCGCGCCTCCGTCGCAGGTGACGCGGGTTGCATCGCCCCAGCAAGGGAAGGACGATGACGACAAGGTGCCCTTGCGCGGGGCGATCACACCCAGCGACCAATAGGATCGCGCGGCCATGGCCAAGCCCACCGGAAACCGGCGGATCGAGACCTTTGAAGAGTTCTGGCTGTTTTACCTGCAGGAACACGCCAAGCCCCGCACACGCGCGCTGCACTATCTGGGAACCGGACTGGCTTCGGCGAGCCTGCTGCTCTTCGTCATCACGGGCAACCCATGGATTCTGCTGGGCGTGCCGTTGGCCGGTTATGGCCCTGCCTGGTTTGCACATTTCTTCGTCGAGAAGAACCGGCCGGCCACCTTCACCTACCCCCTGTGGTCCCTGGCGGGCGATTACCGCATGACCTTCAGCTGGCTGACCGGCCATATTGCGGAAGATTTGGAGCGCGCCGGGGTGCAGGAGCCACTGCGCTGAGTCGCTGTCGCGGATGCTAACCAGCCGTTAATTCTGTTAGCAGATTGTCTCGGGATGGCTGTCCCGACCCCCTTTCCTCTTGATTTGTCGAACGTTTCTTTACACTACATGTTGTCGCCGATACCTTCCTTTGGGGGTACTGGGCTAAGTGAGTCGAGATGCGGCCTGATCTACCATGGAACGTGGCGGGGATCCCGTCAGAGGCACGCGAGGCTGCTCGGGCGGCGGCAAGGCGCGAAGGCCTGTCCATCGGCGAATGGCTCACCCGGCGAATCCTTGCGGGCTTGTCCGACATGAGCGAGCCGCATCAGCCCCCTTATCACGAGCCCTATCGCGAAGAGTGGAGCGGACGCGGCATCGACCGTGCGGCGTCGCGCCGCGACAGCGACGAGATGCTTGATCGCGTCTCGCGCAGTGAAAGCGAGACTTCCAGCGTCTACCGCCGCATCGAAGATCAGCTGCGCGGCATGAGCCGCCGTCTCGACTCCGCCGAACGCAGCCAGAGCGAAAACAATCGCGTCATGAGCAAGGCCGCGGTGGAGATGAACGTCGCCGCGCGTGAGCAGGCGCAGGCTTTCGATCAGCTCGGCGCGCATGTCGTCGGCCTCTCGGAACGTCTTGAGCGGATGGAGCGCCAGAACGGCTCCGACTCCTTGCGCGACGCCGTGAAGGCCTTGCATCAGGGCTTGTCGCGTCTGGCCGATCAGATCACCGAGACCGCCAACCAGTCGGCGGCGCAGGTCAGCACGCTCGCCGGCAATCTCGAAGATCTTGCAGGGCGCCTCGGTCAGGCGCGCCGGGACGCCGAGGGAGCGGCGCGCACGCTGGACGGCCGCATCGCCAATCTCGACGAACGCATCCGCACGGTCGAGAAAGCCGCACATTCGAACGCCACGGCACTCGAGCGCGCCCTCGAAACGCTGGAAGCACGCCAGGAGGTCCGCAAGGAAGATTCCTCCGAGACCATCGCGCGCCTGGAAGAGAACGTCCGCAGGCTCGAGGCCCGCGGCGGCACCGATCCCATGATCGATCGCCGGCTTTCGGGCATCGAACGCGCCATGAGCGATATCGTCAGCCGCATCGACCACGGCGAAGACGATCAACCGGACGATGCCGAAGCGGCTCTCAAGAAACTCGCGCAGCGCCTCGAGGCCTCGGAAGCCGCGCAGCGTCAGGCAATCGCCGAATTGCGCAGCGCGATCGCCGAAAAGGCAGAGCAGAAGGCGCCGGAACCGCCGCCGCCCGAGCCGTCGATTTTCGCCAGCCCGAGTGCGCCCTTCAATCCCGGCGCGCCGTTCAGCGCGCTGCCCGCGTTCGACCTGCCGCCCTTCCCCGACGCCGCCGACAACAAACCGCCCTTCGCCGATCCGGCCTTCGTGCCGCCTCCCGCCTATGACACGGCGACGGCATTCGGCGGCGAGCACACCTTCTCCGCCGGTCAGGGCTTTGGTGCCGAAGCCGTCGCGTCGCAGCCGACGGTGGATTCCTATCTTTCGGCCGCACGCCGCTCGGCGCGCGCCGCCTCGGAAGCCGAAGCGGTGCGCAGCAACAGCGCGCTGGGCGGTTTCGCGTGGAACGCCACGTCGTCGAAACCCGCCGCAGGTCGTTCCGGCCGCACGCTTTATCTTGGCATCGGCGTGCTCGCTCTGGCGGCGATCGCGGTGATCGCGGGCGCCATCCTCAGCCATCGCACGGCCAGCGTGACGTCCTCCAACTCGGCCATCGGCGCTCTGTTCGACAAGCAGCGGCCGGTGCCGGCCATCAAACCGTCGACATCGCCGGACCAGTCCTCCGACGATCTCGGAACACAAGCGAGCCAGCAGACCGCGCAGCCGGCACAGAAGCCGCATGTCGTGCAAACGCCCGCGCAGCAGCCCGTTCAGAAGCCGGCCGCGAAACCGGCGCCCATCCGGAACACGGAGGCCGAACGCCCACAGGTCATGCCCTCCGGTCCGCCGAAGGCCGTAGCAACGGCGCCAAGCCGGCCGGAAGCCACCAAGCCGCCCGTCAAGCTGGGACAGACCGCCTCCATTCCGGCGCTGGATCGCCTGACCACGCTTGCTAACGCGGGGAATGCCAGAGCCGAATTGGTCGTCGCGCTGAAATACCTGGATGGCGACGGCGTTCCCGCCAACGACGCCGAGGCCTTCAAATGGCTCAGCCGCTCGGCCCAGGCCGGCGAGCCTGTCGCGCAATATCGCCTGGGCACAATGTACGAGCGCGGCCGCGGCGCACCGGCGGACCAGGCCAAGGCCGTACAGTGGTATGAAGCCGCCGCAAATCAGGGCAACCGCAAGGCCATGCACAATCTCGCGGTGGCCTACGCCGAAGGTTCCGGCGTGAAGAAGGATTTCGCCGAGGCGTCGCGCTGGTTCTCGCGGGCCGCAAATCTCGGCCTGTCCGATTCGCAGTTCAATCTTGCGGTGCTCTACGAGCGCGGCCTCGGCGTGCCGCAGAGCCTGCTCAATGCCTACAAGTGGTACGCCATCGCGGCCGCCCAGGGTGACGCGGAATCCAAAGCCCGCCTGCAGGCGCTCACGACTCAGTTGAGCGCCGACGACCGCGCCGCGGCCCAGCATGCCGCCGATACCTTCAAGCCGGCGCCGCTTGATCCGCATGCCAACGTGGCCCCGACGACGGCCGACGTGACGCGCGGCTGACGCCCGCGAGCGGTTGACCACGCATTCTCAGACGCGCAGATTGGCGTTGATCCGGTGCTTCGCCGCCTTTTCCCATAAGCGATTTTCGATCGATGGAAATCTATCTGCCCATCGCCGAGATGTCAGTCCATTGGCTGGTCATCCTCGGCATGGGCTTCGGCGTGGGCTTCCTCTCCGGCATGTTCGGTATCGGCGGCGGCTTCCTGCTGACGCCGCTGTTGATCTTCTACGGCATTCCGCCCGGCGTCGCCGTGGCGACCACCGCCAGCCAGGTCTCCGCCGTCACTTTTTCGGGCGTCGTCACGCATTGGCGCCGCCGCACCGTCGATCTGAAGATGGGCGCGGTCATGCTGTCGGGCGGTCTCGTCGGCACGGCGCTCGGCGTCTATCTGTTCAGCGTGTTGCGCCGCATGGGACAATCCGAGTTCTCGGTGTCGGCCAGCTATGTGATCCTGCTCGGCATCGTCGGCGGCCTGATGCTGAACGAGTCGCTGCGCACCCTGCGGGCCGCGCGCACCGGCCAGTCGTCCTTCGGACGCAAGCCCGGCCAGCACAACTGGATCCACGGCCTGCCCTTCAAGATGCGTTTCCGCGAGTCCCGCCTCTATATCAGCGCCATCCCGCCGGTGGTGCTCGGGCTGGTGGTGGGCGTGCTGTCGGCGATCATGGGCGTGGGCGGCGCCTTCATGATGGTTCCGGTGATGATCTATGTGCTGCGGATGCCGACCAATGTCGTCGTGGGCACATCGCTGTTCCAGGTTCTGTTCGTCACCGCCGCAGCCACCATCCTGCACGCCGTCGACAATTACACCGTCGATATCGTGATGGCGCTGTTCCTGATCCTCGGCGGCGTGATCGGCGTGCAATACGGCGTACGCGTCGGCACCAGGCTGCGCGGCGAACAACTGCGCCTGCTGCTGGCGCTGCTGGTGCTGGCGGTGGCGGCCCGGCTGTTCTTCGAGATGGTGGCGACGCCGGCCGATCTCTACACCGTCGCGGTAGGTGGGCCGTGACGCGGCGCCTCCTGCTTGCTGCTGCGGCCGCTCTTGTCGTCACGCTACCTGCGGCGGCGGATGAGGATCTGGTATCCGGTGTTTCGCAGGACGTGGTGGAGATCACGTCGAACTATAGCGGCACCGATCTCACCGTGTTCGGCGCCGTCGAACAACCTGAGGAAACGCCGGGCCGCGATATCGTGGTGGTGGTGCGCGGGCCGGATGCCAGGGTCACGGTGCGCCGCAAGGACCGCATCGCCGGCATCTGGATCAACAATGCGCGGGCGCAGCTTGTCGGCATGCCTTCCTATTACTTCCTGGCCAGCACGCGCCCGCTCAAGGACATCGCGCCGCCCGACACGTTGCGCCGCTACGATCTGGGCCTCGACAATCTGCGCCCGGAACGCGCCCTCAGCGACGGCAGTATCGATCCCTATGTCCGGGCGATGGTGCGCGCGCTCGGCAAGCAGCACCTTTACGTGCAGAACGGCTCAGGCGTGGAAATGCTGAGCTCGACGCTGTTCCGCGTGCGCGTTCCGGTGCCGGCGGCGGTGCCGCGCGGTTCGTACAACGTGCAGGTCTATCTGTTCCGCGACGGCAATGTGGTCAGCGCGCAATCCACGCCGTTGTTCGTCGACCAGACCGACTTCGACCGCCGGCTTTACGCCTATGCGCATGACTCGCCGTTTTCCTACGGCCTCTCGACCGTTCTGATGGCGGTGCTGCTCGGCTGGATGTCGTCGTTCCTGTTCCGCCGCAAGGCGTGAACCGCATAGACGCGCTCGCGCCCCAATGCATAGGCGGTGCAGCCGCCCGCGAACAGCGAGGCGATGGCCTCGTCGCGCACATCCAGTCCGCCGGCATAGGCGCCGAAAGCCGGCAGCAACAGCCGCGCGCCGTCCGAGACGAAGCAGCGCCGCCGCACCGACGTGCCGCGCCGCGTCACCGTCGCCGCCGGATGCAGATGGCCGGCGACCTCGCCGCTCTGCGCCGTCGGCAAATGGCGGAACACCAGCCCGCCGCGCGCGAACTGCGACGCCACGATGCCGCCGATCCAGGCCGGAGGCTTGGGATCGTGATTGCCTTCCACCCAGATCCATTCGCCGCACGCCGCCAGCGCCGTCAGCATGGCGCGCTCTTCCGCGTCCAGCCGCGCATCGGCCTCGCCGTCATGAAAGGAATCGCCCAGCGCGATCACCCGCGTCGGCGCGAAGCGCGCGATGGTCTGTTCCATGCGCCGGATCGTGCTGCGCGTGTCGTAAGGCGGCAGTAAGCTTCCGCGCCGCGCCATCGCCGAACCCTTCTCGAAATGCAGATCGGCGAACACCAGCGTCCTCTCCGCCGGCCAATAGGCCGCGCCCGAGCGGTCGAGCAGCAGTCTTTCGCCGTTCACCTCGATATGCAGGTCATGGTCGGTGGTCATGATCCGCAAGCCTATACCAGATCGGTCTGGGGCGATGCGCCAGCAGGATTGGAATATCCACGCTTATGGAGGTATCAGGGCTGGAAAAAGGGGAGGCCGGAAAATGAGACATCTGTTGAAGCCATTGCTGGTGGCAGCCGCGTTCTGCGCCACGACAGCTGCCGCGGCGGCGGCTTCGCACGGCTCTTTGCTGGTGGTGACCAAGCAGTCCCGTTCCGTGGCCATCGTCGACGGAACGACGCTCAAGGTGACCGCCCATGTTCCCGTCGGCGAGAACCCCCATGAGGTGATTGTCGGGCCCGATAACAAGACCGCTTATGTCAGCAATTTCCTGGAAGGCACGGGGCATACCATCGCGGTTGTCGATCTGGTGCATGCCCGCGCCCTGCCGCACATCCCGGTGGCGCCGCTGGTCGGCCCGCACGGCATGGCGGTCCACGACGGAATTCTCTGGTTCACCGCCGACCGCTCGCAGGCTCTCGGCGAGTTGGACCTCCGGACGCACAAGATCGTCGGCGTCCTGGGTACCGGGCAGATGCGCACCCACATGCTGTGGATCTCGCGCGACGGCAAGAAGATCGTCGCCTCCAATGCCGGCTCCGGCACCATGAGCGTCTATGACAGCATCATCATCTCGCCCACCATGGCGCCCGGTGCGCCGCCGCCGCCGGCCTCCTACACCTCACCCGGCTGGAAGCCGACGCTGATCCCTGTCGGCCAGGCGGCCGAAGGCTTCGCCGTGTCGCCGGACGAAAAGGAAGTCTGGGTCGGCAACAACGAGGGCACCATCTCGATCATCGATCTGGCCACCGAGAAAGTCTCGGCGACCATCGACCCGGGCACCAAGGGCGCCAACCGCCTCACCTTCACGCCGGACGGCAAGCTGGTCTTCGTCACCATGCGCGCCGGCAAGAATCTGGCGGCGATCGACGCCCATACGCGTCAGGTCGTCAAACTTATCCCGATCGAGCAGCGCGGCGCCTCGGGCGTGCAGATGCAACCCGATGGCAGCCGCGTTTTCGTCGCCTGTCCGCGCGATCACTATGTCGCCGTGGTCGACGTCAAGACGCTGACCATGACGGACAAGATCGACGCCGGTCCGGAACCCGACGGTCTGGCGTGGTGGGAACCGACAAGGGCGAGTGGCGAATAGGGTAAGACAGAGCAGAATAGAATTGCTATTCGCTTCAGTACTCCCCGTAACGCCCGTTGACCGATTCCAGCAGCGCCGCCGAGTCGTAGCCGACGCCGTCCTTGAACACGGTCTCGACCTTCTCGATATCGTCGATGGTCTTGGACGGATCGCCCTTCACGACGAACAGGTCCGCATCCTTGCCGGCCGCCACGGAACCGATGCGCTTCTGCAGGCCGAGATAGGTTGCGCCGTTCAAGGTTGCGATCTTCACCGCCTCTTCCGTCGTGAAGCCGCCTTTGACCAGCAGCTCCACTTCGCGCAGATCGCCGAAGCCCGGCACCACGCCGCCGTCGCCGGTCGGATCGGGCCCCGCCAGCAGCAAGCCACCCGCCGCGACGAAGCGGTGCTCCATCCCGACATCGTTCTGATAGGCCGTGGCCCAGTCCTTGGCGCTTGCCGCCGGCCTCTTGGCGATGGCGTCGCGCTCGTAGAGATAGGCCTCCCGCGCCTGCGGCGACATCGCCGCCAGCTCGGCCGGCCGCAGCCGCTTGAGTCCGCGCCCGAGGTCTTCGAACACCGGCAGCGTCGAGGTGACGGCGACGTGATGCGCCACCAGATCCTTGATCAGCGCCGTCGCCGCCGGGCTGTCCGGCGTCATCGCCACCATCGTCGGCAATCCCGTCGTCTTGGGACATTCGTCCGGTTTCTTGCCAGGATCGAGCTGCGTGTTGACGAAGAAGCCGTGCTCCAGATCGTCGATGCCCGCCGCGATGGCTTCGGGATAGGTCACGGCGCAGAGATGTCCGGTGATCTTCAGTCCGTGCCTGTGCGCCTCTTCGACCGCCGCCTTCAGTTCGGCACGCGTGATCATCATATAAGCCTTGAACGAGGTGGCGCCCTGGTCGGCCCAGAACGCCACCGTCTTGCGCGCATCGGCGGCGTCGCGCAGCTGGTGCATCTGGACGAAGTACGATCCGGCGCCTTCGAGATACGGCCCCGTCACATCCATATGCGGACCGGGCAGCGTGCCCGCGTCGATCAGATGTTTGAGGTTGATGTCCGCATAGGGTTCGACGCTGCCCGTCGTGCGCATCGTGGTGACGCCGTTGGCGAGATAGAGCCGCGGCGCCGAGAAGGTCATCTGCGGCGCCAGCACCGGCGGATCGCTGGCGGCCGCCGCGTTCAGATCGGGGCGGCCGATGTAATAGAGATGGTCGTGCATCCCGACGAGCCCCGGCAGCACCGTGTCGCCGGAGAGGTCGAGCACCTTGGCGTCCTTCGGCGGCGCATCGCTCGCCGGTCCGACCGAGACGATCTTGCCGCCGTCGATGACGATGGTGCGATCTTCCTGCACCGGCCCGCCGGTGCCGTCGATCAGCCGCACATGCGTCAGCGCCACCAGCCCGGCCGGCACATTCACATAGGGTTGCACCGCCGGGCCGGGCGCCGCCGGCTTGGGCAGGATGATCGGCGCCAGATTGGCCGGCGCGGCGGAGGCGGCGCAGGCAAAGACGGAAACGGCGCCCAGCAGCGCGACGGCAGATTTTCGCATGGCATTCCCCCTCAGGACGCGGAACGCTAGCCCGCCTGTCGTGCAATACCAAGCCGAGGCGCATCAAACATTCTTGATGGCGGCGGCGCATCAAGGACATTTGCAGCCTCCCCTTGAGGAAGACTTCACTCCACCCGCATGGCATCCGCGATCAGCGCGTCTTCGGCTTCGCGCAGGATGTCTTCGTGGCCGGCGCCGGCCACCATCTCGCGGCCGATCTCCAGCAGCGCCGGCACCGCCAGCGGCGAGACGCGGTCCAGCGCCCGCTTGACGATGCGCCCCTTCACCCGCGCCAGCATCTCGCCCAGCCGCGCGATGTCGAGCAGGCCGGTGGCGGCGTCCTGATAGGTGGCGCGCAGCAGGATATGATCGGGCTCGTGTTCGCGCAGCACGTCGTAGATCAGATCGGTGGAGAAGGTCACCTGCCGCCCGGTCTTTTCCTTGTCGTGCGTGCGCCGCTGGATCAGCCCCGAGATCATCGCGCAATTGCGGAAGGTGCGCTTGTAGAGATTGGATTCCGCCAGCCAGGCGTCGAGATCGTCGCCCAGCATGTCCTCGTCGAACAGCTTGCCGAAATCGAGGCCGCGCATGTCGCGCAAGCCCCACACCGCCAGCGCATATTCGTTGGCGGAAAATCCCGTCGGCCGCATCTGCAGCCGCTCCAGCCGCCGCGTCAGCAGCATGCCCAGCGTCTGATGCGCCAGCCGCCCCTCGAAGGGATAGCAGACGAGATAGAAGCGCGTGGCGCGCGGAAAGGTCTCCACCAGCAATTGCCCCGGCTGCGGCAGCACCGAACGCCATTCCTGGATGCGCAGCCATTCGTGCACCGGATCGGGCAGCAGGTTCCAGGTCTCCGACTTCGACACCATCTCGCGCACGCGCTGCGCCAAAAACGTCGAAAGCGGAAACTTCCCGCCCATATAGGACGGCACCTGCGCCTCGTGATCCTTGGTGCGCGAGACGAAGGCGGCGTCCTCATGCATGCCTTCGAAGGCCAGCACCTCGCCCGCGAAGACGAAGGTATCGCCGCGCGACAGCTGTTCGACGAAATATTCCTCGAGCTGCCCCAGCACACGCCCGCCCGCGCCCACCGGCCGTCCGCGCGACTGGATGCGGATGTCGACCATCGGCTCTTCGATGATGGTGCCGACATTCAGCCGGTATTGCTGCGCCAGCTTGGGATGCGCCAGACACCACAACCCCTCCGGTGTCTTGCGCAATTTGGCGTAACGGTCATAGCGCTTCAGGGCATAGCCGCCGGTCGCCACGAAATCCACCACGGCGTCGAAATCTTCGCGCGTCAGGCCGCGATAGGGCGAGGCCGACGCCACCTCTTCATACAGCGCGTCCGCGTCGAACGGCGCGCAGCACGCCATGCCCAGCATATGCTGCGCCAGCACGTCGAGCCCGCCTTCGCGCAGCCGCTCGCCGTCGAGTTCGCCCGCCATCACCGCTTCGCGCGCCGCCTCGCATTCCAGCACTTCGAAACGGTTGGCCGGCACCAGCAGGGCGCGGCTCGGTTCGTCGAGGCGATGATTGGCGCGGCCGATGCGCTGCACCAGCCGCGCGGCGCCCTTGGGCGCGCCGACGCAGATCACCAGATCCACCGCGCCCCAGTCGATGCCGAGGTCGAGCGTCGAGGTGCACACCACCGCGCGCAGCAGGCCTTTGGTCATCGCCGCTTCCACCTTGCGCCGCTGCCCCGGCGCCAGCGAGCCGTGATGCAGCGCGATGGCGAGATTGTCTTCGTTGATCCGCCACAGATCCTGAAAGGTGCGTTCCGCCTGACTGCGCGTGTTGACGAAGATCAGCGCCGTCTTGGCGCGCTTGATCGCGGCCATCACATCGCCCATGGCGTGGCGCGCCAGATGTCCGGCCCAGGGCACATATTCTTCCGACGCCAGAATGGAAATCTCCGGCACTGCGCCCTTGCCGCCCAGCACCAGCGCCGATCGTGCCTCTCCGCCGATGGGCTGCGGCACCAGATAGCGCTGCAGCGGCGCGGGATCGGCTACCGTCGCCGACAGGCCCACGCGGCGATGCGCCGGCGCAAGCTTCTGCAGCCGCGCCAGACCCAGCGCCAGCAGATCGCCGCGCTTGGAATTGTGCATCGCGTGCAGTTCGTCCAGCACCACGGTCTTCAAATTCTCGAACAGACGCGGCGCCGTGCCATTGGCCAGCAGCAGCGCCAGCTGCTCGGGCGTCGTCAGCAGGATGTCCGGCGGCGCATATTTCTGCCGCTGGCGGCGCGACGGCGGCGTATCGCCGGTGCGCGTTTCGATGCGCACATCCAGACCCATCTCCGCCACCGGCGTTTCCAGATTGCGCGCCACATCCACAGCCAGCGCCTTCAGCGGCGAGATATAGAGGGTGTGGAGTGTGCGCGAACGCCGAAGCTTGCTCGAGATTTTTCCTCCCCCGTTTACGGGGGAGGTGGCCGAAGGCCGAAGGGGGCATGCTCCAGACAATTCGATCAAACTCGGCAGAAACCCCGCCAGCGTCTTGCCGCCGCCGGTCGGCGCCACCAGCAGCACCGACTCTCCGCGCGCCGCATGGTCGATCAGCGCCAGCTGATGCGTGCGCGGCGCCCAACCTCGTGCCGCAAACCAGCGGGCGAAGACGGACGGCAACACGCTGGTGGAGTCGGCCTCGGCGCTCATGGCGGCAGATTAGCAGGCTTGCGGCGCTCTCGCCTTATGCCTTCATCCGCCGCGCCAGGGTGAATTTGATCAGCAGGATCAGCGGCGCCGTGGCGACGAAGAACAGCGCCAGCCCGGCGAAGGCCTCGGTGTAGGACAGCAGCGCCACCTGATGCTGCACCAGATGTTCGACAACGGAATCGCTGGCGCGCGCCGCCGAGGCCGGATCCATGCCGCGCGACGCCAGCGCCGCTTTGATCGCGGCCAGCCGCGCCGCCAGCAGCACGCTGTCGGGCGTCAGGCGCGCCGTCAGCACGGCGCCGGCCAGCGCCGCGTGATGCGCAATGAAGGTCTGCAGCCCCGCCACGCCGACCAGCCCGCCCATCTGCTTGCCGAAGCTGAAGAGGCCGACACCGGCGAGGCGTTCGCCGTCCTCGAGACCAAGCAAGGTGATCAGCGTCAGCGAGACGAACAGGAAACCGAGGCCGAGACCGCGCAACAGCAGCGGCAGCATCATCGTTCCCGCGCCGCTGTCCCAGGACGATCCGGACAGCATCCAGATCGCCGTGATCAGCAGGATCAGGCCGGGCGGCACCAGCTTGAACGGCACCAGCTTGCCCGATGCGATCAGCAGGCCGGCGCCGAGCAGTCCCAGCGCCACCAGCGCGCCGCCGGGCAGAAGAAGAAAACCCGCCGCCTTGGGCGAGAAGCCCAGCACCGACGCGGCGAAAGCCGGAATGAGATAGGCGCTGCCGCTGAGTGCGATGCCTGCCATGAAGCTGACGATGAAGCCGAAGGCGAAATCCCGATGGGCGAAAGGCGACAAGACGATCATCGGCGCGTGCGGGCGGCGCATCACGAAAGCCGCCAGTCCGGCCAGCACCAGCGCCAGCGCGTATCCGCTTTCGGGCGACACGAACCAGTTCCAGCGCTCGCCCATGGTCAGAAGATAAACGACGGCGGTGAGCGCGACGGAAAGCGAGGCGACGCCGGGCCAGTCCAGCCGCAGCGTGCGGGTCTTGTGCACGTCGCGCAACGGCGCCGTCAAAATCAAACCGAGCGCTATCAGGCCGATGACGAATGCGGCGCGGAACACCCAGCTCCAGACCAGGGCATCGACGATCCAGCCTTCCAGCGCCGGCGCCACCGTGGTCGGCGCCATCACCGCGCCCAATGCGAAGACCGCTTGCACGATCGGTTGGCGCGCGCGCGGATAGATCGCCAGCAGAATGGTCTGGCCGCTGACCAGCATCAGACCGCCGGCCAGTCCTTCCAACATCCGCCAGAAAAGCAAAAACCCCACGGCATCGGTCATCGTGCATGCCAGGGCCGCGACCAGCGCCGCCGCGAGTGCGCCGACCAGCACGCGATAACATCCCCAGCGTTCGGCAATGGCCGCGGCGAACAGGAAGGCCACCAGCTTCGCGGCCGTATAGACCATGTCGAGCCAGGAATACTGATCCGATGTGGCATGCACGGCGCCCATCATGCTGGAGCGGCTGAGGGTGAGCGCGGTGCCGGCCACCGCATCGGCCGTCGCGGCAAGCGTGATGCCGCAGAGCAGCAGCAGATTGCGCTCCTCCGCGCGGGTCACGGCACGTCCCTCCCCTGCAACTGCGCAACACGTTGGCGCGGCGCATGCGCGACATCGACGGACACCGACGCCGAGAGCCCCGGCACCAGCCGGCCTTGCAGCGGATTGTCGGCATCCAGACGGATCTTCACCGGCACGCGCTGCACGATGCGCACGAAATTGCCGGTGGCGTTGTCGGGCGGCAGCAGGCTGAAGGCCGCACCGCTGCCGGGTGCCATGCTGTCCACGATTCCGTGCAGCGACACACCCGAGTAACCGTCGACCGAGATACGGACCCGCTGGCCGGCTTTCATATCCGCGAGCTGCGTCTCCTCGAAATTGGCGACGACCCACACGCCGGAGAGCGGCACGACGTCGAGCACCGGCGTACCCGGCGTGACATAGCGGCCGACACGGATGGTGCGGTTGCCGACCACGCCGTCGACCGGCGCGCGCACGACCGTGTTGTCGAGATCGAGCTGCGCGAGTCTGAGTGCGGCTTGCGACGCCGCCACAGCGCCCTGCGCTTCGCTCTGTTGCGCATCCAGCACATCGAGCTTGCGCTGCGCGGCGATCACCGCCGCCTGGGCTTCGGCGACGCCGGCCTGCGACTGGATATTGGCGGCACGCGCCTGATCGTAAAGCTGGCGGCTGATCGCGGCGGCCTTCAGCAGCCGGTCGTAACGCTGATAATCGAGAGCCGAACGCTGCGCCTGCGCCTGCGCGGCCACGACGCCGGCTTTTGCCTGGGCGATGAGCGCCAGCTGCAAGCCGCGTTCGCCCGCCAGGTCGGTGAGTGCCGCCAGCTTCATCGTGACATCGGCCTTGGCGGCGCTGACGCGGTCGCGGTAGTCGCGGTCGTCGATGCGGAACAGCACCGCGCCCGCCCGAACCTTGGCGTTGTCGCCGACCGCGACTGCGGAGATATAGCCGGCGACCTTGGGGGCGATCGGGGTGATGTCACCCTGGACATAGGCGTCGTCGGTCGATTCTTCCCCGCTCCAGGCCGCAAAACCGCCGCTCACCCAGGCCAGGACCATCACGGCGGCCAGCGTAAGCCCTGCCGCCAGAAGCTTTTTCTTTCCAACCATTGACATCCTCCGTTTGGTAATGCATATTACCACTCATAGGTACGGTAACGTACCGTACCAGTCAAGAGGCAATGTGATGGCTGCAGGAAAAAAGACGACCGCGACCGAAAAGCCCGGCAAGAGCCGTCAGGAGACCCGTCGCGAAGAGATCATCAAGGCCGCGGCGCCGGTGTTCTTCGAACATGGCTTCGCCGGCACCAGCATCGACGACATCATCGCCAAGGTCGGCGGCTCGAAGCGCACGATCTACAGCGAGTTCGGCAGCAAGGAAGGCTTGTTTGCCGCGATCGTCACGGACAATGCCAGGCATGCGCTGGCGGCGCTGGCGCCCGAAGCCATGGCCGGGCGGAATCTCGATGCGACGCTGCTCGAATTCGCGCGCGAGCTGAACCGCGTGCAGATGTCGCCGACCGTATTGGCGTTGTATCGCCTGGTGGTCGCCGAAGGCGTCCGCTTTCCGGAATTGGCGAAGCTCTTCTACGACAGCGGCCCGGGCCTCGCGAGCGCTCGGCTGTCTCAGGTGCTGAAGGAATTTCTGGAGCGCGGCGACATCGCGCTCGACGATCCGGACGGCGCCGCGGACGAGTTTGTCGGCATGATCCGCGACAACCGGCATCTCAAGACGGTGCTCGGCCTCATGTCTCGCCCTTCGGCGGAAGACACCGAACAGAGAGCACAGACCGCTGTGCGGATTTTTTTGGACGGCGTGCGGCCGCGCCGATAGCAACCAGCCGCGATCACCACGAAAGGAGAAGAATGATGAAACCTAGGCTGAATCCCTACAAAGCCGCGCCGGAAGCGATCAAAGCTCTGACGCTGCTCGAAGGCTTCACCCAAGCCAGCGGCCTCGACCGGGGCCTGCTGGATCTCGTGAAGACGCGCGCGTCGCAGATCAATGGCTGCGCTTATTGCGTCCACATGCATACGCGCGAGGCGCGTGCGCACGGGGAAAGCGAGGAAAGACTTTATATGCTCAGCGCCTGGCAGGAATCGCCGTTGTTCAGCGAACGCGAACGCGCCGCCCTCGCCTGGACCGAAGCCGTGACGCTGGTCTCGACCTCCCATGTGCCCGATGACGTCTATGACATGGCCCGCGAACATTTCTGCCAGGAAGAACTGGTCAATCTCACCGTCGCCATCTCGGCGATCAATGCTTGGAACCGCATCGGCATCAGTTTTCGCGCCGTGCACCCCGTATCGCAGACCGCCGCGGCCTGACTACCTGCCGACGCACGGCGAGCCTAGGACGCCGTGCGCCGCAATTTGATCCGCCGCGGCGCTCATGCCCCGGGATGGCAGCGGCCATCGGACCTTGCTCGCGCGCGCCCAGGGGTCACGTCTCTGTCATCCGCGAAGCCAGGCGCGTGTCCCTGAATTGCGAAAAACGCTCTGCCGGTGTAGGGATTATCCAACCGCTGATAATGCGCCGAGGAGGAATGTCCCTATGAACTGGTCCGGTAAGATTTCGCTGGCGGTCGCCGCCTTTGCATCCTTGGTGCTGGCCTCATGCAGCACGCCGCCTGTTTCGACGGCCCGGAATGGGAGCGCTCCCGTAGCGGCCCCGCCGCCTTACATGAACCCCGACCTGCCGATCGCGCAGCGGGTGGACGACCTCGTCTCGCGCATGACGCTGGAAGAGAAGGCTTCGCAGCTGGTCAATGAGGCACGCGCCATCCCCCGGCTCGGCATCCCCGCTTACAACTGGTGGAGCGAGGCGCTGCACGGCGTCGCGCGCAACGGCGTCGCCACCGTGTTCCCCGAACCGATCGGGCTCGGCGCCACCTTCGATCCGGCGCTGGTTCATTCCATGGCGGTGGACATCTCCACCGAGGCGCGCGTCAAATATGAGATGGCGATCGCCGCGGGCCGGCACGACATCTATCAGGGCCTCGACTTCTGGTCGCCCAACATCAACATCTTTCGCGATCCGCGCTGGGGCCGCGGCCAGGAGACCTACGGCGAGGACCCGTACCTGACCGGCCGCATGGGCTACGCCTTCGTCACCGGCATGCAGGGCGACAATCCGAAATACTACCGCACCATTGCGACGCCCAAGCACTTCGCGGTGCACAGCGGCCCCGAGCCCACGCGCCATGAGGCCGACGTCAAGGTCAGCAAGCACGACGAGGAAGACACCTATCTGCCGGCCTTCCGCGAAGCGATCGTCGACGCCAAGGCGGACTCGATCATGTGCGCCTACAACGCCATCAACGGCCAACCCGCCTGCGCCAACGACTTTCTGCTGACGGACACGCTGCGCGGCGCCTGGGACTTCAAGGGCTATATGGTGTCGGATTGCGACGCCATCGCCGACATCGACGGCGGGCTCAGCATGTTCACCACCGGCGGGCATCATTATGTGAAGACGCTGGCGGAGGCCGCGGCCGTTTCGATGAAGCACGGCGTGGACAACGACTGCGCCGACTTCTCGCAGTCGCGGCTGGATAACGACGACTATCAGCGCTACGTCGACGCCGTGAAGGAAGGCCTGCTGCCGGAGTCGGTGATGGACGCCTCGCTGAAGCGGCTGTTCACCGCCCGCATGAAGCTCGGCCTGTTCGATCCGCCGGGCATGGTGCCTTACGCCAACACGCCGGAGTCCGAGCTGGATTCGCCGGCGCATCGCGAACTGGCGCTCAAGGCGGCGCGTGAGTCCATCGTGCTGCTCAAGAACAACGGCGTGTTGCCGCTGAAGCCCGGCGTCAGGCGCATCGCCGTGGTCGGTCCGCTCGCCGACGTGAAGACGGTGCTGTACGGCAATTACAACGGCTTTCCGTCGCGCACCGTCACCGCGCTCGACGGCATCCGCGCCGCCTTCCCGAACGCCAAGGTCACCTTCGAGCCGGGCACGAATTTCCTGCGGCCGGTGGAGCCCGTGGAAACTTCCTATCTGACGGCCGACGACGGCAAGCCGGGTCTGACCGCCGCGTTCTTCACCACAGCCGACTTCTCCGGCACGCCGGTGCTCAGCCGCGTCGATCCCGGCGTGGTCTACGATTTCGACCGCAAGATCGAACTGCCGGCCGCGCCGAAATTCGCCGTGCGCTGGACGGGCACGCTGACGCCGACGCAGACCGGTCCCTATCTGATCGGCCTCGACTCGCGGTCGGGCCGGTTGTGGGTCGACGGCAAGCTGATCGTCGACATCACCGTGCCGCGCCAGCGTGCGCCCAAGACGGTGCAGATCAATCTCGAGGCGGGCCACAAATACGCGGTGCGGATCGAGCGCGATCTGGCGCCCGGTCCCTTGGCGATCAAGTTCGTCTGGGGCGCCCTGACCGACAACCCGCTGCCGCGCGCCGTCGCGGCGGCGCAGCACGCCGATGTGGTGGTGGCCGTGGTCGGCATCACCTCGCAGCTCGAAGGCGAGGAGATGAACGTCGACGTGCCGGGCTTCAAAGGCGGCGACCGCACCAGCCTCAAGCTGCCGGCCGCGGAAGAAGCCGTGCTGCAGGCGGTGAAGAAGACCGGCAAGCCGCTGGTGGTGGTGCTGATGAACGGTTCGGCGCTGGCGGTGAACTGGTCGGCGAAGAACGCTTCGGCGATCATGGACGCCTGGTATTCGGGCGAGGAAGGCGGCACCGCCATCGGCGAGACGCTGTCGGGCGCCAACAATCCCGCCGGCCGCCTGCCGGTGACCTTCTACACCGGCACCCGGCAGCTGCCGCCTTTCGACGATTACGCCATGAAGGGCCGCACCTATCGCTACTTCACCGGCAAGCCGCTTTATCCCTTCGGCTATGGCCTCAGCTACACCAGCTTCGCCTATAGCGGTCTCAAGCTGTCGACGGACAAGCTGCAGGCGGGCGAGCCGCTCGGCGTCGACGTCGAGGTCAGGAACACCGGCAAGCGCGCCGGCGACGAGGTGGCCGAACTCTATCTCGCCTTCCCGAAGATTCCCGGCACGCCGATCCGGGCGCTACGCGGCATGCAGCGCGTGCATCTGGCGCCGGGCGAGACGCAGCATCTGCATTTCGACCTCAAGCCGCGCGACCTCAGCTCGGTGACCGAGGCCGGCGATATAGAAGTGCAGCCGGGCGACTATGCGCTCAGCATCGGCGGCGGCCAGCGCGGCACCACCAAAGCCATCGTCGCCACCGGCTTCACCATCGAGGGCGGGAAGAAGCTCCCCTACTAGCTTCTTCCCGCACCCACCTGAAGCGGGCTCTCTCCCTCGGGCCCGCTTTTTTTTGCCTGCGGTAACCGGTAACCGATGCTTAACCACGCCGCCCGCGGTTAAGCATTTGGCAAGCCGTCCTGCCTAATATTTGCACCGGCAGTTGAACACGCGGGAAACGGCACGCCATGAGCACAGAACCGGCCACCGCCGAGGTGGCAAAGCCGAAATTCTTCCTGCCGGACGCGGCACTGGTGCATCACGGCCATATCGACGAAGACCACCGCGAGCTGATCGCCATCCTGAACGGCTTGCTGGCGCAGGCCGACCAGCGCGACATGCTCGACGGCGCGTTGTTCCGCGACACCCTGCAGCGCCTCGTCGCGCGCTTCGAGCGGCATTTCCGCGAGGAGGAAGCCGCGATGGCGGCGCTCGATTATCCCGATCTCGCCGCCCACCGGCAGGTCCACAGCTCGGTGATGGCGCGCGTCGTCGGCACGCAGCGCGACACGGCGAACGCCGCCGAAGTCGGTGCCGCCGAAGTGCACAATCTTTTTAATCTCGCGCTCGACGATCTGCTGCGCGCCGATCTCGGCTTCAAGACCTACCTGGCCGCGCCGCAGCCGGAGGACCGCATCGCGGCTTCGGCGGCCCGGCGATAGCGCGCCTTACTCCGTGCGTCCCTGGATGGCGTCCAGCTTGGCTTGCAGATAGGCGAGATGTTGCGGCGTCAGCCTGCCGCCGTCCGCCGCCTGCAGCCGCAAACCCTCTTCGCGCAGCGCATAGAGCGCGCGCTGCTTCTCCATCACCTGGCGGAACTTGACGAAATTCGTGCGCGGGATGGTGTCGAGGCCTCTGGCGGTCATGCCGCCCTGCACGCCCTGCGTGGTGCCGGATTGCGGGCCGCCTTGCGCGCTCGATCCGACCAGCGCCGCCGGCGCGGCGACCGGCGCCAGCGTCAACGCCGCGAGCGGAACAAGAAACCGGAGCACTCTCATCGGCGTCTCTCCACGGCCATCTGCCCGCGCAGCATAGACCGGCGCCGCGCCGTTCGAAAGCCGCGCGTCACACCCGGCGCCCGTCTCAGTCCGTGCTGTGCGCCTGGATGGCGTCCAGCTTGGCCTGCAGATAGGCGCGGTGCTGCGGCGTCAGCGTGCCGCCGTCCTCGGCCTGGAGCTTCAGCCCTTCCTGCCGCAGTTCATAAAGCTTGTGCTGACGATCGACCACCTGGCGCAGGTTGGAGAGATCCGTCCGCGGGATCGTGTCCAGCCCCATGGCCTGGATGCCGCCTTGGATGCTCGGAGCGTTGGGATAGGCCAGCACGGCAGCCGGCGTCATCACCAGCGCGGCCAGCGGGACAAAAAACAGAAAGCGCTTCATCTGCACCTCCCTTCGTCATCTGACGGCGCAATATATACCTTTGCGCCACCTCATTCAAAAGCTTCCTGCGGCGGTGCGGGCGCGGCATCGCGCGGCTGACGGCTCCGTCACGGCGCAGCGACACGTTTCTTCTTCCCCCGCGCTTGTCCGGCGTAGCGCTGCTCTCCTTTTCTGCCCCCGCACTTGTCCGGCGTAGCGCTGTTCTTCTTTTCTGCCCCCGCTTGCGGGGGAAGTGCCCGCCGAAGGCGGGCGAAGGGGGCCACCTGCCGTACCCTCGTTGTCACGACCCGCGGGCCACCCAGGTGAAACACGCGTGAACCTCTCCGAAACGAGCGCATCGTGCTATGATGCCGAACGCAGACGACACGTCTCTGCAAACGGACACGCCGCCATGACGAAAACCAAAGCCAAGCCCAAAAAGAAAAAACCGAGTCGTCTAACCAAGGCCCTGCTCGAAACCGCTAAGGACATGCATCGCATCGGCGTGCTTGACGATGCCGCCTACAGCAGGATCGCAAAGCGGCATGCGGCCACCAGCGCCTTTCTTCCCCCGCTTTAGCGGGGGAAGTGCTGAGCGAGGTTCGTTGCGACCGCGTGCGGACGCGAGCGAAACGAAAGGGCCTTCCGCCACGCGCACTCATTGTCATGGGCCGCGGCTTATCACGTCAAAGCGCGACGAGAGCCAAAACGCGTCGGATTGCGCCGCAAATTCTAGGGCACCCGTCCGTTGGTTCCCGCTTACCCGCAGGCCCGCGCGGATGCGCGGCGATGTGAAGTACCTTTGCGTAACAGACGACGGCATCGCACCGAATGCGTCCGGATACAAGCGGATAAATCTCGACGATTGTGGCTTTGCTTCTCGGTGTGCATTGTCCATATAATTCGACAAAATCAATCGCTGTCAGAATGGGAGCGAACCTTCAATTACCTCATTCTCGGCAGTGCACCACTTGAATGTCATTTTATACTCACGTGCAAAAAACTTGACTATCGACTTCTTGATCCAAATTTCTGATGGCAACCATCCAGAGTACATTTCAAAACCACCAAGACCTCGATGCATGATAAATTCTTTCGTCTTTAGTGAGAGATTCTCAGATGGATCAAAAAAGTACAAACGGAATGCTTCAGAAATTGAAGTCAATATTCCTTCCAATTCA